>CAYGMD010000375.1:0-1500 GCA_964350785.1 uncultured Acidobacterium sp. | reverse complement strand
TGGCCAGGGTTACGTTCCTCTGGGAACCGCTGCCGCCGACGCCGGGCGCCCGGCGCGACGAGGCGCGCCGCGTCACCCTGCTGGCGACGACGCCCGCCGGCGACATTGTCTATCGCGGCAGGGTGCCGGCGACGCCGGGGCCGGCCGGCGCCGGGGCGGCGGTCAGCTTCGACGCCAAGCCCGGCAAGCTGGATCTGCGGCTCACGATTGAGGGCGACGGCACCGGGATGCTCGACACCGAAGACCGCGAGCTGCTGGTGCCGGACCTGACCGCGCCCGAGCTGATCCTGGGCACGCCCAAGGTGTGGTTGGCCAGGAACACCCTGGAGTTCACGGCGCTGGCTGGTGGCGCGACGAAGCCGCCGTCGGCGACCCGCGAGTTCCGCCGCACCGATCGCCTGCTGGTGCGGTTCGGCGCCAGTGCGCCCGGCACGGCGCCGCCGGCCGTGACGGCGGCGCTGCTCAATCAGCAGGGCAACAAGATGGGGGATGTGCCGGTGACGCCGCCGGCGGCGGCAGGGGAGGCCTTCACGATCGAGCTCCCGCTGGCGAGCTACGCGCCCGGGCAGTACCTGCTCGAAATCACCGGCACCGCCGAAGGCCACAAACCCGTCACCGAACTCGTGGCCTTCCGAATTGGAACCTGACAGTTGAAAGTGGAAGAGTTGAAACTACCAACTTTCAACTCTTCCACTTTCAACTGACTACGCGTACATTCCGCGCAGGCGCGTCACGGTCGCGACGCGGCCGATGGCCACGATGTAGGCGGCCGCGCGCATGTCCACCTTGTACTTCTGCGCCGTCTTCAGCACGACGTCGAACGCCTCCACCATCTTGGCCTCGAGCCGCTCGTTCACTTCCTTTTCGGTCCAGAAGTAACCGTGGCGGTCCTGCACCCACTCGAAGTACGAGACGGTGACGCCGCCGGCGTTGGCGAGAATGTCGGGCACCACGAACACGCCGCGCTCGTGCAGCAGCTTGTGCGCGTCGGGGGTGGTCGGGCCGTTCGCGCCCTCGACGATCAGCTTGGCCTTGATGTCGTTCGCGTTCTCGTCGGTGATCTGGTTTTCGAGTGCGGCCGGGATGAGGATGTCGCAATCGAGCTTGAAGACATCAGCCGCGGCGAGCGGGTCGCCGCCGGCAAACCCGTGAACGGTCTTGTGTTGCGTGACGTGCTCGATCAGCTTGGCGACATCCAGGCCCTTGGGGTTCTGCACGCCGCCCTTCCAGTCGGTCACGCCGACGATCTTGGCGCCCTGCCGCGCCAGCAGCTCCGCCGCAATCGAGCCGACGTTGCCGAAGCCCTGCACGGCCACGCGCGAGCCCTTGAGCTCGAAGCCCAGGTGCCTGGCCGACTCGCGCGCCGTGATCATCACGCCGCGGCCCGTCGCCTCGCGCCGGCCGAGCGAACCGCCCATCTCCACCGGCTTGCCGGTGACGACCGCGGTCGAGGTGTGGCCGACGTGCATGGAATAGGTGTCCGAGAACCACGCCATGATC
>CAYGMD010000374.1:0-1527 GCA_964350785.1 uncultured Acidobacterium sp. | reverse complement strand
ACTAGGAGCGTGTCCGAGTAATCGTCTGTGACATGTCGATTATTCCGATGCGCGCCGGTGTGGCAAAAGTACTACACTGCGGGCGATGGCCAAAACGTATCGCCCCTACGTGCCCGAGCAGGATCTTCTGCTGCCGCCGAGCCTGCGAGACTGGCTGCCGGAGAATCACCTGGCGTTCTTCGTCGGCGACCTGATCGATCACTTGGATCTGTCGGCCATCACCGCGGTGTACGAGGAGGAGGAGCGGGGCTACCCGCCCTATCATCCGGTCATGTTGACGAAGGTGCTGGTCTATGCCTACTGCGTCGGCGTCTTCTCGTCGCGGAAGATTCAGCGCCGGCTGATCGAAGACGTGGCGTTTCGGGTGCTGGCCGCGGGGAACGAGCCGGACTTCCGCACCATCGCGGATTTCCGCAAACGGCATCTGGCGGCGCTCGAAGGCTTCTTCGAGCAAGTGCTGCGGGTGGCGGGCGAGCTGGGCACGCTGCGGGTGGGACGCATCGCCCTGGACGGGACCAAGGTGAAGGCGAATGCGTCGAAGCACAAAGCGATGAGCTATGGCCGCATGAAAGAGAAAGCGCGGCAACTGCGCGACGAGGTCAGGCAGTTGCTGGCGCAGGCGGAGGCGACCGACGCCGCGGAAGACGCCGAGTATGGCGCCGACGTCCGTGGCGACGAGTTGCCGGCGGAGTTGCAGCGGCGGGAGAGTCGCCTGAAGCGCATTCGTGAGGCGACCCGCGCGCTGAAAGCCCGCGCGAAAGAGGACGCCGCGGCGGCGGGAGAGCCGGAGGATTCGGCCAAGCCCGATCCGAAGGCCCAGTACAACTTCACCGACCCAGCGTCGCGGATCATGAAGGGCCCGGACGGCTTCGTACAGGCGTACAACGCGCAGGTCGCGGTGAACGAGGACCAATTGATCATCGGGCAGGCCGTGACGCAGGAGACGAACGACAAGAAACAGCTGATGCCGATGATCACGACCATCGAGGAGCAGTCGGGCGTCACACCGACGCAACTGCTCGCTGACGCCGGCTACTGCTCGGACGAGCATCTGGCGGCGATCGCTGACACGACCATCGACACCTACATTTCGACGCGCAAACAGAAACACGGCGAGCGCCCCGGACCGTGTCCGCGGGGGCCGGTGCCGACGCACGCCACGCGCGTCGACCGCATGGCTCGCAAGCTGCTGACCAAAGCGGCCGCGGCCGTCTATGCCAGGCGCAAAGCGATCGTGGAGCCGGTCATTGGGCAGATCAAACACGCGCGCGGCTTTCGGCAATTTCTGTTGCGGGGCATCGAGAACGTCCAAGGCGAATGGGCGCTGGTCTGCACGACGCACAACATCCTGAAGCTGTATCGCCTCTATGGCTGATCGACGGGTCACCTGGCCGGTACACCTCGGGATCTCAGCCGCTGACGCAGAGTCGGTCGCGCGCAGCATTGATCTGCTTGTCAACAGGGACTGCCGGCGCGCAGAACGAGAGAACGTGTCCGTCACAACGATTACTCGGACTGGCTCCTAGC
>CAYGMD010000373.1:0-1586 GCA_964350785.1 uncultured Acidobacterium sp. | reverse complement strand
GCGCCCGGCAGCAGCGGTTCGAGCTCCAGCGCCTGCGCGCCGTTCTCCGTGCACACCGCGAACTTGGTCTCGCCGGCGCGATACATCGAGACGCCGGCGTACGCCCCCTGCTTGTTCAGCGCGAAGAAGCGGATGTTGAAGTTCGGGTTGCCCTTCGAGTTGAGCAGCCGTGACTCGATGGTGTTGGCCTTGATGCGCTTCAAGGCTTCCATGCCGGCGTCCTTGGGCGGCATGCCGCGGCGCATCGACTCGACGATCAGGAACGACGACAGGTTATAGAGGTTGGCTTCGCCCCGGCCGGTCGAACCCGCCGCGCCGACCTCGTTGTCGACATAGAGGCCGGCGCCCAGGATGGGCGAATCGCCGGTGCGGCCGGGAATCTTCCAGGCCAGGCCGCTGGTGGTGGTGACGCCGCAAATGTCGCCGTTCGGGCCGAGGCCGTCGCAGTTGATCGTGCCCCAGAAGCTGCCCTCGGGAATCAGGCCATCGCGCACCATCGAGCGGCCGGCGGCCATGGCCCGCGCCTGCCACGCGGCCTCGTCGCCGGGGTCCTTCTCGTGTTTCGGTTTGGGCTTGCGTTCGTTGCCATTGGGATCGAGCCAGTGCTCGGGATCAACCCGGCGCTTCCACTCGCGCCACAAGCGGCGCGAAGTCTCGGTGTTGAGATCGTCCTCGACCGTGAAGCCCATGTTGCGCGCGAACTGCTGCGCGCCCGCGCCGACCAGCAAGTGATGGTCGGTGTACTCCATCACCGCCTTGGCCACCAGCGACGGCGTGCGCACGCCCTCGAGGCACGCCACGGCGCCCGCCCGCTTCTTGGGCCCGTGCATGCACGACGCGTCGAGCTCGATCACGCCGTTCGCGTTGGGCAAGGCGCCGTAGCCAATCCCGGTTTCGAGCGGATCAAGCTCGGGGATGTTCACGCCGGCAATCAGCGCATCGAGCACGTCCTGCCCTTCGGTGATCAGCCGGAAGGCGCGCTGCACGGCGTTCTCGGCGCCGCCGTTCTTGAACTCCCAGCCCGAGTAATCGGAGATCACGACGGGCCGGACGGTGCGCATCACGGCCGGCGCCCGCTGGGGAGCCGGAGCCTGGGCCAGCGACAGCGGCGCAGCGGCAGCCAGGGAGGCGGATTTGACGAAGTCGCGGCGGGTAATCATGCCGCAGAGAATACCTGAATCCTCAGTCACCAGGATCTGGCCGGGCCCGTGATTCGGCCCGCGAGGATCGCCTTGCGGACCGCATCGATGTTCGCCAGGCCGCCGGGTGCGACGCCTCCCCATTCGAATCGGGTGGCTGCCGGTGTCCAGTGAAACAGCGCAACGTGCCAGGTCGGGTCGTTCCCGCGCCGTTGGTAGTAAACGAGGCAGTATTCGGTCGAGCACCCTGCCGCGACCAACCGGCGGGTCGGCAGCACCGCATCGACCACGACACCGGTCGCCTGGAAGTCGCCCCAGGGCTCGGCGATGTCCAGGGTCGGGCTGCCGAACAACGTCTGCAACCCGTCACGGACACCGAGCGGAAGGCCCCTGAGGGACGCGACGATCCCGAACCGTTCGTTCTGCACGTGAGCGCGCAATGCCGCG
>CAYGMD010000372.1:0-1591 GCA_964350785.1 uncultured Acidobacterium sp. | reverse complement strand
CGCGGGCGATCGCGGCGGCAATCGCCTCGCGCGCATCCTGCACGTCCTCGTGCCAGCCGATCGACACCGCCGCGAAGTGCGGCAGGTCGCCGACGATGGTTTCCGCGGCGTTGACCAGTTCGGCGGCCAACTGGCCGTGCGTGACAACGACGACTCCAATCATCGCGTGCCTTTCGCCAGGTCGCGGTGCGCGACGCGCGCCGCGACGCCCTTCAGATCCGACAACTCACGCTTCAGTGCTTCGGCGACGTAAACCGAGCGGTGCCGGCCGCCGGTGCAGCCGATGGCGACCGTGAGGTACGACTTCCCTTCCTGGACGTACAGCGGCACCATCCAGCGCAGCAGCGCCGAGAGGCGCTGGATGGTGGCGCGCGCGGTCGGCTGGCGGCGAATGTAGGCGGCCACCGCCGGGTCGCGCCCGGTCTGCGGCCTGAGCGCCGGCACCCAGTGCGGGTTCTTCAGGAAGCGCACGTCGAACACCAGGTCGGCCTCGGCCGGCGGCCCGTTCTGGAAGCCGAAGCTGAGGAAGGTCAGCACCAGCTTCGAGGCCTGCTTCTGGCCCGAGACCAGCTCGCGCAACTGCTGGCGCAGCTCGTGCACGTTGAGCTTCGAGGTGTCGACCACCTTGTCGGCCAGGGCGCGAATGGCGCGCAGCGAGGCGCGCTCTTCCGACAGGCCCTCGGTAATGGGGCGATCGGGCGCCAGCGGGTGCGGCCGCCGCGTTTCGCTGAAGCGGCGCACCAGCTCGGCGTGGCCGGCCTCCAGGAAGATCAGCTTGGTCCGCAGGTGCTTGTTGGTCTTCAGCTGGCGATACACGCGCGGGAAGTCGCTGACGAAGCGCGACTCGCGCACGTCCATCACGACGGCGACGCGGTTGTGCTCGGTCTGGCGCTCGCTGAGCTCGGCCATCACCGGCAGCAACGACACCGGCAGGTTGTCGACGCAGTAGTAGCCGAGATCCTCGAGGGCGCGAATCGCCTGCGACTTGCCCGAGCCGGACAGGCCGGTCAGCACGATGAACCGGGCCCAAGTCATGGGCAGGCGCGCTTTGCTCACAGCTCGTCGTCCTCTTCCAGGTGCTTGGGTGCTGAAGTGCTGGCGTGCTGAGGTGCTGAGGTGCTCAACAACCCGGCATCCAGGCGCCTGACCAGTTCGCGGGCGGCGTTGATGCCGCGCATGCGGAGCAACTGGTTGCGGGCGGCGACCTCCACGAGGATGGCGAGGTTGCGGCCCGGCGCCACGGGCATGCGAATCAACGGCACCTTCAGCCCGATCAGGTCGTACGACGCATCGTCCAGGCCGAGGCGGTCGTACTCGCGGTCGGGATCCCAGCGATCCAGCTGCACCACCAGCTCCACCCGCTTCGATGTGCGGGTCGAGGCCACGCCGAACAGGTCGCGGATGTTGATCAGGCCCAGGCCGCGCACTTCCATGTGGTGGCGGGTCAGTTCGGGGCAGGCGCCGATGACAATCGATTCGGCGCGGCGGCGGACCTCCACCGTGTCGTCGGCGACCAGGCGGTGGCCGCGGACCACCAGGTCGAGCGCGCACTCGCTCTTGCCGATGCCGCTGTCGCCGACGATCAGCACGC
>CAYGMD010000371.1:0-1612 GCA_964350785.1 uncultured Acidobacterium sp. | reverse complement strand
CGCCGTCGCCATTGCCCAGACCGACGCCAACCTCATATGGGCCGGCACGGGCGAGGGCAACAACCGCCAGAGCTCGTCGTGGGGCGACGGCGTGTTCAAGTCGACCGACGGCGGCCGCAGCTGGAAGAACATGGGCCTGCGCGCCAGCAAGCAAATCGCCAAGGTCATTGTCGACCCCATCGACTTCAACGTGGTCTACGTCGCCGCGCTCGGCGACCTGTGGGGCGCGGGCGGCGAACGCGGGGTCTACAAGACCAGCGACGGCGGCCTCAACTGGACGCGAGTGCTGCACGTGGATGACCACACCGGCGCGACCGAGCTGGTGATGGATCCCTCGAATAACAAGACGCTCTACGCCGCGACCTATCAACGCCTGCGCCAGCAGTGGGGCATGAACGGCGGCGGGCCCGGCAGCGCGATCTGGAAGTCGACCGATGCCGGCCAGACGTGGAGCAAGCTCGAGACCGGCGTGCCGGCCGGGGCCAAGGGCCGCATCGGCCTCGACGTTTACCGCCGCAACCCCAACGTCCTCTATGCGCGCATCGAGCACCCGACCGAGAGCGGCGTCTACCGTTCCGACAACGCCGGCGCGACGTGGACGAAGATGAGCGCCACCAACCCGCGGCCGATGTACTTTGGCGTGATCAAGATCGACCCGCAGACCGACTCGCGCATCTACGTGCCGGGCGTCTCGCTGCACGTCTCGGACGATGGCGGCCGTACGTTCCGCGCCGACGGCGCCGAGCGCATCCACGTGGATCACCACGCGCTGTGGGTCAACCCGAAGGACCCGCGCCACCTGATCATCGGCAACGACGGCGGCCTGTCGATCTCGCACGACCGCTCCCAGACCTGGGTGTGGATGCCCAACCTGCTGGGCGCGCAGTCGTACCACGTCGAGTTCGACATGCAGACGCCGTATCACGTGTGCACGGGCCTGCAGGACAACAACACCTGGTGCGGCCCGAGCGCGGTGCGCACCAACAGCGGCATCACCAACGACCACTGGTATGTCATCAGCGGCGGCGACGGCTTCCAGCCGCTCATGGACCCCACCGACTCGCGCATCGTCTATGCCGAGTCGCAGGACGGCCGCATGAGCCGCACCGACCGGCTGACCAACGAGCGCCAGACCGTGCGTCCCGAGCCGGCCGAGCAGAAGCCCGGCGACACCTCCGGCCAGTACCGCTTCAACTGGGACACCGCGATGCAGTTGTCGCCGTTCGATCCCGCCACCATCTACATCGGCGCCAACCTGGTGCTGAAGTCGTCGGACCGCGGCCGCTCGTACCAGCCGATCAGCCCTGACCTGACCACCAACACCGACCGCGAGACGCTGTCGATCATGGGCGTCGCCGGCAAGGACATCAACATCGCCAAGCACGACGGCGTCGGCTCGTTCGGCAACATCGTCAGCGCCGGCGTGCCCTGCGCTCCCGCGGCGCCGGCATTCGCCGTCGAAAACGCGAGGAACAGGTCGCCGGAGGAATTGCCCGCCCAGCTCCCGAGCCGGCCGAGCCCCATGCTCACGCGCGTCGCGATGCGCGTGAGCTGATGCGGCAGCAGCGGCGCGTCGGTCGCGACGATGACGATGATGGAGCCGCGTCCCATG
>CAYGMD010000370.1:0-1641 GCA_964350785.1 uncultured Acidobacterium sp. | reverse complement strand
TGGTGGCGGATGTCGACCTTCTCGCGTTCCGCCACGTCGGCCGCGTTGCGGTCCGGCCGCACCTTGAAGCCGATGATGATCGCGCCCGAGGCCGAGGCCAGCAGCACGTCCGACTCGTTGATGGCGCCGACGCCCGAGTGGATGATCTTGATCTTGGTCTTGTCGTCGGTCAGCTTGACCAGCGTGTCGGCCAGCACTTCGGCCGAGCCCTGCACGTCGGCCTTGATGATCAGGGCCAGTTCCTTCGCGCCGCCTTCGGCCAGCGAGGCCTGCAGCGATTCGAGGGTCATGCGCGAGCCCTTGGCGCCGAGCGACTTCTCCTTGGCCTGGCCCTGGCGGAAGGTGGCAATCTGCCGCGCCTTCGCCGGGTCGGCCACCATCTGGAACGAGTCACCCGGTGAGGGCAGCGACTCGAGGCCGAGCAGTTCCACCGGCGTCGACGGCCCGGCGACCTTGATGCTGCGGCCGCGGTCGTCGATCAGCGCGCGGACGCGGCCGACCACGGGACCGGCAATGACGTTGTCGCCGACGCGCAGGGTGCCGTCCTGCACGAGCACGGTGGCCACGGGGCCGCGGCCGCGATCGAGCTTGGTTTCGAGGACGGTGCCGATGGCGCTGCGCTTCGGATTGGCCTTGAGGTCGTCGATTTCGGTGACCAGCAGGATCATTTCCAGCAGGCCTTCGAGGTTCTGTTTCTTCTTGGCCGAGACCTCGACGAACACGGTGTTGCCGCCCCAATCCTCGGGCATCAGGCCGAGCTCGGTGAGCTGGCGCTTGACCGTTTCCGGGTTGGCGCCGGGCTTGTCGATCTTGTTCACGGCCACGATGATCTTCACGTTCGCGGCCTTGGCGTGGTCGATCGCTTCCCGCGTCTGCGGCATGACGCCGTCGTCGGCGGCCACCACCAGCACCACGACGTCGGTCACCTTGGCGCCGCGGGCGCGCATCATGGTGAACGCCGAGTGGCCGGGCGTGTCGAGGAACACGATCTGCTTGCCGGTCTTCTCGCCGGCGCTGACCAGATAGGCGCCGATGTGCTGGGTAATGCCGCCGGCTTCGCGCTCGGCGACGCGCGTTTCACGGATGGCGTCGAGCAGGCTGGTCTTGCCGTGATCGACGTGGCCCATGATCGTGACGACCGGCCAGCGGGTGACCATGTCCTCGGGGTTCGCGGTCTTGTCGCTTTCTTCGATGATTTCCTGCTCGAAACTGCGGGTCTGGATTTCCGCGCCGAAGCTGGCCGCCAGCATCTTCGCGGTGTCGAGATCGATGGCCGAGTTGATGGTCATCATCAGCCGGCGGTCGAGCAGCGCCTTGAGCGCGTCCTTGACGCGGATCTCGAGACGATCCGCCAGGTCCTTCACGGTCATGCCTTCCGAGAAGGTGATGGTGCGGGTGATCGGCGGGGGCGGGGCGACCGGCGCCGGCGCCTGCGGCCGCGCCGATTCGCGGCGCTGCGACGAGCTGCGGCCGGTCGGGCGCTGTTGATACTGCGGACGGAAACCCGGCCGCATGCCCGGCATGCCGGGACGCGGCGGCAGGCCCGTGCTGGGACGCACCGGCTGCGAGGGCAGCGGGCGCGGCCCGCCCAGCATGGCGGCGGTGTTGCTCTGCGGCGGACGTGGCGTGCCGTACGGCGGG
>CAYGMD010000369.1:0-1738 GCA_964350785.1 uncultured Acidobacterium sp. | reverse complement strand
GCCTAAGGCAGCGCGAAGGCGTGGACCTTGCCCTTGCTGATCCCCGCCATCACGGCGATGTGCTGCTTGCCATCCAGCTCGTAGCTGATCGGCGTCGCAACACCCTGGCCCAGCTGCGCTTCCCACAGCGTCTTGCCGGTGAGCGGATCGAGCGCGAAGAACTTGCCGGCGCTGTTACCGACGAAGATCAACTGGCCGGCCGTCGACAGCGCGCCGCCGCTCGACTGAAACGGGATCTTCCACGCCGCCTTCTGCGCGACCGGATCCCACGCCACGAAGAACCCGCCCGGCGCGGGCGCCTTGGGATCGGGCGGCGGGGGCGGCACGGGCTTGGTCCCCGGCGGCGTGCCGCGGCGGATGCCGAGGTTCCACTGCCCTTCCTTGAACTCGAACTTCTCTTCCATCGCAAACACCGAGCTGGTTTCCTGGCCCGGGTAATAGACGAAGCCGGTCGTCGGGTTGAACGCCATGGGCGGCCAGTGATGCGCGCCCACCGGTGACGGCGACAGCCGGACCGGGGTGTAGCGATAGCGCGCCGCTTCCGTTTCAATCGGCCGGCCGGTCTGCATGTCGATGCCCGTGGCCCACGACGTGAACACGTACGGCTCGCCCGAGATCAGCTTGCCGGTCGCGCGATCGAGCACGTAGAAGAAGCCGTTCTTGGGCGCCTGCATCAGCACCTTCTGCACGCGGCCGCCAATCGTCAGGTCGGCGAGGATCATCGGCTGCGCGGCGTTGTAGTCCCAGTTGTCGCCGGGGGTCGTCTGGTAGTGCCACACGTACTTGCCGGTGTCGGCGTTGAGCGCGACGATCGACGACAGGTACAGGTTGTCGCCGCCGCCGGGGCTGCGGTAATTGGCGTTCCACGGCGAGCCGTTGCCGGTGCCGACGTAGATCAGGTTCAGGTCGGGGTCGTAGGCAATGCCGTCCCACGGCGTGCCGCCGCCGCCGTACTTCCACCATTGCCCGTTCCAGGTCTTGGCCGCGCGCGCGAGCGCTTCGTCCTCGAAGGGCTTCGACGGGTCCCCGGGGATCACGTAGAACCTCCACGCCTGCTTGCCGGTGGCGGCGTCGTAGGCGGCAAGGAAGCCGCGCACGCCGTACTCGGCGCCGCCCTGGCCAATCACGACCTTGCCCTTCACGATGCGCGGGGCGCCCGTGATGGTGTAGTCGGTGCCCGGCGGCGTGGTCTGCACGGCCCACACCGGCGCGCCGGTCTCGGCATCGAGCGCCACCAGGCGGCCATCCAGCAGGCCGACATAGACGCGGCCGTCATAGAGGGCGACGCCGCGGTTCACCGGACCGCAGCATGGCCGCGGCCCCATCGCCTCGGTGCCGCCGCGCACCAGGGCCGGGTCGTACTGCCACTTCACCTTCTTGGTCCTCAGATCGATGGCGTAGACCTGGCTCCACGTGGACGTGCCGTAGAGCACGCCACCAAAGACCAGCGGCGTGGTCTCGAGCTTGCCGTCGGAGCCGACTTCGACCGACCACGCTTCCGCGAGCTTGCTTACGTTGCTCTGGTCGATCTGCTTCAGCGGGCTGTGGTGCGTCTCCGCGTAGTCGCGGCCGTAGCCGACCCAGTCGCCGTCGGCTGGTTTCAGCAAGGTCGCGTCGGTCACCTTCGGGGTCGCCTGTTGCGCCTGAAGGGCCGCGGCACTCAACCCGGCGGCCAAGGCAAGGGCCGTCAATCCCAGTCGTGTCATGCAATGTCTCCGGGAGGGATTATACGGTAGGG
>CAYGMD010000368.1:0-1808 GCA_964350785.1 uncultured Acidobacterium sp. | reverse complement strand
GAACCGGTCGGCGTGGAACGGCTCGAGATCTTCCAGCTTCTCGCCGCTGCCGACAAACGCAATCGGCACGCCGACGACCGACACCACCGAGAGCGCCGCGCCGCCGCGGGCGTCGCCGTCGATCTTCGTCAGCACGACGCCGGTGACGCCCATCCGGGCGTTGAACTCGCCCGCGCTCTTGATGGCGTCCTGGCCCGTCATCGCGTCGGCGACGTAAAGCAAGTCGGTCGGGCCGGCGACGTCCCGAATCGCGACCAGCTCGGTCATGAGCTCGTCGTCGATGTGCAGCCGGCCCGCCGTGTCGACGATGACGACGTCGTTGCCGACCGCCTTGGCCTCGGCGAGCGCGCTCTTCGTGCGCGCCACCGGGTCCATGTTGCCGACCGGGTCGTGCACGCGCACGCCGGCCTGCTGCGCGACGATCGCCAGCTGCTGGATGGCCGCCGGGCGCCGCACGTCGGTCGACACCACGAGCGGGTGTCGCCCCTGCTTCGCCAGCCACTTCGCGAGCTTGCCGATCGTCGTCGTCTTGCCCGAGCCCTGGAGCCCGAGCATCACAATCACGCGCGGCCGCGCCGAGGTTTCCTTGAGGCCGCCCTTGGCATCGCCAAAGAGCGCCAGCAGTTCATCCCGGACGATCTTGATGACCTGTTGACTCGGCGTCAGACTCTTCAGCACCGCCTGGTCCATCGCCCGATCGCGCACGCGATCGACGAAGGCCCTGACGACCTTGAAGTTGACGTCGGCCTCGAGCAGCGCCAGCCGGATTTCCCGAAGGACGTTCTCGACCGTCGCCTCGGTGAGACGTGTTTCTCCCTTGATTGACTGGAAGACGTCCTGCAGGCGATTACTTAACGCGTCGAACATTTTAGTTGAGGCGGGTCTTCAGACCCGCCTGTCACCACAGCCGGGGCCTACCTCCGCCGCGCAAACCCTTATCCTACATGAACTTCAAGCGATTGGTCAAACCGACTTGAGGCGGTGGCCGAGCTTGTCCTTCTTTACTTTCAGGTACTTGCGGGTGGTGTCGGAGGCGGCAATCTCGAGCGGGAGGGTCGACGACACGGCCAGCCCGTACCCCTGCAGGCCCACGAACTTACGGGGATTGTTGGTGAGCAGCCGCATGGTCCGGACCCCCAGATCGCGCAGGATCTGGGCGCCAATGCCGTAGTCGCGCTGGTCGGGCTTGAAGCCCAGTTTCTCGTTGGCCTCGACCGTGTCGAAGCCCTGGTCCTGCAGCGCGTAGGCGCGGATCTTGTTGGCCAGGCCGATGCCGCGCCCCTCCTGGTTCAGGTACAACAGCACGCCACGGCCTTCGGCCGAGATGCGCCGCATCGCCGCGTCGAGCTGGTCGCCGCAGTCACAGCGGGCGGAGTGGAACACGTCGCCGGTGAGGCACTTCGAGTGCACGCGCACCAGTACGTCCTTGCCGCTGCTGATGTCGCCGGCCACCAGCGCCACGTGGGTCATGCTGTCGAGCACGCTGTTGTAGGCGTGGATGCGGAACGGCCCGAGCTCGGTCGGCAGGTCGGCTTCCGCCGCTTTCTGCACCAGGCCTTCGTGCTGCATCCGGTGCCGGATGAGATCGGCCACCGTGATCATCAGCAGCTTGTGCTTGCGCGCGAACTTCGCCAGCTCGGGCACCCGCGCCATGGTGCCGTCCTTCTTGGTGATCTCACAGATCACGCCGGCCGGCATCAGGCCCGCCATGCGCGACAGGTCCACGGCCGCTTCGGTCTGGCCGGCCCGCACCAGCACGCCGCCGTCGCGCGCGCGCAGCGGGAAGATGTGGCCCGGCCGGCGTGATC
>CAYGMD010000367.1:0-1852 GCA_964350785.1 uncultured Acidobacterium sp. | reverse complement strand
GAGGAGTTCGGCTTCGCCACGGCGCCGCTGGTGGTGATGGGCTGCGTGATGATGCGCGTGTGCCACCTCAACACCTGCCCCGTGGGCATTGCCACGCAGGACCCGGAACTGCGCAAGACCTTCAGCGGCAAGCCCGAGTTCGTCGAAAACTTCTTCCACTTCATCGCCCAGGAAGTGCGCGAACTGATGGCCGAACTGGGCTTCCGCACGTTCGACGAGATGGTCGGCCGTGCCGAATGCCTCGACTTCGAACCGGCCACGGACCACTGGAAGGCCAAGGGCGTTGACCTGTCGCAGTTGCTGCACGTCCCCGAGATGGCGGCCGGCGCCGCCCGCCGCGCCACGACCACGCAGGACGCGGGACTGGCGAACGTGCTGGACCGCCGCCTGATCGAGCAGGCGGCGCCGGCCCTCGACCATCGCACGCCGGTGGAGCTGTCGTTCGCGATCCGCAACACCGATCGCACGGCGGGCACCATGCTGGGCTACGAAGTGACGAAGCGGTACGGCGGCGAGGGATTGCCGGACGACACCATTCGCGTCAGCTTCACCGGCTCGGCCGGCCAGAGCTTTGGCGCCTTCATTCCGCGCGGCATCACGCTGTCCCTGGCGGGCGAAGCCAACGACTTTGTCGGCAAGGGCCTGTCGGGTGGCCGCCTGGTCGTGCGGCCGCCGCGCAACGCCGCGTTCGCGGCCGAAGAGAACGTGATCATCGGCAACGTCGCCCTCTACGGCGCGACCAGCGGCGAGGCCTTTGTCCGCGGCGTCGCCGGCGAGCGCTTTGCCGTGCGCAACAGCGGCGCCCAGGCGGTGGTCGAAGGTGTGGGCGACCACGGTTGCGAATACATGACCGGCGGCCGCGTGATCGTGCTGGGCCAGACCGGGCGCAACTTCGCCGCCGGCATGAGCGGCGGCATGGCCTACGTGCTCGACACCGACGGCTCGTTTGCCCTCAACTGCAACATCGACATGGTGGCGCTCGAGCACCTCGAGGAGGCCGCCGACATCGACCTGGTGCGCAGCCTGATCGCGCGCCACGTCGAGCTGACCGACAGCGCCGTCGGCGAGCGCGTCCTGCAGGCGTGGGCCGTCATGCACAAGCAGTTCGTCGTGGTCATGCCGCGCGACTTCAAACGGGTAAAAGAGGCGGAAGCCAAAGCGCGGGCAGAGTCTCGCGAGCCCGCGTTCAGCGACCTGGTGGCATAAAAGGAATTTGCCACAGAGGACACCGAGGACACAGAGAGGGCTTGTTTCAAAATGCGATCAGGCTTCGAAGTGGCTGACACGTATTTAGAAGGATTGACTCTGTGTTCTCTGTGTCCTCTGTGGCCAATGTAAATGGGTAAACCAACCGGATTCATCGAATTCGCGCGCAGCAAGCCGCCCTCACGGCCGGTGGCCGAACGACTGGGCGATTATCGCCACGTCTACAAGGCGTACCCGGTCGCGGACCTGACGCGCCAGGCGGCGCGGTGCATGGACTGCGGCATCCCGTTCTGCCACCAGGGCTGCCCGCTCGGCAACCTCATTCCCGACTGGAACGACCTGGTCTACAAGAACAACTGGCGCGCCGCCATCGAACGCCTGCACCAGACCAACAACTTCCCCGAGTTCACCGGCCTGCTGTGCCCGGCGCCGTGCGAAGGGTCGTGCGTGCTTGGCATCAACAAGGACCCCGTCACCATCAAGTCGATCGAGCTGGCGATTGTCGACCGCGCCTTCGACGCGGCGTTTCGCTGAGAACGGGACCGGGCGCCTTCCCCCGCTCAGGCGCTGCGCGGCATGCCACCGCCTTCGGAGCGCTCGCTCATCCGGTAGAAGTCGACCAGCAGCTTGCCGCGCAGCGCCTGAG
>CAYGMD010000366.1:665-1854 GCA_964350785.1 uncultured Acidobacterium sp. | reverse complement strand
AGGCACCGATTAGACACCGATGTGAGTTCGCTGGCGCCGGGCTACCGCCCGGCGCTCGGGCGATGCCAACCCGCGAGAAATGAGTCATCAAGAACCAGCGGACTCATTTCGTCGCGGGTCGGCATCGGCCCAGCGGCGCGTAGCGCCGCCAGCGAACCGCGTCGCCTGACGTGTGAATCTGTGACTAATCCGTGTCTAATCTGTGGCTGTCTTCCTCTGTGGCAGATACAATCGGCGCCGATGTCATCCGTGGCCAACGCCGTCACCATTGCCGATCTCCGTCAGCGCGCCATGGCCCGCCTGCCGCGCATGGCGTTCGACTACATCGACGGCGGCGCCGAGCGCGAATGGACGTTGCGCGAGAACTGCCGCGCCTACGAAGACGTGCTGTTCCGGCCGCGCTCGGCGGTGGCGACCACGACCTGCGATCTGACGGCGACCGTGCTCGGCACCACCATCGACGTGCCCTTCATCCTGGCGCCGGTCGGCAGCAGCCGCATGTTCTATCCCCGGGGCGAAGAGCAAGCGGCGCGCGCCGCGGGCAAGGCCGGCACCATCTACACGCTGTCCACGTTGTCGGGCTGCCGGATGGAGGACGTCAAGGCGGCCACCACCGGCCCGGCCTGGTATCAGCTCTATCTCGTCGGCGGCCGCGAGGTGGCCCTGGGGGCCATTGCCCGCGCCAAGGCCGCGGGCTTCAAGGCGCTGGTCGTCACCATCGACACGCCGGTGGCCGGCATGCGCGAGCGCGACGCGCGCAACGGCGTCAAGCAGTTGCTCGCGCGCAATCTGTCGACCGTGCCCCACCTCGGCCAGATGCTGGTGCGGCCCGGCTGGCTCTATCGCTTCTTCGGCGACGGCGGCTTGATGAACTTCCCCAACATCGTCATCAACAACGAACCCATGGGCTACGCCGATGTCGGCGCCGCGCTCGAGCAGTCCATGACGTCGTGGAGCGACTTCAAGTGGATTCGCGACGCGTGGGGCGGACCGATCGTCGCCAAGGGCGTGCACACGGCCGACGATGCGCGGCGGGCGGTGGGTGAGGGGGCGGCGGCCATCGTGGTGTCGAACCATGGCGCCCGCCAGCTGGACGGCGTCTCACCCACCATCCGCGTGCTGCCGGAAGTGGTGCAGGCGGTGCACGGGCAGACCGAAATCCTGCTCGACGGCGGCATCCGGCGCGGCA
>CAYGMD010000366.1:0-655 GCA_964350785.1 uncultured Acidobacterium sp. | reverse complement strand
GCGCGGCAGCGACATCGTCAAGGCGCTGTGCATGGGCGCGCGCGCGGTGCTGGTGGGCCGGGCCTATGCCTACGGCCTGGCGGCTGGCGGCGAAGCCGGGGTGGCCCGGGCGATCGACATCCTGCGGGCCGACGTCGTGCGGACCATGAAACTCCTGGGCTGCGGGCGCATCGAAGACCTAGACGGCTCGTTTGTCGAGGTCCCATCGGCGTGGACCTCGCGAGCCGGGAGCCCTCATCATGTCGATCCGCCCCGTTAAGCGCGTCGTGGCCGCCACTCCTCACATGGAGGGCGCCGGCGTGAAGCTGCATCGCGGCTTCGGTTTTGGCGACACCAGTGAGTTCGATCCGTTCCTGCTCTTCGACGACTTCCGCAACGAACGTCCGGACGATTACCTGGCCGGCTTCCCGTGGCATCCGCATCGCGGCATCGAGACCATCACCTACGTGCTCGCGGGCACCGTCGCGCATGGCGACAGCCTCGGCAACCGCGGCACGCTGGGCGCCGGCGATGTGCAGTGGATGACGGCCGGCAGCGGCATCATGCACCAGGAGATGCCGCAGGGCGATCCGAAGGGGCGCATGCACGGCTTCCAGCTCTGGGCGAACCTGCCAGCGTCGCTCAAGATGACCACGCCGCGGTAGCAGGACGTCAC
>CAYGMD010000365.1:0-1864 GCA_964350785.1 uncultured Acidobacterium sp. | reverse complement strand
ACGTCGCACATTCGCCATCATTTCCCACCCGGACGCGGGCAAGACGACGCTCACCGAGAAGCTGCTGCTGTACGCCGGCGCCATCGAGCTGGCCGGCGCCGTGCGCGGGCGCAAGTCGGAGCGCGCGGTGGTGTCCGACTGGATGGACATCGAGCGCGAGCGCGGCATTTCGGTGACCTCCGCGGCCGTCGAGTTCGACATCGGCCAGCATCATCTGACGCTGCTCGACACGCCCGGCCACAAGGACTTCAGCGAAGACACCTACCGCACGCTGTTCGCCGTGGACGGCGTCGTCATGGTGATCGACGCGGCCAAGGGCATCGAGGCGCAGACGCGCAAGCTGTTCGAGGTCTGCAAGCTGCGCCGGCTGCCGGTGCTGACCTTCATCAACAAGCTCGATCAGCCGTCGCGCGACCCGTTCGACCTGCTCGACGAGATCGAGCGCGTGCTCGGCATTCACGCCGTGCCGATGAACTGGCCCATCGGCAGCGGCGATCGCTTCCGCGGCGTGTTCGACCTCGAGAATGCCGTCGTGCACTTCTACGAGCGGAAGGGCCGCGCCCAGGAGGCGCCGGTCCAGGTGTCGAACGCGCACGACCCCCGGCTCGCGGCGCTGCTGGGCCAGGAGGCGTGGCAGCACCTGATTGACGAGACCTCGCTCGTTTCCGGTGCGGGCACCTCGTTCGATCACCAGGCGTATCTCGACTTCAAGCACACGCCGGTGTTCTCGGCAGCGCGCTGTCGAACTTCGGCCTCGAACCGTTCCTGACGGCGCTGACCGAGCTGGCGCCGCCGCCCCGGGCGCGCATGAGCGACCAGGGGCTGATCGCGCCCGAGTCGCCGAACTTCAGCGGCTTCGTCTTCAAGATCCAGGCGAACATGAACCGCCGCCACCGCGATCGCGTGGCGTTCCTGCGCGTGTGCTCGGGTGTCTTCGAGAAGGACATGGTGATCACCAACGCGCGGCAGGGCGCGGAGATTCGCGCCTCGCGGCCGTATCGCTTCTTCGGCGGCAACCGCGAGACCATCGAGCGCGCCTATCCCGGCGACGTCGTCGGCCTGGTGAATCCGGGGCAGTTCGGCATCGGCGACACGCTGTACCACGGCGTCGCGCTGAAGTATCCGCCCATCCCGCGCTTCCCGGCGGAGCACTTCGGCATCGCCCGGCTGCGCGACGTGCGGTTCAAGCAGTTCGATGATGGGATTCGGCAGCTGGAGGAGGAGGGCCTGATGCAGGTCCTGTATCCGACGGTGGGGCGGCGCGAGCCGATCCTGGGCACCGTTGGTCCGCTGCAACTCGAAGTGCTGAAGGCGCGCCTCGAGAACGAATACAACGTCCAGTGCGATGTGGACTCGTTGCCCTACAAGGCGGCGCGCTGGGTGGTCGGGCCCGCGGACAAGATCGCCGCGATGTCGGCGTCGACCGCCGGCACGCGCAGCGCCACCGATCGCGACGGCCGGCCGATGATCCTGTTCGAATCGGAATGGGCGCTGGAGTATTGCGAGCGGAACAATCCGGACGTGAAGCTGCTCGCCGTCATGCCCTAAGGGAAAAGGCCCGGAAGCAATAGCTCCCGGGCCTTGTGACGATCCCCTTGGCACCTTAGGCACCCTAGGCACCTTAGGCACCGACAAGAAGTGCTTAGTACATCCCGCCCATGCCGCCGCCGGGCATCCCGCCGCCGCCCGGCGCTTCCTTCTTCTCTTCCGGAATGTCGCAGATCAGCGCTTCCGTGGTGAGGAGCAGTGAAGCAATGGACGATGCGTTCTGCAGCGCGTTGCGGACGACCTTCGCCGGGTCGATGACGCCGGCCTTGACCAGGTCCTCGAACGTTTCGGTCGCGGCGTTGAAGCCTTCGTCGCC
>CAYGMD010000364.1:0-1876 GCA_964350785.1 uncultured Acidobacterium sp. | reverse complement strand
AAGACCTCGGCGTCACCGCCGGTGAAGAACACGCCGGAGCGTTTGGGGCCGACCGTGATGGCGCCGAGCAGCTTGCCGCGAAGCTGCATCGGCACCGCAATCTGCCCGCCGAGCTCGGCGAGCGCCTCGGCGACCCGATCACGCTCCTGCGGATCGGCATAGGCATCGACTGGGTCCTCGCTGGTCACGATGCGGTCCTTGGCAAGGCTCGCGTGCGCCAGCTCGGGGAAGATCGGATCACCGCCGGCGATTTGCACCAGCTCCTCGGTCCAGCGGATGCCGCTGATCAGCGGGTCGTACCATTCCTCGAAGAACACTTTCGGCCGCCAGGGCAGCGTGGCGGCCTGTTCGCGGATCTCATCGAGCCCCTGGCCGAGCCGCGTGGCCAGCGCCTCGGCCTTCTCCGGCACGCCGACAATGCCGCCGAGCACGCGGATCATCTGCAGGATGCCGGCGACGCTCCGCTGGTTGAAGGTGAAGACCGGGTAGCCGCGCTTGACGAGGTCGGTGGTGATGTCGGCCTGCAGGTCCGAGAACGCCAGGATCAGGTCCGGCTCGAGCGCGGCGATCTTCTCGTAGCGCGCATGGAGGAACGACGACACCTTGGGCTTTTCGCGCGCCTCGGGCGGCCGCACCGTGTAGCCGGAAATCCCGACGACCCGGTCGCCTTCGCCCAGCAGGTACAGCGTCTCAGTGGTCTCCTCGGTGAGGCAGACGATTCTACGCGGGTAGGAGGTCGGCAAAGGCAAATCCATCACGATCGACGATCTCGCCGACGCGAACGGCGATTGGGTGATTGAACATCGGGCCGGCGTGCGCGAACGAATGGAACTCGCCGTTCTCGCCGCACGGGTCGACACCGGCCGGCAGATCGGCGATCAGGGACCGGTCGAACGTGCGGCCGGCAAACGCGCGATCCAGCTGCTTCGGGTTCACGCACGTGAGGGTGGCGCGCAGGCCCGCGTCCAGCATCTCCTGGGCGAGCGCCGCGGTCGGCTTGGTCTTCCAGAGGGGAAACAGCGGCTCGAGGCCCGATCCGGCGAGGCGGTCAACGCGGTACTGGCGGACGTCCTCCAGGAACAGATCGCCGAACGCCACGTGCGTGTACCCGTCCCGCACGAATCCTGCGACGGCGGCCGTCATGATCGCTTCGTACTGTTCGTTCGAGCACGGCCATGGCAGCGGCACCACGTGCAGGGGCAGGCCCGTCGCCTCGGTCTGGGCTTGCAGCAGTTCCCGCCGCACGGCGTGCATGGCGACGCGATCGAACGTCTCGTTGGTCGTGGTCAGCAGGCCGGCGACGGCGCCTGGTTGCTGCTGGCGCAGGGTGTGCAGCATCCAGGCCGAGTCCTTGCCGGTGGACCAGGACACCAGGATCTTCATGGGTGAAGGGCCTTGGCCATGCGCTCGACGCTCTCGGCGACGCGCGGGCCAGGCACCGTCACGGCCTGGCCGGCGATGACGTGCACGCGCCGGTTGCGCACCGCGGGCACCGACGCCAGGCGCGACCAGGAGGCCAGCTCGTCGCGCATCGGCTGGCCGTCGGGGATGTCTTCCGGCCGTAGTTCGAGGATCACTGCGGGGGCCCTGGCCAGGATGGTTTCGGTCGACACCTGCACCGACTCCTGGTCGATGTCGCTGAACACATTGTCGCCGCCGGCGATCTCGAGCATGTCGTGCAGGAAGCCATGGCCGCCGCTGACAAACATGTTGCGCAAGGCCTTGGGTTCGCGCGAGAACACCAGCAGCGTCCGCGGCCGGTGCCGGCCCGCGACGCGGACGCGGACGGCGGCCAGCCGCGCCTCGATGGCGGCGATCACACGGCCGGCTTGCGTGGCGTGACCCGTCCGGGCGCCGAGCTCCGTGATGGTCACCA
>CAYGMD010000363.1:0-1877 GCA_964350785.1 uncultured Acidobacterium sp. | reverse complement strand
AAGATGATCTGCTTGCGGTCGACGTCGATGCCGGGCACGCTGCGCGGCGCCGAGCCGGTGGCCACGATGATCTCCTTGCCGGCGGTGAGGGCCTGCGTGGTGCCATCGTGGAGGGTCACTTCCACGCCCTGCTGGCCGGTGAGGCGGGCGGTGCCCTTGAGCCAGTCGATCTTGTTCTTCTTGAAGAGCATCTCGATGCCGCCGGTCAGCCCGGTGATCATCTTGTCCTTGCGGGCGTGCACCGCGGGCATGTCGATGCCGACGCCGGCGCCGTCAATGCCGGTCAGCCCCCACTCCTTGGCGCTTTGCGCCACCTTCAGGGCGTGGGCGTGCTCGAGCAGCGCCTTGGTGGGGATGCAGCCCCAGATCAGGCAGGTGCCGCCGAGGGCCTTCTGCTTCTCGACGACCGCGACCTTCAGGCCCAGCTGCGCGGCGCGAATCGCCGCCACGTAACCGCCGGTTCCCGCCCCGATCACTACAACGTCGTATTCGTTCGCCATAAGAACCGTTCCCGCTATGAATGCGTTGCCCTCATGACAGCGAACCACCGCGCGATGCGGTGGGTTCAGCCCGCCGTAGCCCTCGGCGAAGGCGGCAACCCCTCAATGTCGCTCGAAATTGAACGGAAGGTCAAGGACGCTTTAGCTGCGTCAGCGGGACGAAGGTTTCCTGGGGTTTTGGCGGCACCGGCGCCGCCGGATCGACCTTGGCCTTCAGCTCGCCGTGGTCGAACTTGAGCTGCCAGTACATCTCGGTGATTTGCGCCAGCTGCCGGGCCGTCCGCCGGCCCTGCGCCAACCCCGCTACCGCCACCACCAATGCCGCGATCGCGACGATCCAAAGCCCAGTCATACCAGTGAACTTGGAACTTTCACTCGAAACTGTCAACTGAAACTCTCAACCGCCAACTTTCAACTTTCAACTGGCAGGTCCTATACTCCATTCCGATGTCGGTTCGCCGCAAGACCGTGCTGGTCATCGACGCCCATGACGAGGCGCGCGAGCGCCTCTCGCAGACGCTGCGGCGCGACTACCGGGTGATCCGCGCCTCCTCGGCCGAAGCCGGCCTGGGGTTGATGGATCGCGAGGAAGTGGACGTGCTGGTCACCGACCTCCACTTGCCGGCCCTGGGCGGCCTCGACCTGCTCCAGGTGGTGCGCGAGAACTTTCCGCTGGTCGAGGTGATCATGACCTCGGAGGGTCCCGACGTCGATGCCGCGGTCACCGCGATCAAGCTCGGCGCGTATCACTTCCTCACCAAGGACGCCGACCCCGACGTGTTCCGGGCGCTGGTGCGCCACGCCGGCGAACGCCAGGACCTCAACCGCCACGTGCTGACGCTGCAGGACGCGGCGGGCGACGCCGCGGCGCGCGAGTTCATCACCGGGCCGAGCACCGCGCTCAAGGACGTGCTGGAGACGGTGCACAAGGTCGCCAAGCTGTCGGCCACCGTGCTGGTGCTCGGCGAGAGCGGCACGGGCAAGGAACTGCTGGCGCGCCTGCTGCACCGCGAGTCGGTGAACGCCGACGCGCCGTTTGTCGCCGTCAACCTGGCCGCGATTCCGCGCGAGCTGGTGGAAAGCACGCTGTTCGGCCACGAGAAGGGCTCGTTCACCGGCGCCATTCAGCAGCGCATCGGCAAGTTCGAGCTGGCCAACGGCGGCACGCTGTTTCTCGACGAGATCGGCGACCTCAAGCTGGACCTGCAGGCCAAGCTGCTGCGGGCGATCCAGGAGGGCGAGGTGGAGCGCGTGGGCGGCACCCGGCCGGTGCGCACGGCGTTCCGGCTGATTGCCGCCACCCACGTCGATCTCGAGCGGGCGGTCAAGGAAGGGACGTTCCGCGAGGACCTGTTCTATCGCATCAACGTGATCCCG
>CAYGMD010000362.1:0-1927 GCA_964350785.1 uncultured Acidobacterium sp. | reverse complement strand
GCAGTACGACAAGAAGGTGTTCGTCGTCGGCGGCCGTGCATTCACCAGCCAGGTGATGCAGAAGAACTGCACCGAGTTCATCGCCTACGAGAACATCGTGCCGGATCGCCGCCCGAGCCACCCGCGGCCCGAGCGCGGCAGCAGCGAGAGGCCGCGCCAGCAGAGCAGCGGCACCCAGCCGATCGAACAGTCCGTGGCCCTGGTCAAGCGCGCGCTCAAGGTGCTGGCCGACCGCGAAGTGTCGCCGCAGCTCGGCCTGCTCAAGAGCACGCTGCTGCAGCTCGACTCGTCCTTCTCGGAGCGCGACTACGGCGTCGGCAGCTTCCGCGACTTCGCCGACAAGCTGGCGCAGCAGGGCATCGTCACGCTGAAGCACCAGGGCCGCAGCACGCTGGTGGAACTGAACGACGGCGAGAACGCCGCGGTCGAAGCCCCGGCCCCGGCCGCGCCGGCGCTGGTGCCCGACTCGTCCAGCGACGCGCTGTCGGCCTCGCGCGAGGCCGGCCGTCGCGCCGCGCGCGAGCTGCTCGAGCAGCCGGATTCCGGTCCGGGTGCCGCCGACCTCGATGACGAAAAAGAGACGCGTCCCGCGCCGACCGAACCCGCGTCGCTCGGCGACGGAGTCGCCCTGGTGCGCCGGCTGCTGGCCGAGGCGACGGCCCAGCCGCGCTGGCCGATGTATCCGCGGCAGTTCAAGCAGTTCCTCAAGGCGGCGCAGCCTGATTTCGACGAGCGCCGCTACGGCTCGATCGCCGACCTGATGCGCGCCTGCCAGAAGGACGGCATCCTGCGCCTGGAGCGTGATCGCCAGGGCGGCCTGCGCGTGTTCGCCAACGGCGCCACCGCGCGCGCGACGGTCCCGCACGGGTGGGGCCTGGTCGTGAACAACACCCAGCCGCCGGTCGAATCGGTCGAACCGTCGACGCTGGTGGAGCCGCTGCCGCCCGCGATTGCCGAGCCGATTGCGTTGCCACTCGAAGTGGACGGCAACGTCGCGGCGCCGAAGACCGCGGCCAAGGCCCGGAAGACCGTGCGCGCCAGGAAGACCGCCGCGCCGGCCGCCAAGACCGAGAAGAAGAAGGCCGCGCCTCGCAAGAAGAAGGCCACCGATTAACACAGAGTAGGCACAGGCACTCGGCCCCCGGCGTTCTCGAATGCGGCACGTCACGAAGGGATCGAGCTCCAGCCTGGTCGCGCTTGACGAAGACGAGGTCGTGCTCTGGTTCGAGCACGACCTCTACAATCAGCTTCACCTCGTCCAGATTCTCGATCGGCTCGATCACCCGCGCGCCAGCACGGTGCTGGCCGGCGACTACCTCGTGGGGCCATCGCCCTCAACGGCATCGATCGCTGGCTGGGGCGTGCACGTGACGCCGCAGTCGTTGTGGCGCTGGGACGACCACACGCGAACCATTCAGAATCATTCAGAACCGTCCTGAACCTCCCTGAACCCTCTATAATCAAGTTCCGCGTGTCCACTACTTACACCGCCAAAGACATCACCGTCCTCGAAGGGCTCGAGCCGGTGCGCAAGCGCCCCGGCATGTACATCGGCGGCGTCGGCAGCACCGGCCTGCATCACCTGGTGTGGGAGACGCTCGACAACTCCATCGACGAGGCCATGAATGGCCACGCCGCGAACATCCGCGTCACGCTGCACCGGGATGGCTCGTCGATCACCGTCGAAGACGACGGCCGCGGCATCCCCGTGGATGCGCACCCCAAGACCAAGCAGAGCGCGCTCGAGGTGATCTTCACCGTGCTCCACGCCGGCGGCAAGTTCGAGGCCGGCAACTACAAGACGGCGGGTGGCCTCCACGGCGTCGGCGCCAGCGTCGTCAACGCGCTGTCGCGTGAATTGGTGGCCACGGTCAGGCGTGACGGCCACCAGTACGAGATGACCTTCAAGCAGGGCAAGCCGCAGGGC
>CAYGMD010000361.1:0-1937 GCA_964350785.1 uncultured Acidobacterium sp. | reverse complement strand
TTGATCATCTGGAACCCGACGATCTCGGTCGGCTGCAGGTCGGCGCGGCCCTGGATGCGCGCGAACTTCGCGTCGCTGATCGCCGACAGGATCACACCGAAGAATGTCTTGCCGACGCCCGGCACGCCGCGCAGCAGCAGGTTGCCGGCATTGACCTGCCGCTCACTGCGCTTGTCGTAGGTGGTCGGAATTTCGGACAGCAAGACGACGTTGGCGATCGCCTTGGCGGTGTCGTAGCCAACCAGCGCCTTGCCGCCCTCGGCGATGACCGCGACGTGGAAGTCGACCGCCTCCTGGAGATCCGCTTGCACCTAGTTGTGCCCCGACTGAATCTGCTTGGCCACCTTTTCGACATCAGCCATCACCCGCAGCAGGTTGCCGCTCCAGATCTGGCCGATCTGCTCTTCGGTGTAGCCGCGCTTCACGAGTTCCAGCGTGACGTTGAAGGTTTCCTCGGCGCCGTTCCAGCCGGTCACGCCGCCGCCCCCGTCGAAGTCGGACGAGATGCCGACGTGGTCGAGGCCGATCTTCTTGACCAGTTTGGCCACCAGCGCGGCATCGGCACCGGCCTGGGCCGCCGGCCGCGGGGCGGCCAGCGAGACGAACAAGAAGAAAGCAGCAGCGAACGGGATAAGGCGGGTCATGAGCACTCCTGAAGCCGAGATCCTACCATCCCGGCCGAAACTGAGAGAGGATCAACGGCAGATGGACGAGGCCCGGGTCGCGCGCCTGCACGGAGAGGCCAATGCCGGGCGTTGGAACCTGCCGCCGGCGGCGTTTGCCGAGGCCCTGGCCCGCAGCGCGGCGAAAGCGTTTGCCGGCCGTGCGCCGGGCCCGGCCGACCTCGATCGCTACCTGGCGTCACTGCACCTGGCCGATCTCGCGCTGGCGAGTGCGTGCGCGTTGTGACACGAGGGCGCCTGGGATCACTTCGTGGCCGAATTCAGGCCGGCGCTCTATCGCGCGGCCGACGCCATGGATGCCGGCGGCGGCGCCCGCGAGGTTGCCGACGCGTTGTATGCCGAGCTCTACGGCGTCAAGCACCGTGACGGCGCGCGGCAGTCCTTGTTCCGCTACTTCCACGGCCGCAGCAGCCTGAGCACCTGGCTGCGCTCGCTCGTCGCCCAGCGCTACGTGGACCGCGTTCGCGAGACGCGGCGGCAGGATCCCCTGCCGGAAGACACCTCTGCCGCCGCGATTGCCGCGCCGGCGGGACCCCCCGATCCAGACCGGTCGCGGTTTGCCGCCGCCATGCGCGCCGCGCTCGGCGTGGCGATGGCCGCGCTGGCGCCGCGCGACCGCCTGCGCCTCGGCTGCTACTATGCCGAGGAGATGACGCTGGCGCAGATCGGCCGGCTGACGGGCGAGCACGAGGCGACGGTATCGCGTCACCTCGCGCGAACACGCCGCGACATTCGCGCCAGCGTCGAGCGGCACCTGCGCGCGCACTACAAATTCAGGGAGCCGGAAATCACCGAGGCCTTCGCCAGCCTGGCGGCCGACGCGGGCGCCATCAACCTCGGCGATTGGCTGCAGCCCGAGCCGGGCCGCAAGAAACCCAGCGCCGATCGTTCTAACCCTGAGGACCATTCGTGAACGCCGACCGCGATCGCGATCGCCTGCTGGAAGACGCGCTCAGGCACGAGCTGCGCGCCACGGCGGCGCTGCCCCGAACCGAGGCCTGTCTCGACGCGGAAACGGTGGCGGCGTGGATGGATGGCGGGCTCGATCCGCCCGCCATTGCCGTGGCCGAAGCCCATGCCGCCAGCTGTGCGCGATGCCAGGCCCTGCTGGGGTCCGTGGCCCGCACGCTGCCGGCGCCTGCCGCCGCGCCGGCTCACGGCGCGCGCCTGTGGCGCTGGTGGTTCGCGCCGCTGGCCGCCACCGCCGCGGCGGTGACCGTGTGGATGGTGGTGCCACAGAGTCGCTTGACGGCC
>CAYGMD010000360.1:0-1943 GCA_964350785.1 uncultured Acidobacterium sp. | reverse complement strand
GCACACCAACGACGCGCCCAGCACCATCAACCGCCTGATGAACATGGGCATCGAGCCGTTCCTGGTGGCCAGTTCGCTCAACCTGGTCTGCGCCCAGCGCCTGGTGCGCCGCGTCTGCGTCAACTGCAAGGTCGAAGACGAGGTGCCGCCGCCGGCGATGGAGCAGGTCGGCTTCTCGCGCGAGGACGCGCAGACGGTCAAGCCCAAGAAGGGCACCGGCTGCGACAAGTGCAACAAGACCGGCTACAAGGGCCGCGTCGGCCTCTACGAGGTGATGGAAATCACCGACGAGCTGCGCGAGCTGATCCTGGTGGGCGCCTCGGCGCTCGAGATTCGCCGCAAGGCGATTGAAGAAGGCATGATCACGCTGCGCGGCAGCGGCCTGCGCAAGATCAAGGACGGCGTGACCACGCTCGAAGAAGTGTTGCGCGAGACGGTGAAGTAACCACAGTTGAAAGTTGAGAGTCAGGCACCCTTTATGGCCACCCTTCCAGACCTGCTGAAACAGACCGTCGAATTGTCCGGCTCCGACTTGCACCTGTCGATCGGCTCGCCGCCGCAGGTGCGCGTGCACGGCGAATTGCAGAAGCTCGAGCACCCCGACCTGACCCCGTCCGACACCAAGTCGCTCGCCTATGCCGTGCTGACCGACGCCCAGAAGAAGCGCTTCGAGGAGATGCTCGAGCTCGACTTCTCGTTCGGCATCCGCGGCGTCGCCCGCTTCCGCTGCAACATGTTCAACCAGAAAGGCGCGGTCGGCGCCGTCTACCGGCAGATCCCCGAGCGGATCCGCACCTTCGAGGAGCTGGGCCTGCCGGCGGTGCTGGCCAAGATGGCCGAGCGGCCGCGCGGCCTGGTGCTGGTGACCGGTCCCACCGGAAGCGGCAAGTCGACGACCCTGGCGGCGATGATCGACAAGATCAACACCGAGCGCCACGGCCACATCCTGACCGTCGAAGACCCGATCGAGTACCTGCACCAGCACAAGAACTGCCTGATCAACCAGCGCGAGCTGCACAGCGACACGCAGAGCTTCACCAACGCGCTGCGCGCGGCCCTGCGCGAAGACCCCGACGTGGTGCTGATCGGCGAAATGCGCGACCTCGAGACCGTGGAATCGGCCCTGCGCATCGCCGAAACCGGCCACCTCACGTTCGGCACGTTGCACACCAATTCCGCCTCGTCGACCATCAACCGCATCATCGACGTCTTCCCGTCGCACCAGCAGTCGCAGATCCGCACCCAGCTGTCGCTGGTGGTCGAGGGCATCGTCTGCCAGGCGCTGCTGCCGCGGGCCGACGGCAAGGGCCGCGCGGTCGCGCTCGAGATCCTGGTGCCGACCCCGGGCATCCGCAACCTGATTCGCGAGGACAAGGTCCACCAGATCTACTCGGCGATGCAGACCGGCCAGGAAAAACTGGGCATGCAGACGATGAACCAGTCGCTGGCCACGCTCTACTTCCGCCGCGTCATCACCATCGAGACGGCGATGACGGCCTCGTCGAACCGGGAGGAGCTGCAGGAGATGATCAACCGCGGCGCCGGCGTGGTAGCCGGGGCCGGCCTGGGCCGGCCGGGCGGGCCGGGCGCCGGGCCGCGGCCGCCGCTGCGGCCGGGTTCGTAGCGGAAGCGAGTAGTATTACGGTGCCTCCCCCCAATCGACGATCGGGACACCTGATATCGGAGATTGAACATGGCGACTTTTGCATTCTCGGGACGCACCCGCACCGGTGAATCGGTGTCGGGCGAACGCATGGGCGACACCATGGACGCCGTGGTGGCCGCGCTGCGCCGCGAGCAGATCCAGGTCACCCGCATCCAGCCGGCCAAGGCCAAGGCGGCGGTCAAGGCGGTCAAGACCCTCAAGGCGCGCAGCGTGCCGGCCAAGAACCTGGCGGTGTTCACCCGCCAGTTCTCGGTGATGATCGACGCCGGCCTGCCGC
>CAYGMD010000359.1:0-1965 GCA_964350785.1 uncultured Acidobacterium sp. | reverse complement strand
CGCGTGAAGGCGCCCACGGTGATGGGTTCGCCTTCGACGTCGGCCAGCGCCTCGTTCGGCGACGCCCCGGTGGGGGTGGTCAGAAAATCGGGGATGTAGAAGACCACGAAGGTCAGGACGACCAGCGCCAGGCTCCATTTGAGCCAGCCCTTGTGTCGCCGCATCCGGTCGAGCATCGTCATCGGTCAGAATCCTCTGGGAAAAAAGGAATCGTAGCACGAAGGTTCGTTTGCGGGGAAACCGGCGTGCGGAACCGGATTTCGCGTGATATATTCAGTCAGTTGAATGACTTACGGCGGTTCTCGCCGTCCGGATCTGGCCGCCCGCCTGCGTCGAGGTCAGCGCGCGCTCAAAAGCCGTCTCGAACGGACTGAGTCCGTCCTGGCCCTACTTCGCGCCGCACACGACTCGCTTGACCCCGAAAGCATCGGCCGGCTGGTTGTGGCCCGTGCGGACGAGTGGTTCAAAGCGCCGGCGTGCGGGGTGTTCGCTGCCGACCTCGACGGACAAGTCGTCGGCCTGTCGTCTAAAGGCATGGGACCGGCGCTGACGCCCGCAGCAGTTGGCGTCGCGCGCTGGGTACTGTCGCATGGGCGCGAGTTTGCCTCAGCCGACCTGCGCAAAGACCCGCGGGCCACCGGAGCCGCCGGGACAGTGCTGGCCTGGCCGTTACGATGCCGGGCGCAGACGGTGGGCGCGCTGGTCGTGGCCGAGCGGCAGGGGGCAACGCAAGCGCCCCACTTGAGTCCGGCGGTCGGCCAGTTGCTGGGAGTCATGCTGGAGGGGCCGGCCCAGGCGCTGGACAACGCCTTACGGCTGAGGCGGTCCGAGGCGCTATCGGTGACCGACGACCTGACCCAGCTCTACAATTCGCGGTACCTCAACCAGGTGCTGCGCCGCGAGGCCAAGCGGGCCTCGCGTTCGGGACGCCCGCTTTCGCTGCTGTTCCTGGATCTGGACGGCTTCAAAGGCGTCAACGACAGCCACGGCCACCAGGCCGGCAGCACGGCGCTGGTGGAAGCGGCGGCCGTCATTCGGCGGTGCGCCCGTGAAACCGACATGGTGGCGCGCTTCGGTGGCGACGAGTTTGCAATCATCCTGCCCGACACCGGGTCGGAAGGCGCGGCCGCCGTCGGCGACCGTGTCAGGGAGCGCATCGCGGCCCATCCGTTTCTGGCGGGAAACGGCTTGAGCATGCGATTGACCGCGTCGGTGGGGGTGGCAACACTGCCCGATGTCGCGGGTTCGGCTGAAGAGTTGGTACGTGCGGCCGATATGGCGATGTACCAGGTCAAGGATTCAGGTAAAAACGGGGTTCGCATCGCCCAGGCCGAATAGGCCGGCGAGATTGCACGGTTCTTCACACAATGGGTCTTGGTTCGTTTCTCTCGTTTCTCTCCACTGACTTGGCCATCGATCTCGGGACGGCCAATACCTGCGTGTACGCCAAGGGCCGCGGCATCGTCGTCAACGAGCCCTCCATGGTGGCGGTCAACAAGGTCACCGGCCGGGTCGAGGCCGTCGGCACCGGCGCGAAGGAAATGCTCGGGCGGACGCCCGGCAACATCGTCGCCATCAAACCGATGAAGGACGGCGTGATCGCCGACTTCGACGTCACCGAGAAGATGCTGACGTACTTCATCAAGAAGGCGCACAACGGCAACGTGTGGGTGCGGCCGCGCATCATCATCGGTGTGCCCTCGGAGATCACGCAGGTCGAGAAGCGCGCGGTCAAGGACTCGGCGTACCGCGCCAAGGCCAGCGAAGTGCACTTGATCGAGGAGGCGATGGCGGCGGCGATCGGCGCCGGCCTGCCCATCACCGAGCCGGCCGGCAGCATGATCGTCGACATCGGCGGCGGCACCACCGACATCGCCGTGATCTCGCTGGCGGGCATCGTCTACAGCAAGGCGGTGCGCGTGGCCGGCAACGAGATGGATGAGGCGATCATCCAGTACATCAAGA
>CAYGMD010000358.1:0-2062 GCA_964350785.1 uncultured Acidobacterium sp. | reverse complement strand
GGCCCCACAGGATGATTGACTGCAGCAGGTCGCGGTCGATCATCTCGCGCAATGGCCGTCCCGCCGCGATCACGTCATCCTGGCCGACGATTTCGTCGAGCGTGCGCGGGCGCATGCGCTCGGCGAGCGGCACCGTCTTCGGGTCTACCGGCGCGGGCGGGTCGTCGAACAGGCTCATCGGCCGCCTTCGCCGAAGGGCTTCGGCGCGCCAAGCGTGCGCTGCCTCCGGGCCTCGTACAGGATCAACGCGGCGGCCACCGCCACGTTCAGCGACTCCACCGAGCCGGCCATGGGAATGGTGATACGCGCGTCGGCAGCCGCCAGGGCCTCGGGCGGCAGGCCTGGACCCTCGCCGCCCATCAGCACCGCGATTGGGCCGGTGAGGTTCAACTCGTGCATCAGGACACGGCCACGAGGTTCGGCCGCGATCACCGTCACGCCCGAGGCCCGCCAGTCCGCCAGCGCCGCCAGGGGACCGCGGCTGCGGATCACCGGCAGGTGGAACACGCCGCCCATCGACGCGCGTAGCGCCTTCCAGCCCCACGGATCGGCGCTTGCTTCGTCGAGCATCACGCCGGTCGCGCCGGCCGCCGCGGCCGAGCGAATGACGGCGCCGGCGTTGCCGGGATCCTGGAGGCCGAAGCCGGCCAGCACCAGCGCGGGCGCCGGCGTGAGCACGGCCGTTGCGTCGATGACGGGCTTGCGCGCGGTGGCCACCACGCCGGTCGGCGAGTTCACCGGGGACATGGCATTCAGCACGGCGGTTGACACCTCGATCACCCGCGCGTGTGCGCCGCGTGCGCGATCGATCACCGTCTGTTCGTGCAGTGTCGGCGGACCGCACACCGCAAGGGTGTCGATCGCAATGCCCGCCGCGACGGCTTCCGCCAGCAGGTGCCAACCGTCCAGCAGCATGACGTCGCCGCCGCGGGCGGCGTCGCGAAACTCCTTGACGATGGGGTGGTGGCGGCTGGTGATGGCGGTCATCGAATCGCAGGGCGCTGGAACATTGTGCTACAGTCACTGTTTACGCGATGAAGGAAAAGCTGCTCAAGCGGTTTGAAGACGAGCTGAACGCCCTCGAGCGCGAGCTGCACATGGAGCTCCCCAAGGAGATCCAGCGCGCGCGCGAGCTCGGCGATTTGCGCGAGAACGCGGAGTACCAGGCCGCGAAAGAGCGCCAGACCTACGTCAACGCCCGCATCGCCATGTTGAAGCGGCGCATGAGCGAGATCGCGCTCATGAACATGGACCGCATCCCGCACGGCAAGGCGGGCTTTGGCTCCACGGTGACCATTCGCGAGAGGGACCAGGAAATGGTCTACCAGCTCGTGATGCCCGAGGACGCCGAGGCCGACAAGGGCCTCATCTCGACCTCGTCGCCGATCGGCCGCGCCATCCTGAACAAGGAAGAAGGCGACGAGATCACCGTGTCGACGCCGAGCGGCACCCGCAGGTTCGAAATCCTCAAGCTCGTCACCATCCACGACGACTAACAGTCGACGGCCGTGACCGAGCCCCGCGACTCGTATTCCCCAGAACGCCGCACCGCCCTCCTGTTCACCGGAACGGGGGCCGATGGCGCGTACCACGCCGGCGCGCTTCGCGCCATCCAGGAAGCCGGCGTCAAGATCGACATCGTCGGCGGCCGCGGCATGGGCGCCATGGCCGCCGTGCTGGCCGCCGTGGACGGCAGCGCGCAGCTGTGGGAGACCGGCGGGTTCTGGCGCTCGCCACCCGTGCCGTTCCTCTATCGCTGGCGCTGGCCGTTCCGGCTGTTGCGGTGGCTGGCCCTTGGGCTGGTGATCGTGCTCGCGATTCCGGCGGCGGTGATCATGGCGGGCCTGGTCGTGTATCCGATCGCGCTGGTGCTCGGCATGGCGGGCCTCGATGCCGGCGCGCGGTTCGTCCAGTCGTTCGTCGACCTGCTGACGCAGGCGTTCTCGCCCGGCGCCTTGCCGACCTGGGTGCCGCGGCTGGCGGCCCTGCTGTCGGGGGCGGCCGTGGTGACGCTCGCCGTGGGCGCGTGGCTGACGTGGTGGCGGGCGAGAACGCCTGCGTC
>CAYGMD010000357.1:0-2123 GCA_964350785.1 uncultured Acidobacterium sp. | reverse complement strand
AGAAGCTCGCCATGAATCCGCTCTACGACTACGTCTTCCTGAACCTTGAAGGCGCATACGACCCGGACGCGGTGAAGGCCATGGCGCAGGGCCTGCGCAGCGCGACGGCGACCAGCCGCAAGACGCTGCTGGTCCGCATCCCGCCGATCAGCGCCGACGGCGCCGACGCGGCCAAGGCGCGCGTCAAAGAGATCTTCGAGGCCGGCGCCGACGGCGTCACCATCCCGCACATCCGCGACATCGAGGAGGCCAAGCTCGCGCTCCGCTTCTTCGCCGCGGCCAAGGCCGACATCTGGTCGCCCGCCAATCCCAAGGGCACCAAGCTCGCCATGCTGATGCTCGAGGACCCGACAGCCATCTCGCAGCGGGTGGAGATCGCCAACCTGCCGGGGATCAGCGTGCTGGCGTGCGGCATCGGTTCGCTGGCGCAGGCCATCGGCGGCGATCGCGAGGCCGCCCGCGCCGGCGCCGAAGCCGGCACGCAGCAGGTGCTGGTCGAAACCAAGCGCGTGAAGATTGCCAACATGCTCACGGCCAACGCGAAGGACGTGGCGCAGCGCGTCAAGGAAGGCTTTCTCGCGTTGCTGATGCAGGGCGCGCAGGCCGACGAGGCGATCACGATCGGGCGGGCGGCCGCCGGACGCTAGGCCCGTGAGGTTAATCGGCCCCGCGCTCATCGGTTCGATGCTGCTCGCCGTGCTGAGCACGGTGGCCGACTACGTCTGGTTTCTCAACATCCCGCAACACCAGGTCTCGTCCGGGATGATCCACGGCTCGGTGTTGTTTGCCGCGCTCGGCGGCTACCTGGGCTGGCGCAAGGGCAAGGCGGTGGCCGGCGCCGTTGGCGGGTTGATGAGCGGCATGCTGGCCGCGCTCTCGTTCTACGCGCTGGCGCCGATCGGCGGCTACCCGATGATGCTCGTGTCGTGGGTGCTGCTGTGGATCATGCTCGCGGCCCTGCAGACCCACCTCGACGGCCGCCTCGACATGCCCAGGGCCCTTGGCCGCGGTCTCGCGACGTCGATCGCCGCCGGCCTCGGCTTCGCCGTCGTCCTGTTCCAGCTGTACCGGGGTTGGCCGCCCGCCGAGTTCTCCGTGTTCCGCCACTTCGTGGCGTGGTCGATGGCGTATTTGCCCGGTCTCTGGGTGCTGCTCAAGCGGTAGGAACCTGTCTTCGGAGGTCCCGTCGCTGTCTCTGGATGTATCGGCAACGACAGCACTTAGTCGGCTATACTGGCGCCAGAAAACGAGGGCCATGAAGCCATTTATCCTCGCGGTCGCCGTCGCCGCGATTCCTACGCTGCACTTGGCGGCCACCGCCCGTCAGTCAACTCCTGCGCCGCCAACCCTGAGCGAGCGGGCGCGCACTGAAGGTACGCGCCCGCGAGTCGAAGGGCAGAGGACTCCCGCGCCGGCGCCCGTCGCCTCGCACGCGCCGGCCGCACCCGGGTTTGGCGCCGCCGAGCAGAACGCGATGGTCAAGCAGTACTGCGTCGGCTGCCACAGTGATCGGGGCAAGGCCGGAGGCTTGACGCTGGCGTCGTTCGACGCCGCCAAGGCCGCCGACCACGTCGCGCTCACCGAGAAGATGATCCGCAAGCTGCGCGCGCAGATGATGCCGCCGGCCGGCGCCCGCCGCCCCGAGGCAGACCAGATACTCGCGCTGGCGTCGGCGCTCGAGACCCGGGTCGATCGCGCGGCCGCGCTCAGCCCCAATCCCGGCTCGCGCCCGTTCCAGCGGCTGAACCGCGCCGAGTACGCGCGCGCGGTCAAGGACATGCTCGGCATCGACATCGACGTCGCCAGCCTGCTGCCCGCCGACACCATCAGCAACGGCTTCGACAACGTCGCGGATGCGCAGTCGTTCTCGCCGACGCTGATGGAAAGCTACCTGCGCGCGGCGGCCCGCGTCACGGCGCTCGCCATCGGCGACCCCGAGGCGGCCGCCACGGAGACCAATTACCGCGTCCCCAAGACGGCGTCGCAGCTGGCGCGCGTCGAGGGCGCGCACTGGAACCGCGAGTTGGGCGCGGTGACCGAGGTCCTCTACCGCCAGAAGGTCGAAAAAGCGCCGATGCTGCTGTTCGACGACATACCCGATTACCCCCAGGGCTACCGCTGCG
>CAYGMD010000356.1:0-2124 GCA_964350785.1 uncultured Acidobacterium sp. | reverse complement strand
CTCCGGCCGAGGCGTTGCCGCGCCGCCTGGTCGAGGCGCTGGGCCAGTTCCGCCAACGCGGCGGCGTCCGCCGCCGGAGGTTTTTCCGTGAGTGGCGCTTGCACCAGGCTTTTGAAAATAATCTTTCGCACGGCGCGCCTACAGATCGTGTCCCGAATAGGAACAGTTGAAGGATTTGTTGCACAGCGGGAAGTCGGCGACGATGTTGTCCTTGATGGCCGCTTCGAGGAGCGGCCATTGAAACCACGAAGGGTCGCGCAAATGGCAGCGATCGACGACGCCCCCGCCATCGAGCCGGAGCCACACGAAGATATCGCCGCGGAAACCCTCGACCAACGCCAAACCTTCGCCGGCGCACCCGCGCCGCCATGTGTCGTCGGTCACCCTTACCGGCCCCCCGGGAAGACGGTCGAGAATTTGCTCGACCAACGCCACGCTCTGCTCGATCTCGAGGACGCGGACCCAGACGCGGGCATTGACGTCGCCGGCCTCGAGATGCGGCGTTTCGAAGCTTAGAGCATCGTAAGGCGCGTAGCCGAGGGTCTTGCGCGCGTCGAACGCCCGGCCCGAGGCCCGGCCGACATAACCGCCGCAGCCGAACCGCCGGGCCAGCGCGGGCGCGAGAATGCCGGTGCCGACAGTGCGGTCCTTGAGCGAGGCGGTGTTGTCGTAGAGCTCGACCAGCTCCGGGAAGCGCGCGTGGATGGCGCGCGCAAGATCGCGCAGGCGGGCAGCGCCCTCAACGGTGAGGTCGACCGAGACGCCGCCCGGGACCACGCGGTCCATCATCAGCCGATGCCCGAAGCAGGCATCGGCGGCGCGGAGAACCTCTTCCCTGAGGATGCCGCAGTGGGCGTGCATCAACGCAAAGGATGCGTCGTTGCAGACGGCGCCAATGTCCCCGAAATGATTGGCGAACCGTTCGAGCTCGGCCATGAGAGCGCGGAGGTGAACGGCCCGCGCCGGCACGGCGATTTCCGCCGCCGCCTCGACGGCCTGGGCAAAAGCGAGCGCGTAGGCGACCGTGCTGTCGCCCGACGTTCGTCCCGCGAGACGGGCGGCACGCGCCAGGTCGGCGCCGGTCATCAGCGATTCGATGCCTTTGTGCACGTAGCCCAGGCGTTCCTCGAGACGGACCACGGTTTCGCCGCTGGCGGTAAAGCGGAAGTGCCCGGGCTCGATTATGCCGGCGTGCACCGGGCCGACGGGAATTTGGTGAAGGCTCTCGCCTTCGGCGGCCAGGAACGCATACGCATCGCCGGTGGCTTCCGCCGCCGCCTTGGCGCCGAGAGGGACGCGCAGACCCCAGCGGCCATGGTCGAGCCACCGCCGGGCATCGGGGGCGCCTTCGGGCTCCAGGCCGAACAGATCCTTGATCGCGCGTTCGAGGCGGATCGCGGGCGGATGGAATTGTCCGACCGATGGGAAGCGCCCGGCAAGGCCTTCGAGGCTGACGACGCCGGCTTCCCGGCGGCTCTCGTCGAGAATCGCCATGTGCACCGCGTTTCGCTCGCCCCACAGGCCGAGCAAGGTCCAGGAACCGTCCTGCAACCGCTTGGCGGCGGAAATCCATACCTCGCTCGGCACCACGGTGCGCGGCCAGGGCCGGTGTCCCTGCACCGGGCGTCCCTGCCCCATTACCTCGCTCAACGTCGGCATGATCGATTCCTTCCCCGGCTACCCAAGCAGCGCCGCGACATGGAGGAACCAAGCCACCAGCGGCGGCGGCAGATACACGCCCGCGACGAGGACCAAGGCGAGGTGCGTGAACATCGGCACGTAGGACGCCTGGGCGGGACCGGTGCCGCCGTGCGGCTCGCCGAAGGCGATGCCGTTGAGCCGGAGCAAGAGCGCGCCGAAGCCGATCAAGAGACCGGCAACCAGGAGGATCGCCAGGAGTGGCTCGCGGGCAAAGGTCGAACTGACGACGAGGAACTCACTCATGAAGATGCCGAGCGGCGGCAGGCCGGCGATCGCCACCACCCCGAGCACGAGGCCCCAGCCGAGCACCGGATGGGTTTCGGTGAGACCGCGGATTTCGCTCAGCCGCTGCGTTCCCTTGACCTGGGCGATATGCCCGACCGCGAAGAAGATCGCCGACTTGGTGAGACTGTGCATGGTCAT
>CAYGMD010000355.1:0-2153 GCA_964350785.1 uncultured Acidobacterium sp. | reverse complement strand
CCGCTCGTCTGCACGGCGTTCAACGCCGACTTCGACGGCGACCAGATGGCGGTGCACATCCCGTTGTCGCCCGAGGCGCAAATTGAAGCCTCGACGCTGATGATGTCGTCGAAGAACATCCTGTCGCCCAGCAACGGCACGCCGGTCGCGGTGCCGTCGCAGGACATCGTCCTCGGCTGCTACTACCTGACCAAGGCCAAGCCGGGCGCCAAGGGCGAAGGCCGCGCCTTTGCCTCGGTGAACGACGTGGTGCTGGCCCTCGAGGCCGGCGAGCTGGAGACGCTGACGCCGATCCGCCTGCGCTACACCGGCGAGCTGCAGGACATGTCGGCGTCGCGTGACGACCAGGACGTGCTGCACGCCGACGTGCAGCAGGTGCACAACAAGATCATCAACACCACCGTCGGCCGCGTGCTGTTCAACAGCGCGCTGCCGAAGAACATCCCGTTCGTCAACGGCATGCTCAAGAAGAAGGGCCTGCAGCAGCTGGTCCAGCGCTGCTACCTGACGACCGGCATCGAGAGCACCGTCGAGATGCTCGACAACCTCAAGCAGGTGGGCTTCACCTACGCCACCCGCTCGGGCATGTCGATCGGCATTCAGGACCTGATCATCCCGGAGGACAAGGCCAAGCTCTCGGCCAAGGCCCACGACGAGGTGATCAAGGTCGAACAGCAGTACCTCGAAGGCGCGATCACCAACGGCGAGCGCTACAACAAGGTCATCGCCGTGTGGTCCGACGTCACCGAGAAGATCGCCGACGCGATGTTCGGTGAAATGGAACGCCGTGACAAGGAAGGGAAGTTCAATCCCGTCTACATCATGGCCGACTCGGGCGCCCGCGGTTCGAAGCAGCAGATCCGCCAGCTGGCGGGCATGCGCGGCCTGATGGCGAAGCCGTCGGGCGAAATCATCGAGCAGCCGATCAAGGCCAACTTCCGCGAAGGCCTGTCGGTGCTCGAGTACTTCATCTCGACGCACGGCGCGCGCAAGGGCCTGGCCGACACGGCGCTGAAGACCGCCGACTCGGGCTACCTGACGCGCCGGCTCGTCGACGTGGCGCAGGACGTGATCGTCTCGGATCACGACTGCGGCACCCTGGACGGCATCGAGGCCCGGGCGATCGTCGAAAGCGGCGAGGTCATCGAGCCGCTGCGCGACCGCATCATCGGCCGCGTGTCGCTCGAGAAGATCATCGACCCGATCAAGGGCGGCCTGATCCTCGACTTCAACCAGGAGATCGACGAACAGCTCGCGGCTGACGTGCAGGACGCCGGTATCGAAAAGGTGAAGATCCGCTCGGTGCTGACCTGCGCCTCGCGCCGCGGCGTCTGCAAGCGCTGCTACGGCCGCGACCTGTCGACCGGCAAGCTGGTCGAGCTCGGCCTCGCGGTCGGCGTCATCGCCGCCCAGTCGATCGGCGAGCCCGGCACGCAGCTGACGATGCGCACGTTCCACATCGGCGGCACGGCGTCGCGCATTTCGGACCAGTCGACCCTGGATTCGAAGCACAGGGGCGTCGCCAAGTACGAGAACCTGCAGACCGTCGAGCGGCCCAACCCCGCCGGCGGCAGCGAGATGGTCGTCATGAACCGCACCGGCTTCATCGTGGTGCAGGACGACAAGGGCCGCGACCGCGAGCGCTACCAGGTGGTCTACGGCGCGCGTCTCAAGGTCAAGGACGGCGAGGCGGTCGACACCGGCAAGATCCTGGTCGAGTGGGACCCCTACACCTTCTCGATCCTGACCGAGGAATCGGGCCAGATCCGGTTCAAGGACATCATCGACGGCGTCACCGTCCAGGAAGATCTCGACGAGGTCACGGGCCTGTCCCGCCTCATCGTCGTCGACTCGCCGGACGAGAAGAAGCAGCCGACGGTGGAGATCAAGTCGGCGAACGGCACGACCGTGCGCCGCTACATCATGCCGGTCAGCGCCCACCTGATGGTGCAGGACGGCGAGATGGTCAACGCCGGCGACGTGCTGGCGAAGATCCCGCGCGAGACCACCAAGACCAAGGACATCACGGGCGGCCTGCCGCGCGTCGTGGAATTGTTCGAGGCCCGCAAGCCCAAGGATCCGGCCGTGATCAGCGAGATCGACGGTTCGGTGAAGTACGGCGGCGTGGTCAAGGGCCAGCGCAAGATCATGAT
>CAYGMD010000354.1:0-2198 GCA_964350785.1 uncultured Acidobacterium sp. | reverse complement strand
CGCACGGCCTGTGCATCGACGTGCTCGTCAACAACGCCGGCTACGGCGTGCCCGGCAGCTACGTCAACGTCGCGTGGCCCGACCATCAACGCTTCATCCAGATCATGATGACGGCGGTGTGCGACCTGACCTATCGCCTGTTGCCGGGCATGCTGGAGCGGGGCTGGGGACGGGTCATCAACATCGCGTCGGTTGCCGGCATGGTGCCCGCGCCGGCCGGCCACACGCTGTACGGCGCCTCCAAGGCCTTCGTGATCCGGTTCTCGGAGGCGCTGAACGCCGAGAACGCCCACATGGGCGTCCACGTCACGGCGGTGTGCCCCGGGTTCACGTACAGCGAGTTTCACGACGTAACCGGCACCCGGCAGCAGATGAAGAGTGTGCCGGCGGTGATGTGGCTGGACGCCGGCGACGTGGCCCGCGAGGGCTACGAGGCGGTAATGCGCGGCGATGCGGTGGTCGTCAACGGACGGATCTACCGGCTCTTGCTCTGGCTGATGGGGATTGTCCCCAGGGGGATGGTCAGGGCGTTCTCGCGCGCGGCCGGCCGCCGGTATCGGAAGACCTGACGGCACCACCACCTGAACTTCAGGTCGCCGCCCTCGTCTAAGGGGACGTGGACACCCTGCTCAAAGACATGCGCTACGCCCTGCGCTGGATGGCGCGCAGCCCGGGGTTCTCGGCCGTCGCCATCCTGTCACTGGGCCTGGGGGTCGGCGTCAACACGGCCATGTTCTCGCTGGTTGACTCGCTGCTGTTTCGTCCCTTGCCCGTCACCGAGCCCGGCTCGCTGGTCGACGTGTTCACCACTGGCGGCGACGGTGATGAATACGCGACGTCGTCCTACGCCGATTTCCAGGATCTGAAGGCCCAGAACACGGTGTTCAGCGACATGACGGGCTACAGCCCGATGATGGCGCCGCTCAGCCTGGGCGATCGATCGCGCGTCGCCCTGGGCCAGATCGTGACGGCGAATCACTTCACGATGCTGGGCGTGCGGCCGTTCCTGGGACGGTTGCTGGTGCCGGCGGACGACGACCCGTCGGCCGCGCGCGTCGTCGTGATCTCGCATCGCATGTGGCAACGCGAGTTTGGCGGCGACCCGGCCATTGCCGGCAAGTCGCTCACGCTGCGCGGCCAGCCGTACACCATCGCCGGCGTGGCGCCGCCCGCGTTCACCGGCGTCGTCCCGCTGCTGACGCCGGAACTGTGGCTGCCGATCAGGCAGGTCGACGAAGTCGAGCCGGCCGGCATCACCGATTCGGTGCCGTCGCCCGTGGGCAAGACCACGCTCGAGCGGCGTGGCCAGCGCTGGATGTTCATCAAGGGCCGCCTGAAGCCCGGCACGTCGGCGGCCCAGGCGCATGCCAACGTGGCGTTGGTCGGCACGCAGCTCGAGACCGCTCACCCGGCCACCAACAAGGACCGCAAGATGGCCGCGGTGCCGAGCGAGGAGGTCCGGCTGCTGGTGCCGCAAGCCGGCGGTCCGCTGTCGCTCGGCGCCGCCGGCCTGATGGGCATTGTCGGCCTGGTCTTGTTGATCGCCTGCGCCAACGTCGCCGGCATGCTGCTGGCACGCGCCTCGGCGCGGCGCCGCGAGATCAGCGTGCGCCTGGCCATCGGCGCCAGCCGCGCCCGGTTGATCCAGCAACTGCTGGTCGAGGGCCTGCTGCTCGGCGTGCTGGGCGCCCTCGCCGCCACCGGCCTGGCGTCGGCGCTGGTGCAAGGGCTGCAGACCATGCCGTTGCCGCTGCCGGTCGACATCGCGTTCGACCTGCGCCTCGATGCGCGCGTGCTCGCGTTCTCCCTGCTGATCGCGGTCGGCACCGGCCTGCTCGCCGGGTTGCTGCCCGCCCTCAAGGCGTCGTCTCCCAGCCTGGTGAGCGACTTGCGCGGCGATGCGCCGGCGTCGAAAGTGGGCGGCCGCCGCTGGGCGTTACGGGATGCGCTTGTGGTGTCGCAGGTGGCGCTCACCGCCGTGCTGCTGGTCGTTGCCGGCCTGCTGCTGCGCAGCCTGGGCGCGTCCGAGCGCGCCGACGTGGGGTTCGAGACGCGCGGCCTGGCCGCGATCGCGCTCGACACCGACATGGTGCGCTACGAGCCGGCCCGCGGCCTCGAGTTCTGGCGGCAGGCGCTGGCGCGGGTCCGGGCCATGCCCGGCGTTGCCTCGGCCGGCCCGGTGTCGCCGACGCTGCCGT
>CAYGMD010000353.1:0-2204 GCA_964350785.1 uncultured Acidobacterium sp. | reverse complement strand
CGACCACGGTTTCCAGGGTGACGCCCGCCAGCCCCCACAGCAGGTTGATGGGTTGCAGGGCGACAACGAAGCCGATCCAGAGGTCGCCCATCAGGGCAGCGCCACGCCCAGGCCCGAGCTGAAGATGACGTAGATGAGCGTGGTGAAGACGCCGCCCACGATCGCGTCCCTGGCGACGATCGCCGCCGCCGGGCGGACACCACGCCAGGCCGCGGCCGTGACGGCGAACAGGAGCGTCGACGAGATGATGAACCCCGTGGTCATCATCAGGACAGGCTGCAGCAGGAGCATCGCGGCCAGTATGGTCGCCGCAACGCCGGGAGTCGGGAGTCGGGAACCGGGAGTCAACGCCGGGCTGCCGGCGGCTCGCGCTCGGTCGCGGATCCGGGACACCACCAGACCGGTGACGAGCAATCCCAGGACGACCACGGTGGCATTGGGAACCATCGTCGGCGTGATGGAGAGAGTGAATCGCGGCGGCGCGGGACTGTCGGCGGCGGCGAGCCGTCGCAACACCGCCTCGATGCGCGCCTGTTCGGCCAGCAGGAACTGGCGGAAGCCGGCGCCGGCGAGAAACTGATCCTCCCAGCCGTTCTGGGCGATCGCCTGCCGCCAGGCATCGCTGGTGGCCAGGCGCGTGATGCGCGCGGTCAGGGCATCCCGCTCGGCGTCCGACAGGCCCGGCGGCGCGACGACGGCGCGCCAGTTGGCGAGGTCCAAGGGGACGCCGGCTTCGCGCAGGGTCGGTGCGGCGATGCCGGCCATGCGGCCGGCGGCCGAGATGGCGAGCGCCCGGAGCTGTCCCGCCGCGATCTGGCCGGCGAACTCGCCGTAGCCGCTGACCGCCGCGGTGACCTGGCCGCCCAGCACCGCGGCCAGCGCGGCGCCGCCGCCGGCGAAGGCAATGTAGTTCACGCGCGAGGCCGGCAAGCCCACCTGCTCGGCCAGCAGCCTGACCAGCAGGTCGTCGGTGCCCCCGGCCGAACCGCCGCCCCACGACACGCTGCCGGGATCCTGCTTGAAGGCGGCGATCAGGTCTGCCAGCGTCCGGTGCGGACTGGCGGCGGGGACGACGATGACCTCGGTTTCGCCCGTGAGCCGCGCGATGGGCGTGGCATGGGCCAGCGAGACCGGCGAGGCGTTGATGATGGCGCCGCTGACCATCACGAGGCCCGTCACGAGCAGCGCGTGCGGGTTGCCGCGTTCGGACTGCACGAACCGGGAGAGCCCAATGGTCCCGGCCGCGCCCGGGATGTTGTCGACCTGCACGCTGGTGGCCGGCTCGATCTCGGCCAGCACGCGCTGCATCACGCGCGCCGTCTGGTCCCACCCTCCGCCCGGCGCCGCGGGCGCGACGATCGTGAGCTGAGCGTGGGCGGAGAGTGCGGTCGTGGTCAACAGGAGGAGCACCAGCGCGCCGCGAGGAATCACGCGGCGCATTCTATCCCGTCGGGAGGTGTCGTCCCGTCAAGGAGTGTCGCCCCGTCAGGCCGTGCCGCTCCCGGCTAGAATCTGTGAATGCGCTACTTGCACTACGACGTCTTCACCGATCGCCTGTTCGAAGGCAATCAGCTGGCGGTATTCCCGGATGGCCGCGGGCTGTCGGCCGCGCAAATGCAGACCATCACGCGCGAGATGAATTTTTCGGAGAGCACGTTCGTGTTCCCGGCTGAAACGCCTGACACCGACGTGCGCATGCGGATCTTCACGCCGGGGGCGGAGTTGCCCATGGCGGGGCACCCGACCATCGGCACCACGTTCGCGCTGGCGCGCGAGGGCGTGATTGCCGCCGGGCGGGAGCGCTGGGTGTTTGGCCTCGGCGTGGGGCCCACGCCGGTGGAACTGACGTGGGCCGGCGGGGCGTTGTCGTTCGCCTGGATGGATCAGCGTCCGCCGGCGTACCGCGAACCGGCCTCGTCGCGGGCCGACATCGTCCGCGCGTCCGGCGTCGATCCCGACGCGGTGGATGCGACCGGTTTGCCGGTCGAGGAGATCTCCTGCGGCACGCAGTTCATCTACGTGCCGGTGGCGACCCGCGCCGCCGTCGACGCGGCCGAACCCGACATGGCCGCCATGCGCCGCCTCAAGAGCGCGTTTCCAAGCGCCCATGTCGCGCTGTTCATCTTCAGCACCGAGCCGGTCGACCCCGCGGTGGCCGTCTACAGCCGGATGTTTGCGCCGTCACTCGGCGTGGCGGAAGATCC
>CAYGMD010000352.1:0-2211 GCA_964350785.1 uncultured Acidobacterium sp. | reverse complement strand
GCCGTCGGCGCCGACGGCCACCAGCACCACTTCCGCCTCGGTCACTTTCACCTGTTCGCCTTGACCGGCGCCCCACCGTTCGGCTTCGACCAACACCTTGACGGTGATGGAGGTGCGGCCGACGCGGGTGGTTTCCGTGAAGAAATTCACGAGATCGCCCACAAACACGGGCGCGTGAAACTCCACTGCGTTCATGGCCTTGGTCACGTAGCGGTGGCGCGCGGTCTTGCGCGCCTCGACGGCCGAGGCCAAGTCGATGTGGGAGAGGATGACACCGCCGAAAATGGTGCCGAGCGCGTTGGTGTCTTTCGGCAGCAGCAGCACCTTGATGGCGGGAACCCGGTCAGACATGACCAAGAGCTTAACGCTCCGGCTGAAGCCGGAGCCTACAGTTTTTTCCGCGACCGGTGAAAAAAATGAGTCGGTCAGGTTTTTTCCGTTTATTCTGTTTATCCAGAAGATGAGCAAAGTCGCAGGCGGAAGCCTGAGTGCGGGCACCAGCCCCGGGAGCACCCCTTGGTCGGTCACCGAAGCCGCCGAGCTGTATGACGTACCGCGTTGGGGCCAAGGCTATTTCTCGGTAGGCGAACAGGGCCACCTGCAAGTCCACCCGACCAAGGACCCGCTGCACGGCGTGGATCTCAAGCGGCTCATCGATCGCTTGCAGCTGCGCGGCCTCGCCGTTCCCATCCTCCTGCGCTTCACCGACGTCATCAAGCACCGGCTCGGCGAAATTCACGGCGCGTTCCAAAGCGCGATGGCCCAGAACCAGTACCAGGGCAAGTACGTCTGCGTCTACCCGATCAAGGTGAACCAGCAGCGCCAGGTCGTGGAAGAGGTGCTGAACTTCGGCGCCCAGTACGGCTTCGGCCTCGAGGCCGGCAGCAAGCCGGAACTGCTGGCCGTGTCGGCCATGGCCAACAACGACACGCCGATCATCTGCAACGGCTTCAAGGACTACGAATTCATCGAGATGGCGATGCTGGCCCAGAAGATGGGCCGCCAGATCATCCCGGTGGTCGAGAAGTACACCGAGCTCGAGCTGGTGCTCGAGTACGCGGAGAAGGTCGGCGTCCGGCCCAACATCGGCATGCGCGTCAAGCTGGCGGCGCGCGGTTCGGGCCGCTGGCAGTCGTCCGGCGGCTTCCGCTCCAAGTTCGGCCTGACCGTCACCGAGATCCTGCGCGGCTTCGAGGAACTGCAGAAGCGCGGCATGGGCGACTGTCTGAAGCTGCTGCACTTCCACCTGGGCAGCCAGATCACGCACATCCGCATCATCAAGGGCGCGCTCAACGAGGCGGCCCGCGTGTACTGCGAACTGGCCAAGCAGGGGGCCGGTCTGGAATTCCTCGACGTCGGCGGCGGCCTGGGTGTCGACTACGACGGCTCGCAGACCAATTTCGAGTCGTCCATGAACTACACGCTCCAGGAATACGCCAACGACGTCGTCTACCACATCCAGACGGTGTGCGACGAGGCGGGCGTGAAGCACCCGACCATCGTGTCGGAAAGCGGGCGCGCGATCTCGGCGTATCACAGCATGTTGATCTTCAACGTGCTCGGCACCCTCAACTTCGGCGAGGAGACGATCCCGACCGAGGTGAAGGAAGAGTTCGAGCAGCCGCTGGTCGACCTGATCGAGGCGTACCACGGCGTCACCGGGCGCAACGCCACCGAGACCTACCACGACGCGCAGCAGGCGCTCGACATGGCCATGAACCTGTTCAGCGGCGGCTACCTGTCGCTCGAGCAGCGCTCGCACGCCGAGAACCTGTACTGGGCCATCTGCGACAAGATCAACAAGCTGTGCAAGGAGATGGCGGACGTCCCGGAAGAGTTGAAATCGCTCGAGGAACTGCTGTCCGACACCTACTTCTGCAACTTCTCGCTGTTCCAGTCGATTCCCGACAGCTGGGCAATCAAGCAGCTGTTCCCGGTGATGCCGATCCATCGCCTCAACGAGCGGCCGACCGAACACGCCGTGCTGAGCGACATCACCTGCGACTCCGACGGCAAGCTGGATCAGTTCATCGACCGACGCGACGTCAAGAAGACGCTGCTGCTCCACCGCTTCAACGGCGAGCCCTACTACCTCGGCGTGTTCCTGGTCGGCGCCTACCAGGAGATCCTGGGCGACCTGCACAACCTGTTCGGCGACACGCACGCGGTGCACATCGCGCTCGGCGAGAACGGCATCTACCACACCGACGG
>CAYGMD010000351.1:0-2224 GCA_964350785.1 uncultured Acidobacterium sp. | reverse complement strand
GTCCATGAGCTCGAAATAGGACGACAGGGCCGGCGTCTGCTGGTTGGCGTTGTAGAGAATCTCTTCCCGGAACGTCTCGCTGTGCAGGGTCTCGCCGGTGCGGCCGTCGATGAAGATAAAGGTCGGCCGCAGCACGAAGCCCTTGCGCTCCATGTACGTGCGGACCGGCACGACCTGGCGGCGGCCGAACGAGTCGTAGACTTCCTGTTCGCGCTGGACGAAGCCCGAGCGCTGCTGCGGCGCGAACAGCACCGCGCCGGTCACGATTAGCGGCTGCTGAAACTCCTCGCCAATCCGCTTCCAGTACGCGACGTTCGCGAAGATGTGGTTGTACGGCTCGAGGTCCTTCTCGTCGTTGAAGACGGGCGGCTTGGCGGGATCCTGGTCCGCGGCGGGCGTGACGGCCTGCTGATCGGGCACCGGCGGCGTGCTCGCCTCGCCGCCCTGCCGGGCGACCTCGAGCAGCGGCAGCGTGTCGGCGTCGATCACGCGCATGATGCCCTTGTTGCGCAACTGGCTGCGCAGCAGGCGCACGGTTTCCATGTTGGCATCCACATCTTCGTTGGCGCCGGCAATGAAGCCGGCAATGAAGATGCGCTGGAACGCCGTCACATCCAGCTTGGGCTGGATCGGCGTTTCAATCGGGATCTCGGTGTAGCTCGTGCACGCCACGAGGACGGCCACCAGCGCCAGGCACAGCGTTGCCTTTGCCAGGCCTCCGGCCGTGCGCCTAAGATTGTCGGCTGTCTTTCTGAGCCGCGCGGTCATTGATTTCCTTGAACAGGTCGTAGTTCTGCCGGACGAGCGCATTGTTGGGTTCGAGCGCGAGCGCCTTCTCGTACGCCTCTCGTGCTTTGGCCAACTGCCCCTCGTGCTCGTAGGCGACGGCGAGGTTGTTGAACGCTGCGGCGTAAGTGGGATCAAGCTGGATGGCGCGTTCCCAACGGTAGATCGCCTCTTTCCACAGACCGCGCTGCGCTACCTGGATGCCGAATTCGACCTGTTCCTTGGCCTGACCCCGCTGCCCGGCCCACGCAAGTGGAGCCGACGCCACGACCACGAACAACGCCAAAACCAGAGAGCGGACAGACATGGTTCCCTACCCGCACTATAGCGACCTACCAGGAGGGGGGCAAGTACGCTATCGTCGTCGTCAGGTCAGGCGGTCGTCAGCCGAGGTTTCCTCATGGATACCATTCGGCTTGGTTTGCCTGGTTTTCCCGCGCTGCTCAGCGAGATCCCCAACCCGCCAACGATCCTTTGGACTCGGGGCGACCTGTCCATTTGTGAAAAAACCGTGGTTGCGATCGTCGGCGCCCGCGCGGCGTCGCGCGAGGGCCTGGCGGCGGCCGAGGCCATTGCCGGTGACCTGGCCCGGGCGGGAATTGTCGTGGCCAGCGGCCTGGCGCGCGGCATCGATGCGGCGGCCCACGCCGGCGCCCTCGATGCGGGCGGAACCACAATTGCCGTGCTGGGCACGGGAATCGACTACGTGTATCCGGAAGAAAACGAGGCGCTGTTTGGCCGCATTGCCGCGGCCGGATTAATGGTGACCGAGTTTCCTCCCGGCACCCTGCCGTATCCGGGGAATTTCCCGAGGCGCAATCGCATCATCAGCGGCCTGTCCCGGGCCGTGCTGGTGGTCGAGGCGGCCGAGAAGAGCGGGTCGCTCATCACGGCGCGTCTGGCGGCCGACCAGGGGCGCGACGTCATGGCCATGCCCGGTTTGACGGTCGGTGGCCGCAATCGCGGCGCCCATGCGCTGTTGAGGGACGGGGCAAAGCTGGTCGAGTCTGCGGTCGATATCCTGCAAGAGCTGGGGATCGGCCTTCCAGGGGCGTTTGCCCGAGAAACCCCGGAAACCGTTGAATTCACGGTAGATGACATTGCCAAGCAGCTAAGGATCCCGCCTGGCGACGCGCTCGCCCGGCTCCTTGAATGGGAGCTGACCGGCGAGATTCGAAGAATTGGATCGGGCAGGTTCGTTCGTTCCCGGAGTAAGGTGTAGAGATATTTCGATGCCGATACCGCTAGTTATTGTTGAATCGCCGGCCAAAGCCCGGACTCTGGCTCGTTTCCTCGGAAAGAAGTACCGGGTGGAGGCCAGCTACGGCCACATCAGGGACCTCCCGGAATCGGCGTCCGAAGTGCCGGCCGAGATCAAGGGCAAGTCGTGGGGCCGGCTGGGCATCGACACCGACGGCGATTTCACGCCGTACTACGT
>CAYGMD010000350.1:0-2246 GCA_964350785.1 uncultured Acidobacterium sp. | reverse complement strand
GACTGGCGGCGCGACACGCCCGCCGCGTAGTCGACCCGCCCGGCCGCCCCGCCCATCAGGCGCGCGTCACCGCGCGCGGCGCCAAACGACCCGCCCTCGGCCGAACCGGCCACCTGGGGCCGCTGGCCCGCCCCGGCCCGGCGGGTGAAAATCTGCACCACCGAACCCATGGCGTCGGAGCCCCACAACGCCGACTGCGCGCCGCGCACCACCTCGACCCGATCGATCTCGGCGGCGGTGATGCGGCTGAAATCAAACCCGCCGCCGCTCTGGTTGACGCGCACGCCGTCGATCAGCACCAGGTTGTAATCGGACTCGCCGCCGCGCGAGAACATCGACGTCACCGCGCCCTCGCGGCCGTTGCTCGCGACGCTGACGCCCGGCACGAACCGCACGACATCGGCCAGCGACACGGCGCCGAGCGCCTCGAGGTCGGCGCGGGCAAACGCGGTCACCGATTCGGTGACCGCGGCGCGGCTTTCCGCGACCCGCGACGCCGTCACCACCAGCGTGTCGGAGACCCCGCCGACCTGCAGGGTGACGTCCAGCGCCACCGGCGCCGTCGCGCCCGGCACCGCGATCACCCGGTCGGCAAAACCCTCGCGATGGACGCGCACTTCGACCGGCAGCCCGGCCGGCACGTCGAGCCGGTAGCGGCCGTCGGCGCCCGAGGTCGCCACGGCGATGGGCCGCCCGGCGGCCAGGGCCTGGACGGTGGCGCCGGCCACGGCCGCGCCCGAGGCGTCGGTGATGGCACCGGTGATGGCGGCACCATCGAAAGCTGCCGCGGGACTCAGAGCGAGAAAAGTGAACAGGAAAACGAGTACAGAATGGAGCGCGCGCTGCATGACGGTGGCCTCCCCGGGCACGTCGGTGGTTGACGCTTGGGGCAGGTCTCCTGGCTTGGAGGACGCGAGCGTGCGCTCGCAACCCGCTTCACCTTCCCCGGCAACACGCCGAGTGGTATTCGAAGCGAGCGTTCCTTCCTTACAGTGGCGGGACCGCGCCGGTGTTGCACCGGACTTCCCTGTTAGGCCCTCGTGGGCACCCGAAGCAATTCAGTTATATCACGCACCGTCTGCGGTACGTCACGCGGCGCCGCGCGCGGTGCGCAGCGACCACCATTTGCCGGTGGCGATCACGAAAATCGCGCCGAGGGCAGGAATCGTGTAGTGCAGCAGGTGCGGGCCGGCATGGACGTAGGGCGCCACAATGGCATCGGTGATGGCCATGTCGAGCGCGGTCCAGCCCAGGATGCCGGCGCCGATCGTGATGATCACCGGCCAGCGTTCCATCAGCTTCATCAGCATGCTGGCGCCGAACACGACCAGCGGGATGCTGATGATCAGGCCCAGCGCGAGCAGCAGCACGCTGCCCTTGGCCGCCGCGGCCACCGCCACCACGTTGTCGAGGCTCATCACGAAGTCGGCCACGACGATGGTCTTGATGGCCGCCCATAGGTGGTCGGCCGGGGCGACGTCGGCTTCGTCGGCCTCCGGCAGCAGCAGCTTGACCGCGATCCACAACAGCATGGCGCCGCCGGCCAGCTTCAAGTACGGGAAGCGCAGCAGCTGCACGGCGACCGCCGCCAGCATGACGCGCAAGCCGACGGCCGCGCCGGCGCCCCAGAACACGGCGCGTTTTTGCTGGTGCGGCGGCAGCGTTCGCGCCGCCAGCGCGATGACGACGGCGTTGTCGCCCGACAGGATGACGTCGATGCCAATGATGGTGAAGAAACCGGTCAGGAAGGCGGGCGTGAGGATTTCGTCCATGCAGCTGCGCCCGATCATACCCCGCGGCCCGCACACGCTATACTGGTAACCCCTTGATCGCTTTTGCCAACATCAACAAGCAGTACGGCAAGCAGCTGCTGTTCGTCGACGCCTCGTTCCAGCTCAACCCGGGAGAGAAAGTTGGACTGGTCGGCCCCAACGGCGCCGGCAAGACCACCATTTTCCGGATGATCATGGGCGAAGAAGGCCCCGACGAGGGCGACGTCACCGTCCCCAAGAAGCTGACCATCGGCTATTTCCGGCAGGACGTCGAGGAAATGTCGGGCCGCTCGGTGCTGGACGAGGCGATTGCCGGCAGCGGCCGCGCCGGCGACCTGCACCACGAGCTCGAAGAGCTGCAGCACGCCATGGCCGACCCGGCGCGGGCCCACGACATGGACAAGATCCTCGCCCGCTTCGGCGAGGTGCAGGAAGAGTACGACCACCTCGGCGGCTACGCGCTCGAAAGCCAGG
>CAYGMD010000349.1:0-2261 GCA_964350785.1 uncultured Acidobacterium sp. | reverse complement strand
TCGTCAGCGACGTGATGGGGTCGAGGCCGGTGGTCGGCTCGTCGTACAGCAGCAGCGTCGGCTTGGCCGCCATGGCGCGCGCGATCGCGACGCGGCGGCGCTGGCCGCCCGACAGCGCCGAGGGCTGCTTGTCGATGTGCTCGCTGAGGCCGACGAAGCCGAGCACTTCCTCCACGCGCTGGCGCACTTCGGCCAGCGGCATCGTCGTCTCCTCGTAGAGCTTGTAGCCGACGTTCTCGCCGACCGTGAACGAGTCGAACAGCGCGCCCTCCTGGAACACCATGCCCATGTGATGGCGGACGCCCATCAGCTGCTGTTCGTTCATCTGGTCGACGCGGTGGCCGAGCACCCAGATGGTGCCCGAATCGGGCTTGAGCAGGCCGAGCAGGAGCTTGAGAATGGTGGACTTGCCGGCGCCGCTCGCGCCCAGGAAGATCTTGGTGTGGCCGGCGCGGACCGAGAACGTGACGTCGCGCAGGATCACCTTCTCGTCGAACGCGAGGTTGACCCTGTCGAATAGCACGACCGGCGCGTGCGGCTCGGCCAGTTCCACGGGCAGGCCGAATTCGGCGAGGCTCTTGTGTCGCATCAGAAAAACACCGAGATCAACAGCCGGGTGACGAAGAAATCGACAATCAACACCACGACCGAGGCCGCGACCACCGCGTTGGTCGTCGAGCGGCCGACGCCCTGCGTGCCGCCGCTGGTGCGCAGGCCGACGTGGCAGCCGATCGTCACGATTACGAAGCCCAGGAAGAACGGCTTGATGATGCCCATCCAGACGTCCTGCATGTACAGGCCTTCGACCACCGAGCTCCAGTAGACGCCGGACGGCACCCGCAGTTGCGTCAGGGCGATCAGCCACCCGCCGGTCAGGCCGACGGCGTTGGCCACCACGGTCAGGATCGGGCACATGATAAAGCCCGCCAGCACCCGCGGCACCACCAGCTTGCGGATGGGATCGGTGCCCAGGGCGCGCAGGGCGCTGATCTGTTCGGTCACCATCATCGACCCGAGTTCCGCGGCAATGCCCGAGCCGACCCGGCCCGCCAGCATCAGCGCGGTCAGCACCGGTCCCAGTTCCTTGATCATCGAGGCGCTGATCAGGCGGCCGACGAAGGGCCGGGCGCCGAACTGGTCCAGGGTCATGCCCGACTGCAGCGCCAGCACGGCGCCCGTGAAGAAGCCGGTCAGGATGACCACCGTCAGCGAGCCCAGGCCGATCACGTCGATCTGCTCCATGACGTCGCGGGCGTAGAAGGGGCGCGACACCGAGCCCTTGATGGCCGCGACGCAGAGCTTCATGTATTCCTGGACTTCGAGCAGGGCTTGCTTCAGCCACTCGATCAGCCAGGTTTGACGCGACTCACTCATCGGCCGCCCACTTGTCCCGGGCCGGGCGGCAAGCCGGGGGCCAGGCCCAGTTCGCGCGTTCGCAGGCCGCGAATCTGATCGCGCAACGCCGCCGCCCTCTCGAAATCCAGGTTGGCCGCGGCGCCCTTCATCTGGGCGTCGAGGGTGGCAATGTGGGCATCGAGCTCCGCCTGGGTCCGGAAGACCTGCTTCTCGCGCGGGTCGACAATCGACGAATAGTCGCGGTCGTACACGCTGGATAAGACGTCGTCGATGGCCTTGACGATACTGGTCGGCGTAATACCGTGTTCCTCGTTATAGGCCGCCTGCCGGGTGCGGCGGCGCTCGGTTTCGTTGATCGCGGCGCGCATCGAGTCGGTGTGACGGTCCGCATACATAATCACACGGCCGTTGAGGTTTCGCGCCGCGCGTCCTGACGTCTGGATCAGCGCCCCCGCCGAGCGCAGGAAGCCCTCCTTGTCGGCGTCGAGAATGGCCACCAGCGACACTTCCGGCAGGTCCAGGCCCTCGCGCAGCAGGTTGATGCCCACCAGCACGTCGAACACGCCCCGCCGCAGATCGCGCAGAATCTCGACCCGCTCCAGCGTGTCGATGTCCGAGTGCAGGTAGCGCACCTTGACCCCGAGTTCCTGGTAATAGGTGGTCAGGTCTTCGGCCATCCGCTTGGTCAGCGTCGTGACCAGCACCCGTTCCTGGCGCGAGGCGCGGTCGCGAATCTCCATCAGCAGGTCGTCGACCTGGCCCTTGACCGGCCGCACTTCCACCGGCGGATCCATCAGGCCGGTCGGGCGAATCACCTGTTCGACGACGACCCCGCCCGCCATCTTCAGCTCGTAGGGCCCGGGCGTGGCCGAGACGTAGACCACCTGCCCCACGCGCTGCTCCCA
>CAYGMD010000348.1:0-2303 GCA_964350785.1 uncultured Acidobacterium sp. | reverse complement strand
GGGCAAGGTGCTGTCGGGCGGCTCGAAGTTGATGGCCTCGACCTTGATCAGCGCGAAGTAGCGTTCGCCTTCCTTGGGCGAGCGGATATGGCCGGAGATGGTGTCGCCGGTGTGCAGGTCGAACTTGCGAATCTGGGAGGGGGAAACGTAGATGTCGTCCGGGCCGGCCAGGTAGTTATAGTCCGGGGCCCGCAGGAACCCGAAACCGTCCGGCAGCACTTCGAGGACGCCTTCCGAGAAGATCAGCCCGGCCTTTTCGGCGCGCGCGCGGAGGATCTCGAAGATCAGCTCCTGCTTGCGCATGCCGGTCGCGCCCGGAATCTCCAGGTCCCTGGCGATCTTGGTCAGCGCCGTGACGCTGAGATCCTTGAGGGTGGAGAGGTCCAGCGTGGCAGGTTCGTTGGCGGGGGTCGTCGGCGTAGCTACGGCCGCTTCAGCAGCCTGGCGATCAGCGTCCACAGTGCATCCAATCCTTCACCGGTCTCCGCCGACACGGGCGTGACCGGGCTTGAGTAAAGCCGTTCCAGTTCCGAGAGATGACGGTGCCGCTCGGCACGCGTCAGTTTGTCGACCTTCGTGGCCACCACATGGCGCTCGATGCCCATGCGGCTCAACCACGTCCAGGCAATGCGGTCCGCGTCGAGTCCCGGGTGCCGGCTGTCGACGAGCGCCAGCACGCCGCAGAACACCGGTGCCGTCACCCCCGGCGCGGGCTCGGTGGCCGCCTCTTCGCCCTGCCGGCTGCTGAAGTACTCGGCGGCCAGGGCGTCGAATTCCTGCCGGCTCTTCTCGCCCCCGCGGGCGTAGCCGTAGCCGGGGAGATCCACCAGATAGAACGGGGGCCTGCTCTCCACCGCCACCCGGTAGAAATTCGCCAGGCGGGTCTTGCCGGGAGCCGCGCTCGTCCGGGCCATCTTCTGCCGGACAAGGGCGTTGATCAGGGTCGACTTGCCAACGTTCGAGCGGCCCACCATGGCCAGCTCGGGCACGCCGTCTTTCGGGAACCCGGCGGTTCCCGCGGCGCTGGTCACGAATTCAGAGGTGACCTTCAATCAGTGCGTAATCGCGTCGGCCGACTCGTCGATGTCGGCATCGGGCGTCGGCGTCAGCGGCGTTAATGGTCCGGCGAGCGCGATCCTCAATACTTCATCCATGTGGCTGACCATGTGGATGTCGAGCAGGTCGAGCACGTTCTTGGGAATGTCGGCCAGGTCCTTCTCGTTGTCTTTCGGCACGAGAATGGTCTTCACGCCGGCCCGGTGCGCGGCCAGCAACTTTTCCTTGATGCCGCCAATCGGCAGGACCTTGCCGCGCAGCGTGATCTCGCCGGTCATCGCGACATCGCGGCGGGCCGGGATGCGGGCGAGGGCGGAGATGAGCGCGGTGGCCAGGGTGATGCCGGCCGACGGGCCGTCCTTCGGGATGGCGCCTTCGGGGATGTGCACGTGCACGTCGACCTTGCGGTTGAAGTCCTTGGGGATGCCGAATTCCTCGGCCCGCGAGCGGACGTAACTCATCGCCGCCTGTGCCGATTCCTTCATGACGTCGCCGAGCTTGCCGGTGAGGATGAGGCGGCCGCGGCCGGGCATCAGCGTGCACTCGGTGACGAGGATTTCGCCGCCGACTTCGGTCCACGCCAGGCCGGTGGCGACGCCGATCTCATTCTGCTCTTCGGCGACGCTGGGGCGGTAGCGCGGCACGCCCAGGTATTCGGTGACCTTCTCGGGCGTGATCAGCTCCGAGGTGCCGGGGCCGTCGACCACCACCTTGCGCGCGACCTTGCGGCAAATCGAGTTGATCTCGCGCTCGAGGTTGCGGACGCCGGCCTCGCGCGTGTAGCGCTGGATCACGGTCTGTAGCGCATCCCCGGTGAAGGTGAGGTTCTTCTCGGTGAGGCCCGAGCCTTCCACGGCCTTGTTGACCAGGAAGCGCTTGGCGATCTCGGTCTTTTCCTGCTCAGTGTAGCCGGCCAGCTGCAGCACTTCCATGCGGTCGCGCAGCGCCTGCGGAATGGTGTGCAGGACGTTGGCGGTGCAGATGAACATGACGTGCGACAGGTCGTACTCGACGTCGAGGTAGTGATCGGCGAAGGTGTTGTTCTGCTCGGGGTCGAGCACCTCGAGCAGCGCCGCCGACGGGTCGCCGCGGAAGTCCATCGACATCTTGTCGATCTCGTCCAGCAGGAACACCGGGTTCATGGTCGTGGCCTTCTTCATCATCTGGATGATCTGGCCGGGGAAGGCGCCGATGTAGGTGCGGCGGTGGCCGCGGATCTCGGCCTCGTCGCGCACGCCGCCGAGCGA
>CAYGMD010000347.1:0-2304 GCA_964350785.1 uncultured Acidobacterium sp. | reverse complement strand
GCCTACATGAAGGGCCGCGCCAACTACCTGTGCCTCCACCGCCTGGATCAACTGCGCGCCTCGCCCGCCGTGCCCCACGACTTCGTCTCGATGGTGGACGAATGGCGGCAGGTCACCGAGACCGGCGATCGCGCCGAGTTGCGCGACCTGCCCGAGGACTCGGCCACCTGGCACGACGTGTCGGCGACCGCCGACACCTGCCTGGGCAACGACTGTCCGCAGTATTCGGAATGCTACGTCACGCGCATGCGCCAGCGCGCGGCGGAGTCGGACGTGGTGATCGTCAACCATCACCTGCTGTGCGCCGACGCCTCGGTGCGGCAGAGCAGCTACGGCGAGGTGATTCCCGAGTGCCACTACGCGGTGCTCGACGAAGCGCACCAGCTCGAGGACGTGGCGACGCAGTACTTCGGCATCGCCATCAGCAACTACCGGGTCGACGACCTGGTGCGCGACGGCGAACGCGCGCTCAACCTCGGCTCGATCGAGGACGCCGACTCCGGCATTCGCCGCGCGCTGCGCCGCGTCGACGATCACGCCCGCGAGTTCTTCGGCCGGCTCTCGCTCGCGCGGCAATCCCGCGGCTCGTTCAGCGACGAGCGCCTGCGCATCAGCGGCGAGTGGTTCGGCGACATCATCGACGACGGGCTGGGGCTGATTGGCGGGCTGGACGCGGTCGAGCGCGACCTGACGCGGGCCGCCGGCGCCAGCGCCCCCGGCAGCGTGGCCAACGAGGAGGCGGCCACCCTGGCGCGGCGCGCCGCCGAGATGCGGCAGAGCCTGTCGTTCCTGCTCGAGGCCTCGAACCCGTCGTTCGTCTATTTCCTCGAGACCCGCAACCGCGGCGTGTTCCTGCGCGCGGCGCCCATCGACGTGTCGGCGATCATTCGCGAGCAGCTGCTCGACCGCATGCGGGCGACCATCCTGACCTCGGCCACGCTCACCGTCGAAGGCTCGTTCGACTACGTGAAGCGCCGGCTGGGGGCGCACGACGCGGCCGACTTGCGGGTGCCGTCGGAATTCGACTTTGCCGAGCAGGCCATCCTGTACCTGCCCCGCCAGATGCCGGCGCCCAAGTCGCCCGAGTACGGCGAGGCCGTGGCCCGCGAGGTGCTCGACCTGCTGCGCCGCACCGAGGGCCGCGCCTTCGTGTTGTTCACCAGCTACGCGATGCTGCGCCTGGTGCGCGACCGGGTCGAGCTCGAACTGCCCTATCCCCTGATCGTGCAGGGCACGGCGCCCCGCAGCATGCTGCTGGACCAGTTCCGGACCACGCCGAACGCCGTGCTGCTGGCCACCTCGTCGTTCTGGCAGGGCGTCGACGTGGTGGGCGAACAACTGAGCTGCGTCATCATCGACAAGCTGCCGTTCGCCTCGCCCGGCGACCCCATCACGGCCGCGCGCATCGAGGCCATTACCGCCGAGGGGGGCGATGCCTTCCAGGAATACCAGGTGCCGCTCGCCATCCTGGCCATGCTGCAGGGCCTGGGCCGGCTGATCCGGCACCGCCGCGACCGCGGCGTGCTGGCCGTGCTCGATCCGCGCCTGCGTACCATGGGCTACGGCCGCCGTTTTCTCGACTCGTTTCCGCCGGCGCCGGTGACCCAGAACCTCGACGCGGTGGCACGATTTTTCGCCGGCTGACGTAAACTCAGAACACCGAGGCACGGCCGCGGATGACACCGACCAGGTCACCAGGGCCGCAGATGACACAGATGACACAGAAAATTCGCTCTTCCTGTAAGAGGGCCGGCGCCATGGCTCTCGCATTGGTGCTGGTGGCCGCTTCAGCGGCGTTCGCGCAATCCACCATGATCAAGGGCAAGGTGGTCGACGCCAAGGACCAACCGATGGCCGGTGTCTCCATCCTGATTGAGTCGATGACCGGCGGGCGCAAGCTGACGACCAAGACCGACAAGCGCGGCGAGTTCATCCAGTTGCTGACCGAAGGGGGCCAGTACCGGGTCACCGCGACGGACGAGAAGGTCGGCACGGCGCAAACCGAGCTCGCCGTCCGCATCGGCCAGAGCCGCGAAACCAAGATGGTGCTGGCCGTGGCCACCGCCGCCAACAACGACGCCAAGGCGGCGGAACTGAAAAAAGTCTTCGAAGAAGGCGTGGCTGCCAGCCGCGCCGGCAATCACGACGCCGCCATTGCCAAGTACCAGGCGGCGCTGGTGCTGTCGCCGGCCTGCTTCGATTGCCAGTTCAACATCGGCGTCGCCCAGCTCGCCAAGAAGGACGAGAAGGCGGCCGAGGCCGGCCAGCTGGACTTTGGCGAAAACAAGGTCCAGGAGGCCCTGC
>CAYGMD010000346.1:0-2316 GCA_964350785.1 uncultured Acidobacterium sp. | reverse complement strand
GAATCGGCGATCACGATGACCGGACTGAGTGATCACAATGGCCGGAATACGCAGTGGTTCCTTCGCGACCCAAGGAACCCCATCAGCACGGGGCTGGAGAATACGAGGCCAGGGTGGCTCGGCGAAGCCGCGGACCTATGGCGCGGGCGTGACAGGCCGCTCTTTGCCTGGCGCGAGCGCGAAGCGCGCACCGTGCCGGTCCGTGGCTGGTCGCATCCTGCGACGTCGAGGCGCCCTGGCCGACTCGGAAGCAAAGACCCTTCGGCCATCTGCTGCCAGACCGACTATCGCCAATGACCGGCAATCCTCTTACCAGACTCTGGCGGAATGAGTTGCCCTCGACATCGGAATCCCGGCCATGAGGGATTGGGCTGCGGTGTTGCGCAAACGGCGCGGCATGGGCATCGCCGCGAATTGGCGGTCTTGCTGACGGCGGGCGCCATTTGGTACAAGCTGTAGGCCGATTTGCCGAACCGCGAGGAGAATCTGATGCCACGAACGCCGGGTAAGGGTCTGACTTTCGAGAAGCTGCGCGAGCTCGCCCGGGCGGGCGCCGAAGATGCGCTCAAGCGCCTCCGCACTGAGATCGGAGCCATCGAACGAACGTTCCCGGAACTAGCCACAGGGGAACAGCGCCGCGCGGCCGTCAAGGAAGTGAAGGCGGGCACTCGACGGATGTCGGCGGCGGCGAAAAGGGCTGTTTCTCAGCGAATGAAAAAGTATTGGGCGGAACGGCGAAAGGCGAAGCGGTAGGGAGTGGGGTTGTCCTGCGGCGGTCACGCAGTCGCCTATAGGCGACTGCCTTCCTTGAAGCTGTAGTAGCGACCGTCGCCGACGACGATGTGATCGAGGACGTCGATGCCGAGGACGGCTCCCGTCGCGACCAAGCGCTTCGTCACTTCCAGATCGTCGAGCGATGGCGACGGGTCCCCCGACGGGTGGTTGTGACACACGATGATCGCGGCGGCATTCGCCAGGATCGCGGCCTTAAAGACCTCGCGCGGATGGACCGGTGTCGAATCCAACGTTCCGCGACTGACCTCGTGATACGCGATCACGCGGTGTTTCGTGCTGAGGCACAGCATCGCGAACACTTCCGAGGGTTCGTCCTGCAGTAGGGTCACGAGCACCGATGCCGCATCCTTGGGCGCACTCAGGGTGCGTCCAACGACCACCGGCTGTCCGTCGCTGTCCTTCTTCGCTGAATACCGTACCGTCAGCTCTCGAAGTCTCATTGTTTCCGTCTGCATTGCCCTGTCCTCCATATGTGCGTGTCCGTGGTTCCTTCGCGACTTCAGGAACCCGGCACGCACAACGCGAGGACACGAGCGAAGCGCCGATTCGGGCGAGACGGGGCTTCCCGCAGCAGGCGTGACAGAACGTGCCTGGCGCGACCGCGATAGCGGTTTACTGCTGCGATGCCACGGGCGTCCGCCTATGGCGGCGTCCGGACGGCGCGGAGCGTTCAAGACGGAATGAAGGGAGTCGGGTGCTTGCGAGAGGTGTTCACGAGACAGTGGCGATCCGACGGTCGTTCACGCCACACGCTGCCATGTGGGTGACGGCCCGGTCGTCGCGTGTCCCCGCGGACGATGACGACACAAGCGCCGTGCTGCCGTGATCAACTCGCGATCGCGTACTGCTTCAGTTTGCGGAACAGCGTTGACTGCCCGATGCGGAGTTGCTTCGCGGTCTCGGCTCGGTTGCCGCGATGGCGTTGAAGGGCGGCGAGGATGACCTCCCGCTCGACATCCGGCAATGACCGAACATCTGGAGAGGCGACGACAGAAGCGGCTCGGTGACGAAGCGTCTCGGGAAGATCCTCCACGTCGATCACAAGGCCAGCGGCCAATGCGCAAGCTCGCTCGATAACATTCTCGAGTTCGCGGACGTTCCCGGGCCACCCGTATTGCAGAATGTGCTCAAGCGCCCCGGACGTGTATCCAGTGATGGTCGCCCCCATCCTCGCCGCGATCCTGCCCAGGAGAGTTGCGGCCAGGCCACGAAGGTCGTCCGGTCGTTCGCGCAGGGGTGGAACCTTCAGCTCGATCACCTGAAGTCTGTAGTACAGATCTTCGCGGAATCGTCCGTCCGAGACGTCTTTGGCGAGTTTTCGGTTCGTAGCGGCGATCACCCGCACGTCCACGTGGCGCTCACGATTCTCACCAACTCGTCTGACTTCATGCTCCTGCAGCACGCGCAGGAGTTTGACCTGCGACGAGCAAGGAAGCTCACCGATCTCGTCCAGGAACAGGGTGCCGGAATGCGCAGCCTCGAAGAGTCCGGCGCGGTCGTGGAGGGCGCCAGTGAATGCGC
>CAYGMD010000345.1:0-2367 GCA_964350785.1 uncultured Acidobacterium sp. | reverse complement strand
CCGAAACGACGGCGCCCGCTCCGGCCGTGGTCGACGTCACGACAGTGACCGCGACGACCGGCGCGGTGGAATCGGCCCTCGAGATCTCAGGGACGCTGACCCCGCTCAGCCGCGTGGCGGTCAAGCCCAAGCTGCCGGGCACCCTCGAACGGATGATGGTCGACATCGGCGACGCGGTGACGATGGGCCAGACCATCGCCACCATCGACCGCCGCGAAATCGATGCCCAGGCCGACGCTGCCGTCGCCACGGTGTCGGTCGGCAAGGCCGCGCTCGAAAGCGCCGACGCCGCGCTGGCCAACGCCGTGCTCGAGCACGACCGCGCCAGGAACCTGTTCGACAAGGGTGCGCTGCCGCGCCAGCGCCTCGACGGCGCGCAGACCGCGCATCGCTCGGCCGTGGCCCAGCGGGATCTCGCCGCCGCCAACCTGGCGCAGGCGGAAGCGGCGCTGCGCCGCGCCCGCGAAGTGCAGAAGAACGCCACCATCACGTCACCCGTCACCGGCTACGTGGTCGAGCGCAACTACGACGCCGGCGCCATTCCCGGCGACAAGCCGGTCGTGGTCGTCGCCGACATGCGGCAGATGAAGCTCGAGGCCGGTGTCTCGGAACTCGAGGCCGGCCGCATGCGCGTGGGCATGAAGGCAACCGTCGCGGTGCAGGCCAAGCCGGGCCAGGCCTACGAGGGCCAGCTGGCCGCCATTGCCCCGGAGGTGGACGAGCGCAACCGCCATTTCAAGGTCGACGTGCGCGTGCCCAACCCCAACCGCGCCCTGCTCTCGGGCATGTACGCCACGGCGCGCATCGTCGAAGCCACGGTGGCCAACGCCGTGCTGGTGCCGAAGGAAGCGGTCATGACCCAGCACGGCAAGCGCGTGGTGCAGAAGGTCCAGGGCGACACGCTGTCGACCGTGGTCGTCACCGAAGGCCTGTCGGACGGCACCCGCGTCCAGATCCTGACCGGCCTGGCCGCCGGCGACACGGTGATGGCCGACGCGCGCCGGCAGCTGCCGGCCGGGGCGAAGGTTCGCGGGATTTCCTCGAAGAGCTAAGAGCTGAACCATGTGGATATCTGACACCTCCATCAAGCGGCCCGTCTTCGCGACGATGGTCATCATGAGCTTCATGGTGCTGGGCGCGGTCTCGATGACGCGCCTTGGCATCGACCTCTTCCCCGAGGTCAACTTCCCGTTCATCAACGTGTCGATCGTGTACCCCGGCGCGGGCCCCGAAGAGGTCGAGACACTGGTGACGCGCCCGGTCGAGGATGCGGTGGCCGGCATTGCCGGCGTCAAGCGCGTGATCTCGACCTCCACCGAGGGCTTCTCGCGCGTCGGCATCGAGCTGCGGCTGGAGGTCGATCCGCAGGCCGCCGCCGCCGAAGTGCGCGAGAAAGTGGCCGCCATTCGCGAGCGGCTGCCGGAGCAGATCAAGGATCCCACCATCCAGCGCTTCGACGTGGCCGCGCTGCCCATCGCCACCTATGCGGTCGGGTCGAACCTCCCGTCGGACGCCACCCGCCGCATGGTCGAAGACGACCTGAAGCCGCTGCTCGGCCAGATCGACGGCGTGGCGGCGGTGGAGGTCAACGGCGGCGAGGTGCGCGAGCTGCACGTCGACCTCGATCCGCGCCGCCTCGAGGCGCTCAACCTGCCGCTTACCGAGGTGGCCGCCAAGCTGGCCGCCGACAACCTCGACGTGCCCGGCGGGCAGATCCAGCGCGACGGCAAGGCCGTGTCGCTCCGGACGCAGGGCCAGTACGCCTCGGCCGCGGAGATCGAGAACGTGATCCTGCGCTCGGCCGGCGGTTCCACCGTCCGCGTCAAGGACGTCGGCGGCGTCGTCGATGGCTACGAAGACCGCCTGTCGACCACCCGCCTCGACGGCGCCGACGCGGTGTCGTTCTCAGTGCGCAAGCAGTCGGGCGCCAACACCGTGGATGTCCAGGACAAGATCGACGCGGCGCTGGCGAAGGCGGCGCCCAGCTTCCCGCAGCTGCAGATCAAGACCGTGCACACCGACGCCGAGATGATCAAGGAAAACGTCCGCGACGTGCGCGGCCACATCATCTTCGGCGGCCTCATGGCGGTGCTGGTGATCTTCGTGTTCATGCGCGACTGGCGCTCGACGCTGATCACCGCGCTGGCCCTGCCCACCTCGGTGATCGCCACGTTCTTCTTCATGTATCTCGTCGGCTTCACCATCAACATGATGACGTTGATGGCGCTGTCGCTCGTCATCGGCATCCTGATCGACGATGCGGTGGTGGTGCGCGAGAACATCTATCGCCACATGGAGCACGGCGAGGACCCGGTCACCGCGGCGCAGAAGGGCACCTCGGAGATCGGCCTGGCGGTGATGGCGACG
>CAYGMD010000344.1:0-2437 GCA_964350785.1 uncultured Acidobacterium sp. | reverse complement strand
ACCGCCTGCTCGTGGAAGGCATGAACATCATCAAGCGGCACACGCGCCCGAACCCCCAGAAGAACATCAAGGGCGGGATCGTCGAGCGCGAGGCGGCCATTCATGCCAGCAACGTGATGCTGGTCGATCCGGATACCAACGAGCCGACGCGCATCGGCAGCAAGACGCTGCCCGATGGCACGCGGGTGCGTATCGGCCGCAAGAGCGGCGCGGTGGTGGACAAATGAGCAAGGCGAAGACAGGCGCAAACCCGGCCGAGACGACCCTGCGGCTGCGCGACAAGTACCGCAACGACGTCATCCCCGCGCTCCAGAAGGAGTTCGGCTACAAGAACGTGATGGCCGTGCCCAAGGTCACCAAGGTGGTGGTCAACATGGGCCTCGGCGAGGCGACCCAGAACGCGAAGGTGGTCGACACCGGCGCCGAGGAACTGGGCAAGATCACCGGCCAGAAGGCCGCCGTGCGCAAGGCGAAGAAGTCGATCGCCCAGTTCAAGGTGCGCCAGGGCCAGCCGATCGGCGCCATGGTGACGCTGCGCGGCGACCGCATGTACGAGTTCCTCGACCGGCTGATGAGCATTGCGCTGCCGCGTGTCCGCGACTTCCGCGGCGTGTCGCCCAAGGGCTTCGACGGCCGCGGCAACTACACGCTCGGCCTCAAGGACCAGCTGATTTTCCTCGAGATCGACTATCTCAAGGTGGACAAGGGCCGCGGCATGAACGTGTCGGTCGTGACCACCGCCAAGACCGACGAAGAGGCCCGCAAGCTGCTGCAGCTGATGGGCATGCCGTTCCGGCAGACTGCAGGGAGCTAAGACGTGGCCACGAGCGCAAAAAAAGCACGGGAATTGAAGACCCTGAAGTTCAAGGTGCGGCACCGGAACCGGTGCCGCCGGTGCGGCCGGTCGCGCGCCTACATGCGCAAGTTCGCGCTGTGCCGTTTGTGTTTCCGCGAGCTCGCCCTGACCGGGGACGTGGCTGGCGTGACCAAGAGCAGTTGGTAAACAACTGCGCAGCTACGCTGTGCAGCTGGTAAGAACTCATCAGCCGCCGGTGCCCGGGGTGCGTAACGTGCCTGGGGTGCCTAAGGGCTGGTGCTTAGCTGGAAGCCGCGGGCCGACAGCCGAAAGCGATAGAGAGAAACGATGACAGATCCGATTGCCGACATGCTGACCCGGATCCGCAACGCCGTCACGGCGCGCCACGCGCGCGTCGAGATGCCGGCCTCGAAGTTGAAGGCCGAGATCGCGCGGATCCTGCAGGACGAGGGGTATATCTCGGGGTTCAAGATGGTGGAAACACCGGCCGAACGCCCGGGCAAGGCGCCGCGCCAGCAGATGCGGATGTTCCTGAAGTACGGCCCCGGCGGCGAGAAGGCCATTTCCGGCCTGACCCGCGTCAGCCGGCCCGGCCGCCGCGTCTACGCCGGCAGCGGCGAAGTGCCGTCGGTGCTCGGCGGGCTCGGCGTGACCATCTTGACGACCTCGCGCGGGGTGATGACCGGCCGGGCCGCCAAGCAGGCCGGCGTCGGCGGCGAAATCCTCTGCAACGTGTGGTAAGGGGAAACGGTTAAGCCATGTCACGAATTGGAAAGAAACCGATCACGATCCCGAAAGGGGTGACCATCAAGGTCGACGGCGCGGCCGTCGACGTGAAGGGCCCCAAGGGACAGATGAAGCAGGCGCTCCCGCCCGGCGTCACCGCCGCGGTGGAAGACGGCACCCTCGTCACGAAGAAGATCTCGGACGACCGCGAGCTCGACAAGTTCCACGGGCTGGCGCGCAGCCTGGTCAACAACGCCGTGCTCGGCGTGACCGAAGGCTGGAAGCGCGAACTCGACATCGTCGGCGTCGGCTACCGCGCGGAGATGAAGGGCCAGCAGGTGCACCTCGCCCTCGGCTATTCGCATCCGGTGGTGTTCGACATCCCGAAGGGGATCGACGTCGTCATCGACAAGCAGACGCACATCACCGTGACCGGCGTCGACCGGCAGCTGGTCGGCCAGGTGGCCGCCAACCTGCGCCGCCTGCGCCAGCCCGACCCGTACCAGCAGAAGGGTGTGCGCTACACGGGTGAAGTGTTGAAGAAGAAGGCCGGAAAGACCGGAGCGTAGTTATGCAGATCAAAACCAAGGAAGATCGGCGCGATCGGATCAAGTTCCGGATCCGCAAGAAAATGGCCGGCACGGCCGACAAGCCGCGCCTGAGCGTGTTCCGCAGCGTGTCGCACATCTACGTGCAGGTGATCGACGACCGCACCGGCCAGACCGTGGCCTCGGCGTCGAGCATCGACGCCAAGGTCAAGGGCCAGATGCCGAAGGGCGTCGCCGGCGGCAACCTCAAGGGCGCCGAGCTGGTGGGCACCGCGATTGCCGAGCGGCTCAAGGAAAAGGGCATCACCAAGGTGGTGTTCGACCGGAACGGCTTCCTCTACCACGG
>CAYGMD010000343.1:2112-2454 GCA_964350785.1 uncultured Acidobacterium sp. | reverse complement strand
GAGAATTTCAGCTCCAGCACGCGCGCCATGGTGTGAATCAACAGCGTCTTGGCGAGGCCGGGCACGCAGATCAGCAGGCTGTTGCCGCCGACGAACAAGGTCAGCAGCACCTGGTCGACGACCGCGTCCTGCCCGACGATCAGCTTCTTCAACTCGCGGATGATCTTGTCGCGGCCATCCTTCATGCGGTCGGCCAGGGCCAGGTCGTCCGGCGAGTTCATGTCAACGGTGTCCACGGAGGCTCCTCTCGAATTTAGCCGGCTTGGGACTTGGGGCTTGGGACTTGGGGCGGTCTTTCAAGCCCCAGGCCTCAAGCCTCAAGCCGTCGGTAACACTAATGCG
>CAYGMD010000343.1:0-2102 GCA_964350785.1 uncultured Acidobacterium sp. | reverse complement strand
TCGCGTACATCACGTAGTTCACGCCGAACTTGTACGCCTCGTTCGTCAGGTCGACCGGCATGTAGCCGGTTTCCGAAAATTCCCACAGCTCGCCGAGGTCGTGGTTGTAGTTGGCCACGGCCATCAGGCGCTTGCCCGGGTCATTGTCCTCGAACAGGCCCGTCCACTCGGCCTGCCCGTAGAACCCCTCGATGTCGAGCGAGTTGATCTCGAAGAACGAGTGGAAGATCGGATGGGTGGCGTCGAGCGCCGTCCAGCGCGCATCGGGCAGCACCTGCCGCATCTGGTAGACCAGGTTGTCGCGGTGGTTCTCGCGGAAGTCGTCGAAGATGACGAAGCCGCCCTTTTGCAGGTAGGCGCGCAGCCCGGCGGCCTCGGCCTCGTCGAGCGTCCAGAAGCCCGGCTCCGACATGTAGGCCACGGGAAACATCGCCAGGTCGGGATCGTCCAGGGTCCGGATGTTGGCCTGGTCCTCGAAGATCCGCGTCAGCGTGAGCTCCGACAGGATCTTCATGAAGTGGAAGTCGGCGCGCGGGAAGTCGTGGGCCCATGGCGGCTCGCGCCGCATCATCCGCAGGTCGGCGGCGCCGTAGCGCAGCCGCATGAACGTGAAGCGGCCGTTGTACTCCGCCTTGGTGTCCTCGATCACGGGCGGCGGCCGGCGCTGGAAGCCGCGAAAGTCCCCGCCTTCGCGCTGCGCGCTTCGGCGGGCTTCGCTGCTGGCGGCGCCAACAGTGAGCGCGGAGCCGGCAAGGACAACCAGCCCGGCTGCGATGACGAGGTTACGCGAGGCCGACGACACGCCGGTACCCCCATTCCGCGCACAGCAAGCCCACCAGCAGCATCAGCACGATCGGCATGTGCCACAGCTCGTGCTCCTCCACCGTCGTCACGCCGCGGCCGGTGTAGCGCAGGTCGTCGGCAAGCGTCGCGGTGTTGGCGGCCTCGTAGTAGCGGCCGCCGGTCTCTTCGGCAATCCGGCGCAGCGTCGCCGCGTGCATGGTCGCGTCGAAGAACTCGGCCTCGCCCGGCGCGGCGCGCAAATGCGTGACGGTGCTGCCGACAGCCTTGCCGGCGCGGGTCGCCTGCAGCTTGGCCTCGTACCAGCCCGGCGCCGTGGTCGGCACCGCGACCGTGTACTGGCCGGCATGCTCGCCGTCCCACGACATGGGCAGGCCGGTGATCTGGCCGTCGGGCCCGGTGATGGTGGCCGTCACCACGGCATCGTTCAGCTCGACGAAGGACGGATCGACGACGTTGGCGACCAGGGTGGCGGCCTCGCCGGGCTCCACGCGCTCGGTCGTGAGGCTCGGCTCCACCTGGTCCGGCACATCGTCCACGACCCAGCGCAGCAACTGGCGCCAGTAGTTCTCGTGGGTCATGTCCTCGACCGGGATGCTGGCATGCATCTGCCAGATCCAGGAGTCCTGCGGCAGGAACGAGAACGCCTTGCCGCGGCCATAGCGCTGGAACGCCAGCATCGGCCGCTCGGCGCGCGTCTCGTCGGTGCCGGTCAGCAGCACGGTGGCGCCGGGCTTGACGGCGTCGATGCGGTTGACGGCCGTGATGCCCGGCAGCGTGTTCCAGCGCTCGGCCGACGCCGCTTCGCTGGCGGCGAGTTGCGTGACGGCGGTGGCGCTGCCGGCGCGGGTCGGCTTCACGGTGAGGCGCGACACGGTGTCCCTGGCCTGCACGCGCGTGCGGTCGAGCACCACCGGCAACACGTCGGCGACGGCGGTGCCGGCGTAGCCGCCCTCGGCAAAGGCCCGCGGCCCGCCCAGCGTCAGCAGGCCGCCGCCGCGGCGGTCGACGAACTCCGAGATCATTCGCAGCTGGTCGCCGGTGAACGCGCCGGCCTCGATGCTGCCGAGAACCAGGCCGCGATAGGCGAACAGTTCCTCGCGCGTCTTGGGGAACCCGGCGGCGAGTTCTTCGGGGGTATCGACGCCCAGCCGCAGGTACTTGTTGTCGGCGGTGCGCTGCAGCACGGTGAGAATCAGGTTGCTGTCGTCCTTGACGGCGCGGCCGATGAACTTCATCTCGAAGCGCGGCTCGCCTTCGAAGTAGAGGATCTTCTCCTTGCGGTCGCGCACGTCGATCAG
>CAYGMD010000342.1:0-2471 GCA_964350785.1 uncultured Acidobacterium sp. | reverse complement strand
TCGGCCTCGGGCGCGCTCATCATCGGCTTCAACGTGCGGCCCGACCGCAACGCCGCCGACGTGGCGGAACGCGAGAAGGTCGACATCCGCCACCACACGGTGATCTACCACGTCACCGACGAGATCAAGCTGGCCATGGCCGGCCTGCTCGACCCGACCTTCAAGGAAGCGCGCATCGGCGCCGCGACCGTGCGCGAGACGTTCAAGGTGCCGAAGATCGGCACCATCGCCGGCTGCATCGTCAACGAGGGCGTGATCAGGCGCTCGGGCGACGCGCAGGCGCGCCTGCTGCGCGACAGCGTCGAGCTGTGGACCGGCAAGATCGCCTCGCTCAAGCGCTTCAAGGACGATGTCGGCGAGGTCAAGACCGGCTTCGAGTGCGGTATCGGCCTCGCGGGCTACAACGACCTCAAGGTCGGCGACGTCATCGAAGTGTTCCACATGGAGCGCGTGGCGCAGGCGGTGTAACTTGGCGCTGACTCACCGCGTCGAGCGCATCCAAGAGCAAGTCCGCGAGGAAGTGAGCCAGATGCTGGCCACCGAAGTGCGGGACCCCGGCGTCGGCCTGGTCACGGTCACCCGCGCGAAGGTGACCGGCGACCTGTCGCTGGCGCGCATCTACTGGACCATCATCGGCGACGCCGCCGAGCGCAAGAAGACCGCGAAGGCGCTCGAGCGCGCCACCGGCTTCGTCCGCCACCTGCTGGCCGAGCGCCTGGCGCTGCGGCGCGTGCCCGAAGTGAAGTTCATCTTCGACGAGTCGGTCGCGGCCCAGGCGCGCATCGAAGAGATCCTCCAGGAAATCCACGCCGAAGACGCCGCCCGGACCGAGACCGCGCCGGCCCCGGCCGAGCCGAAGACGCCGGACGAACCCAAGTAGCAGGATGGCGAAACGCGTGACGGTGCGGCGCAGCCGCGACTACATGGTCTGGGTCGACTGTGAAATGACCGGGCTCGATCCGTCGCGCCACGTCATCGTCGAGATCGCCACCATCATCACCGACTTCGACCTCAACATCCTGGCCCGCGGTCCGGAGCTGGCCGTGCGCGCCACCGCGGCGCAGCTGCGGGCCATGGACCCGTGGCCGCGCAAGACGCACAAGGCCAGCGGCCTGCTGGATCGCATGGCGAGCGAAGGCGTGACGCTCGCCGAGGCCGAACGGCAGACCCTGCGGTTTGTCCGCAAGCACTGCTACGCGAAGACCGCGCCGCTGTGCGGCAACTCGGTGTGGCAGGACAAGCGCTTCCTGGCCCGCTACATGCCCGCCTTCCACGACTTCCTGCACTACCGTATCGTCGACGTCAGCACGGTGAAGCAGCTGGTGTCGCACTGGTGTCCCGGCCGCAAGTACGCGACGGTCAAGACCGAGACCCATCGCGCGCTCGCCGACATCGAGGAATCGATCGCCGAACTCGCCGCCTACAAGACGATATTTGTAAAAAAGGGGTCGGGGATCATTTCCGGGCTTCCCTAGCCGTATTTCGGCCAGAAACCAGCGATCCTCACCGATTCAGGGACACCAAGGGTCCCGTCCTTGACGAACTCAGGCCAAAAAGATCCCCGACCCCTTTTCCCAGACGGCGTGCTCGTCGTCGACAAGCCGCAAGGCCCCACCTCGCACGACGTGGTGACGCTGGCGCGCCGCGCGCTCGGCGTGTCGCGCATCGGCCACACCGGCACGCTGGATCCGATGGCGACCGGCGTGCTGCCGCTGGTGATTGGCCGGGCGACGCGGCTGGCGCAGTTCCTCACGGCGAGCGACAAGGCCTACGAGGCGCGGGTCGCGTTCGGGCGCGCCACCAACACCTACGATGCGATGGGCACGGACGTGACCACCTCGCCGGCGCGCCCGACCCGCGAGCAGGTCGAGCACGCGCTGGCGCGGTTCCGCGGCACTTTCGCGCAGACGCCCCCCGCCTTCTCGGCCAAGAACATCGACGGCGAGCGGTCGTACGACATCGCGCGCAAGGCCAAGGACGGCGTGGTGGTGCGGCCGAAAGCGGTCACGGTGACGGTCCGCGAGCTCGACCTGGTCTCGTTCGACGGTGACACGGCGGTGCTGCACATGCGGGTGACGGCCGGCTTCTACGTCCGCTCGCTGACGCACGACCTGGGCGCCGCGCTGGGCATGGGCGGCGTGCTGGTCGGGTTGCGCCGGACGCGGTCGGGCGAATTCGGCCTCGAGGCCGCCGTGCCGCTGGCCGACGTGCTGCAAGCCGGCCGCGAGGCGCTGGCGGCCCGGTTGCTGCCGTTTAGCGCGCTGTTGCCGGAATTACCCGCCGTGACACTACGGGGCCCGGAACACCTCGAACGGGTCAAGAACGGCGTGGAAATCGCGCCGGGCGACCTGGTGGCGCCGCTCAGCCCGCTGCCGGAGCTGGTCCGCGTGCTTGGTTCCAATGGGGACCTGGTCGCCCTCGCCAAACCGGGTAAAACGCCCGGGTTTCTGCACGCCTCGATTGTTCTAACG
>CAYGMD010000341.1:0-2471 GCA_964350785.1 uncultured Acidobacterium sp. | reverse complement strand
CGTAATCTGCTGGCCGTCGAAGCCCGATTGCGACAGCACCACGTCGACCATCAGCGTGGTGCCCTTGAGCGCGGTCTTCGGCGTGGTGATGCGGCCGACCTGGATGTCCTTCGACAACTGCTCCCGGCCGACGCCCACGGTGAACACCGGCAGGCCTTCGGCCTTGAGCCCAAGCAGCGCATCGCCGAGCGCGGCGTCGGCGGTGTCGGCGCCGTCGCTCACCATCACCAGGCCGGCCACGGGCAGGCCGGCCAGCTCCTGGCGCACGCCGGACAGCGCGGCGCCGAGGCGGGTCTGGGAGCCGCCGTACGTCAGCGCGCCGGGCTCGAGCGTCCGGGACGGAGCGGACGAGAAGCGGAACGTGCGGACGGTGAAACGGTCCGACAACGCCTTGAGCAAGCCGGCGTCGGGGGCCGACAGCTGATCGTTGATGAACGCCGAGCGCGGCTGGCCGTTGTAATCGGCAATCTGCATGCTGCGCGAGTCGTCCAGCAGCACGCCGAGGAAGTTCTGCTGCGCGACGGCGGCCTTGACGACCAGCAGCGGGCGGAACAAGCACACGAGGATGAGGGCCAGCAGCGCGATGCGAATCGTGGCCAGCGCGATGCGATCGCGGGCGCGGCCGCGGCCCGAGCGGTACGCCGCCAGCGTCAGGCCGACCGCCACCAGCACCACGACGGCGGCCACGTACGATCCCGTGGAGGCGGCGAGGCGAAATTCCCCCTGGCTGAACACCACCGGGGACAGCTCGAAAAGGAACTTAAACAGGGCGTCGAACACGAATAGCCCGGATTCTACTTCGGTTATCGCGGCGCCACGCCACAGCTAGCCTGTCAGACGACTCCCGGTCCCCTCCGGCCGTGACCGTAGGTAATACGACGGCCGGTGATAAACTGCTACATGCTCGCTACCATCCCCGTCACCAAGACCACCGCTTCCCGGCTCACGCCGGAACTCCGCGACCAATCCGCGTTCGGCGCCGTGTTCAGCGATCACATGCTGGTCGCCGACTACGCCCACGGCAAGTGGGGCGATCCGAAGATTGTCCCGTATGGCCCCCAGATGATGGCCGCCGCCCCCGCGGTGGCGCACTACGGCCAGGGCATTTTCGAAGGCTTCAAGGCCTTTCCGCGGCCCAACGGCGGCGCGGTGCTGTTCCGGCCGCAGGCCAACCACGCGCGCATGAACAAGACCTGCCAGCGCATGGCCATGCCGGAAATCCCGGCCTCGATCTTCATCGACGGCACGGCGGCGCTCGTGCAGCTCGATCGCAACTGGATTCCCGAAAGCGACGGCGCCGCCCTGTATATCCGCCCCGTGATGTTCGCGACCGGCGAGCCGCTCGGCGTGCGGCCGTCCGACACCTACCGCTTCATCATCGAGACGTGCCCGAGCGGCCCCTACTTCTCGGGCGCCGTGGACCTGATTGCCGAAGACGTCTACGTCCGCGCCTTCCCCGGCGGCACCGGCGCGGCCAAGTGCGGCGGCAACTACGCCGGCAGCATGATCGCCGCGCTCGAGGCGCAGAAGAAGGGGTTCCACAACGTGCTGTGGCTCGACGGCATGGAGCACAAGTACGTGGAAGAGGCCGGCCTCATGAACGTGGTGTTCGTCATCAACGGCACCGTCGTCACGCCGCCGCTCGGCGGCACGATCCTCCCGGGCATCACGCGCGACAGCGTGCTGACGCTGCTCGGCGACATGAAGGTGCCGGTCGAAGAGCGCCGGATTGCGATTGACGAAGTGTTCGAGGCGCACGCCAAGGGCACGCTCGACGGCGCCGCCGGCGTCGGCACCGCGGCGGTGATTGCGCCGCTCGGCCGCCTGCGCCACAAGGACCGCGAAATCACCGTCAAGCCGCTGACGCCCGACTCGGTGCTGGCGAAGGTGGGCGCGGAACTCGAAGGCATTCGCGCGGGCCGCATTGCCGACCGCCACGGTTGGCTGATGACGATCTAGGGCTTGGGGCGTGCTGGCCCACCGTAGCCTCGGCGTAGGTGGGGGCTCGAGAGACTGACATGCCATATTTCGTGCTGACCTACGAAGTCGTGGACGACTTCGTCACCAGGCGGGCGCCGTTTCGTCCCGCGCACCTCACGGAGGTGCGCGAGGCGCACGCGCGCGGCGAGATCGTCATGGCCGGCGCGCTCGCGGAACCGGCGGGCGCGCTGCTCGTGTTCCGCGCCGCCGACCGCTCGGTTGCCGAGAACTTCGCGAAAGCCGATCCCTACGTCCACGAAGGGCTCGTCAAGAGCTGGTCGGTGCGTCCCTGGACGGTGGTCGTTGGCAACGATCCAGCCGAGACGCCGCCCGGCTTGCCGAAGTAGCCCTACCGGTCCTGGCGCGCCGCCAGCGTCTTGGCAATCACCTCGCCGTGGAACCGGCCGTTCTCGATGAACACGGTTCCCGTCTTCTTCCCCGCCACCTGGCCGCCGGCCACGAACAACCCGGGTACGTTCGTCTCGTAGGTC
>CAYGMD010000340.1:0-2521 GCA_964350785.1 uncultured Acidobacterium sp. | reverse complement strand
GCGCGCGGCCGCGCCATGTAGCCGGCCGCGAAGCCCACGACCATGCCGACAAGGCAGCTGGCGATCAACATGCCGCCGCTAAACCGCTCGGCCGGCTTGGCCGGCGCGTAGGCGGCGCTCGGCTGCCACGACGTCACCGGCGCAATGGGCGGCGACAGCGCGGGCTCGAACTCCAGGTGCTTCTCTTCCATCACCACTGCTGGCGCGACGGGCGCCACGCGGTCGAGCGCGTCGAGGTCGGTGGGCACCGGCGCCACCGGCTCCGGCAGGAACGCCGTCTCGAGCACATCCTCGTTCGTGCCACCAAGAGGCAGGACGGGGATGACGGCGGCTTCGAGGGCCGCGCAAAACGCCGCGCACGACGCGAATCGATCGCCGGCTTCCGGTGCCAGCGCGCGCGTGAACGCCTTCGCCAGCGCGTCGCGATCGATGCCCGGCAGCGCGCGCACCTCGATGGGACGCACCGCGGGCCCGGAGATACGCCGGCCGAACATCCACTCAAACGCAATGGCGGCGAGCGAGAACTGGTCCGAGGCCGGGCGCGCGGCGCCGCCGGCGGCCACTTCGGGCGCCGCATAAGGCTGGCGGCCCGGCCGGTCGGCCGCGGCGAGGGTGCCGGCGGCCTCGCCCAGTCCCACGACCAGGGTCTGGTCGGCCGACACAAAAATGTTTTGGGGATGGAGGCTGCCGTGAACCTGCCCGGTGGCGTGGGCGGCATCCAGGGTTTCCGCGATCGTCCGAAGGCGCGGCAATAAATCGTCTATCGCCGCGGGACCGTAGTCACGCAAAGCCGCGTCGAGGGAGTCGCCGTCCACTACGTCTGTAACCCAATCCGGTGCTGGTTCATCCAATCCTCCAGCCACGAACGGTGAGCCTTTTCGTTCACTTTTCGACTCGCAATGTTATCACGCACGGTTGACAGTGTTGGTGAGCGTTTGAGACAGTACGTGGCGGTGCCTTCCGACGTCTCGCCCGTCTCCGCCTCATTAGCGGTAGACATTCGAACTTTTCCGTGGATTCGGCGGCTGGCGTCCGACTACGCGTTCGCGTACGCGAACGTGGCGCCGTTTTTCGCTGGTGATCCCGCTACGCCCGCCGCCTGGGCCGATACCATCACGCGCTCGCAAAGCTACGCCCGGCAACCGGCCGAGATTGCGCGCATCCTGGCCGCTCAGCAGGAGCTGCGAGGTGCGCCGGCAGCGGCGCGCGCTTCGGCGGCCCGCCTCGCCGACCCGGCCACTCGCGTCGTCATTACCGGGCAGCAAGCCGGCGTGTTCGGCGGCCCGCTGTTCACGCTGTTGAAAGCCCTGACGGCCATGAAGCTGGCGGCCAAGGTCGAGCGCGAGCACAAGGTGCCCGTGGTGCCGGTGTTCTGGATCGACGCCGAGGACCACGACTGGCCCGAAGTCAGCGGCTGTACGGTGCTCGACAGCGAGCTGGCCCCGGCCACCATCCGCCTGGCCGACCTCGAGGGGGCCGGCCACCTCCCGATCGCCCGCCTCCAGCTCACCGCCGACAGCGCGGCCGCCGTCGACCAGCTCGACGCCGCGCTGCCCGACACGGAATTCAAGGCCGCCATCATCGAATCGCTGCGCAAGACCTACGCGCCTGGCGTGGGCATGGCCACGGCGTTCGGCAAGTGGATCGAAGAGGTGCTCGGGCCGCATGGGCTGGTGGTGTACGACTCGTCGGATGCCGCCGCCAAGGCGCTCGCGCGCGACGTGTTCGTGAAGGAAGTCAGCCTGCCCGGCACCACGGCCCGCATTGCGGCCGCGGCCGGCGAGGCGCTCGTCGCGAGGGGCTATCACGCGCAAGCGACGCTGGCCGACGGCACCGTGTCGGTGTTTCACCTCAACCCTGAGCGCGCCGCGGTCCGCGTGGACGGCAATCAGGGCTACATCGGCGATCGCGAGCTCAGCCTGCCGCAACTGGTGGACGAGGCGGGCGCGCATCCCGAGCACTTCAGCCCCAACGTCCTGCTGCGGCCGATCGTCCAGGACACGGTGTTCCCGACCATCTGCTACGTCGCCGGCCCCAACGAGCTGGCGTATCTCGGCCAGCTCAAGGACGTCTACGCCCACTTCGGCGTGCCGATGCCGCTGATGTATCAGCGGGCGACGGCGACGCTGGCCGATTCGGCGACCGTGCGGTTCCTGAACAAGTACGACCTGCCGCTCACGGCGTTGCGCGCGCAGGACGAATCGGCGCTCAACCAGTTGCTCGAAAGCCAGTTGCCGCCCTCGGTCGAGCAGGCGCTGGCCGCGGCCGCCGCGGCCATCGACGAGCGCCTGGCCGCCGTCGCGGCCGCCGTGCCGCAGATCGAACCGACTCCCGCCTGCTTCAAGGTCTCCAGGATCTCTCGGATGGACTTCCCTTCCTGCTCTGCGTAATAGAAAACTTCCAGCGGCGAGAACGTGTGGAGATGGATATTGGGGAATCGGCCGTGGATCGCACGGAGCAGCTCAAGGACTTCCGGAAATCTCACTTCTTTGCTAAGACCGCCCTGGATTGTGATCTCGTT
>CAYGMD010000339.1:0-2525 GCA_964350785.1 uncultured Acidobacterium sp. | reverse complement strand
GCGCCGGGCGGTAGCCCGGCGCCAGCGAACTCACATCGGTGTCTAATCGGTGCCTAATCTGTGGCTGTATTTACTCCGTGGCCTATACTGCGTCCATGAGTCGAGCGATTCGGGCATTCCTTGCGGCGGCCGTTGTCATGGGGGGCGTCGTGCTCTCTGCGGCCCCGTCGCCGGCGGTCATCAAGGTCCGCGAGTGGCGGGCCACGCGCGAACGGCAGATTGTCGCCGAGCTCATGCAGTTGGTGGCGCTGCCCAACATCGCGTCCAACAAGGCCGACATCGTCAAGAACGCCGACGTGCTCACCGGCATGTTCGAGAAGCGGGGCTTCACCGTGGCGCGAGTGCAGACGCCCGGGTCGCCTGTGCTGATTGCCCGCCGGGATGCCGCCAACGCGGCCGGCACGCTGACGTTTTACATGCACTACGACGGCCAGCCCACCGACGCCAGGGACTGGACCATTGGCCAGCCGTTCGCGCCCGTGGCCATGCTCGGGCAGACCCGTTTCGACCTGGCAGCGACGTCCGCGGCGCTCAGCCCGGACCTGCGGATCTACGGGCGTGCGGTGGCGGACGACAAGGGACCCATCGTGGCGTTCCTGGCGGCCATGGACGGACTCGCGGCGACCGGCGCCACCGTGCCGTGGTCGCTGCGCGTCGTGCTGGATGGGGAAGAAGAAGCGGGATCGCCCAACTTCACCGCGGCCATGACCGCCAATGCCGCCGCCGTCCGCTCGGACCTTGCCATCGTGGTTGACAGCCCCCGTCACCCGAGCGGCCTGCCGACCGTGTTCTACGGGTCGCGGGGCGTCACCGGCGCCGAGATCACCATCTACGGCGCGACCGGCGACCTGCACAGCGGCAACTACGGCAACTTCGTCACCGACCCGGCCATGGCCCTGGCCAAGCTGATTGCCTCGATGAAAGACGATGCCGGCAATGTGACGATCAAGGGCTTCTACGATGGAGTGGTGCCGCTGACGGCCGCCGAGCGCCGGGCCATCGACGAGATTCCCAACGTGGACCAGAAGCTGCTCGAACAGTTCGGCCTGGCGAAGGCCGAGCACCCTGACAGCAGGATCGAGTTGCAGCATAACCGCCCGACGTTGACGGTGGCCGGCCTGCAGTCAGGCACGGTCGGGGCGAATGCGCGCAACGCGGTCTCGGGCTCGGCCACCGGGCGCGTCGAGATGCGGCTGGTGAACGGCCTGAACGAGAAGACCCAGTTCGAGCGGCTGGTGGCGCACATTCGCGAGCAGGGCTACTACATCGTGACCGGGCCGCCCGACGCGGCGACCCGCCGCACGCAGCCGAAGATTGCCCGGGTAACGCAGACCGAGAAGGGATTCCCGATTGGCAAGGGCAACATGGAAGATCCGCGCACGGTGATGGCGGCCAATGCGATCCGCGCGCTGGATCAACGGCTGGTGCAGATGCCGACCATTGGCGGCAGCCTGCCGTTCTCGACGTTCAACGATGCGCTGAAGCTGCCGACCATCGGGCTGGCGGTGGTGAACTTCGACAACAACCAGCACGCCATCAACGAAAACCTGCGGATCGGGCACCTCTGGGAGGCGATCGATATCTTCGCGGCGCTGGTGACAATGCCGCGCTGAGGTTAAGAGCAACAAGAGGTCAGAAGATCAGGAGAAAAATATTCTCCTGATCTCGTTGCCTCCTGTTATCCGGCAAACGCCGCGAGGGTGTGGCTGATGACGTTCACGGCTTTCCAGTACTCGTCCAGCGGCAGGTGTTCGTTCGGCGTGTGATCGAGGGCGCTGTCGCCCGGCCCGTAGGCGACGATCGGGCACTTCCACACCGGCGCCACGACGTTCATGTCGCTGGTGCCGGTCTTCAGCACGAAGCCTAACTGGGCCGACGGGTCCTCGGTCCTGACGCCGGCCAGGAAGCTGCGCACCAGCGGGTTGTTGCGGTCGCCGCGCCACGCGCGCTCCTCGCCTTTGAAATGGAAATCGAAGCGGGTCGACAAACCTGAAGGTTTGTCGCCACGTGCGGGTGAGTCGCCACGCGTCGCCGGCCACGCCTGCAGTGCGGCCATGAAGGCGTCGGCGTCAAAGCCCACCGGCAGGCGCCAGGCAAACTGCGCATCGACCTGGTCGTGCATCTCCGCGTTGGTCGAGGTGATGAAGCGGCGCAGGCTTGGGCTCAACTGATCGAAGGCCTTGTCCTTGCCCGTGTTGTAGCCGGCGGCGTGTGCCGTGACCCAGTTCCACAGGTCCACCACCACCGACGCGACGCTGGCATCGGGTCCGGCGGTGTGGGCCATGGGCTGGTCGGCCGCCAGGTCGAGCAGCAGCCGCCCCTTGTAGCCCAGCGTGACGCGGTTCCAGTGGCTGGGCTCGCCGATGATGCAGGCCGTGGGAATGGGCTCGGCCGTGCCGTTGAAGCGCGAGGCGATGAAGCGGGCGCCCTTGCTGGTGGCGGCTTCTTCCTCGACCGCGCCCACGACGACCACGCGCAGGCCGGCGGTGCGGGCGCGGGCGGCGCCGAAACGCGCCGCGCCGGCC
>CAYGMD010000338.1:0-2574 GCA_964350785.1 uncultured Acidobacterium sp. | reverse complement strand
GCGCCAGCACGGCGGCGCCATCGTCATCGTGTCGTCAATCTTCGGGCGCGAATCGGGCGGCCGCATGACCTACAACGCGGTCAAGGCCGCGGAGATCAGCCTCACCAAGTCGCTGGCCCAGCAACTGGCGAAGGATCAGATTCGCGTCGTGTCCGTGGCGCCGGGCTCGATCCTGTTCGAGGGCGGTTCGTGGTGGAAGCGGCAGCAGGCCGATCCCAGGGGCATTGCCGACTTCATCGCGCGCGAGTTGCCCTACGGCCGGTTCGGCCGCCCCGACGAAGTGGGGGCCGCGATTGCGTTTCTCGCCTCGCCCAAGGCCAGCTGGGTGAGCGGCACTACCGTGGTCGTGGATGGCTGTCAGTCGCGGATGTTCTGAACCACAGGTAGTAGACCGGCAGTCCCAACAGCACCACGCCGAAGGTGATCGAGGTCCAGAGCGGATCGCTGATCAACGCGTTGATTACCAGGTACAAAGCCGCGGCGATGAACACGGCCGGCACGTACGGATAGCCCACCACCTTGTACGGACGGTGCAGGTTGGGCTGTGACTTGCGCAACGTGTAGATGGCGGCCACGCTCAAGGCATAGAACGGCCACATCGCGAGCACGAACGTGTCGGTGAGCTGTTCAAAGGTCTGGGTCATGACCATGGCCACGCCCAGCAGCGACGCCAGCCCAATGGCCACATAGGGCGTCTGCCACGTCGGGTGCACCTTGGCGATCGGCCCGAACAGCATCTTGTCGTCGGCCATGGCGAAGAAGATGCGCGGCGAGGCGAGCATGCTGCCCATGAGCGACCCGAACGTGGAGATCATCACCACCACGGCGATGAACGAGACGCCGGCCTGGCCAAAGATGGCGCCCATGGTGTCGGCGGCAATCAGCTTGGATTGCGCCATCTGCTCGATGGGGCTCACATACAGGTAGGCGGCGTTGGCCAGCAGGTAGATGGCGATGATCATCACCGTGCCGATGATGATGGCCCGCGGCAGGTTGCGTTGCGGGTCGGTGACCTCGCCGCTGGCGAACGTCAGGTCGGCGAAGCCGTCGTACGCCCACATCACCGAGATCAGGGCCAGGCCAAACACGCCGGCGTCGACTCCGGTGCCGGTCGAGGCCAGGTGGGTGATCGAGCCGCCCGCCGCGCCACCCCAGAGGAACGAGGCGAGCACCAGCAGCGCCAGGGCGCCGAACTTGGTCACCGTCGACAGACCCGCAAACAACGCGCCGAGGCGGACGCCGATGATGTTGGTGACGCCGGCGAAGATGATGGCGCCGGCGGCCAGGTAGTCGGCCCAGGCCGGATGCGCGACGGGATCGAGCCCGAACACGCGCATGAAGTACTCGCCGAAGACCGAGGAGATGCCGCCGAGGGCCGCGGCGCGGATCAAGACCAGCTGGGCCCACCCATACAGGAAGGCGTACGGCCGCCCCCAGCCCTCGCGCAGGTAGACGTACATGCCGCCGGTCTCGGGCATCGCAGCCGACAGTTCCGCGAACGCGAGCGCGCCGCACAGCACGATGATGCCGCCCAGCACCCAGACCCCGAGCATGAACATCGGCTCGGGCACGCGGGTGGCAATGCCGGCCGGCGTGCGGAAGATGCCGCCGCCGATGGTGATGCCAATGACCAGGCCGATCGAACTGAGCAGGCCGAGACGGCGGACGAGGGTAGGCATTGGGGGGAACTATAGTGGCAAATATGATGCGGCTGACTTCGATTCTGTTGTTCGCACTGGTGTTTACGAATGCGCGAAGAAAGAGTTTGACGCCTTCGAACTCGTCATCAACAAGGACGGCGAGACGCCAACGCACGAAGGCACCGGCCAGGAGCGGCTGCACCGTGGTGTTCAGCGGCTGACACCAGAGCAACGCCCCCCGCGGTCACCGCCCGCAAGGGGGCGCAGTGAATCCGTGTTTTGTTCTTTGTTCGCCCTTCGTCCAATGATCGTGTAGCATTGCACACGATTACCTATGGCGTCAGACCAGGCGATGCTGCCCGCACGGCGCTCGCTCGAGCACAAACAGGTCGCCCTCCAGAGCGCACTCCAGGTCCTGGCCTCCGGTTCGGGCCTCGACCGCCCGGACACTCCAGATGAGGTGGTAACGGCCGTCCGGCGGCTACCCGCCGTCGAGGCGGCCTATGCGCCGTTTCCGGCCGGCATCGACCCCCGCCTCCGCGCGGCATTCGAGGCGCGCGGCGTGCAGCAGCTCTACACCCACCAGGCCGAGGCCTTCGACCTGGTCGCGCAAGGCCGCCAGGTGGTGGTGACGACGCCCACGGCGTCGGGCAAGACGCTTTGCTACAACCTGCCGGTGCTCGACCGCATCCTGAAGAACCCGGCCACCCGCGCCCTCTACCTGTTTCCGACCAAGGCGCTGGCGCAGGACCAGATGGCCGAACTGCACGAGCTGGTGGGCGCCATCGGCAAGGCCGCGGGTGACGAGCATGAAATCGGCGTGCACACCTACGACGGCGACACGCCGCAGGACGCCCGCCGCACCATCCGCACCAAAGCGCACATCGTTCTCAGCAACCCCGACATGGTGCACTCGGGCATCCTGCCGCATCAC
>CAYGMD010000337.1:0-2594 GCA_964350785.1 uncultured Acidobacterium sp. | reverse complement strand
GCGCACGTGCAGGCGCCGACGCCCGGCTCGGTGATCCTGGCCGGCGTCATGCTGAAGATGGGCGGTTACGGCTTGATTCGCCTGGCCTTCCCGCTGTTCCCGGAAGCGGCCCTCTACTTCGCCCCGCTGCTGGCCACGCTCTCGGTGATCGCCATCGTCTACGGCGCGCTGGTGGCGATGGTGCAGCCCGACATGAAGAAGCTGGTGGCCTACTCGTCGGTGAGCCACATGGGCTTCGTGGTGCTCGGCATTGCCGCGTTCAACATGCAGGGCCTGCAGGGCGCTTCGTTCCAGATGCTGGCGCACGGCATCAGCACCGGCGGCTTGTTCTGCGTCGTCGGCATGCTCTCGGACCGGCGGCACACGCGCCAGATCAGCGAGTTCGGCGGCCTCAAGACGGTGATGCCGCGGCTGACGGCGGTGATGTTGATTCTCACGCTGTCGTCGATCGGCCTGCCCGGCATGAACGGCTTCATCGGCGAGTTCCTGATCATGCTCGGCGCCTTCAAGTGGGATCCCCGCTTCGTCGTGGTCGCCGCGCTCGGCGTCATCCTGTCGGCGGTCTACATGCTGTGGATGTTCCAGCGCGTCTTCTACGGCAAGATCACCAACAGCCATAACGCCGGCCTCAGGGACCTGTCATTCCGCGAGTGGGCCGTGATCGGCCCGCTGGCGGCGGCCGCCATCGGCATGGGCGTGGCCCCGAATGTGTTCTTGAAACCCATGGAACCGGCGATCCAGCGGCTTGTTGATCGGGTGCAGGCGCGCCAGCCGCTGACCGTGGAAAAGGGGTCGGGGATGTTTTTCGCGCCCGATCCGTCGGAAACAGGCCTGAATCAGCGTGTTCGGCTGGTTTCGAATCCAGAATTGCCCAGGGTACCCGCGGAAAAGATCCCCGACCCCTTTTCCGGGGGACAGCGATGATTAGCAGCCAGTTCGACGCCATCATCCCCATCCTGTGCGTGGCCCTGGCCGGCCTCGTCGTGCTGCTGGCCGAAGCGTTCCGCGGCCGTGACGAGAAGATGCCCATCGGCGGGCTGGCCATCATCGGCCTGGTCGGCGCCGGCGCGGCGTCCATCCTGCTGTGGAACCGCAACGCCACCAGCTTCGGCGTGGTCACCGCCGACAACTTCTCGCTGTTCGTCAACCTGGTCCTGGTGGCGGTCGGCATCCTGACGGTGATTTTCTCGTCGCAGACGGTCGATCGCGACGGCATCCCGGCGGGCGAGTACTACGCCATCATGCTGTTCGCCATGGTCGGCATGATGCTGATGGGGCAGGCCACCGACCTGCTGGTGATCTTCCTCGCGCTCGAGACCATGTCGATCGCGGTCTACGTCCTGACCGGCATCCGGCGGGAACAGCAGCAGAGCACGGAAGCGGCGTTCAAGTATTTCCTGCTCGGCGCCTTTGCCAGCGCGTTCTTCCTCTACGGCGTCGCCTTCCTCTACGGCGTGACCGGCAGCACCAACCTGGATCGCATCGGCTCGGTGATCGCGGCCCAGTCGATGAGCGGCAACCCGATGATCCTGCTCGGCGTGGGCATGCTGATTGTCGGCTTTGCCTTCAAGGTCGCGGCCGTGCCGTTCCACATGTGGTCGCCCGACGCCTACGAGGGCGCCCCCGCCGTCGTCACCGGCTTCATGTCGACCGGCGTCAAGGCCGCCGCCGTGGCCGCCTTCGTCCGGGTGTTCCTGTCGTCGCTCGAGCCGATGATCACCGACTGGGCGCCCGTGCTGTGGGTGATTGCCGCGGCCACGATGATCCTGGGCACGGTGGTCGGCGTGGCGCAGACCAGCCTGAAGCGCATGCTGGCGTATTCGAGCATCGCCCACGGCGGCTACCTGCTGGCGGGCCTGGTGGCCGGCAACGACGTCGGCAAGGCCGCGATCCTGTTCTACCTGGCGGCCTACGCGCTGACCAACCTCGGCGCCTTCGGCGTGATTGCCATGCTCGGCACCCGCGAGCGCGCCAACGACGACCTGCGCGACTATGCCGGCTTGTTCCGCAGCCATCCCACCCTGGCGGTGCTGATGACGTTCTTCCTGCTGTCGCTCGGCGGCTTCCCGCCGACCGCCGGGTTCATCGCCAAGTGGTATGTGTTCAGCGCCGCGATCGGCTCCGGTTACTACGGTCTCGCCATCATCGGCGTGCTGTCGAGCGTGGTCTCGGTGTTCTTCTACCTGCGCATTGTCGTGATGATGTTCATGACCGAGCGCGACGCCCGCCCGGTGCCGGCGCCGATTACGACCATGGCCTATGCGGGCCTGGTGCTGTCGCTGATCGGCGTGCTCTACCTCGGCGTCCTGCCGACGGCCGTGATCGACTTCGCGCAGGCGTCCATCAGCACGATCTTCTAGCGGACTTGGTGATCTCGTGATGTAGTGGTCCGGCGATTTCTGTCGCCAGATCACTACATCGACCAATCACTAGCTCCGAAAATCACCAAGTCACCAGACCGCCAGGTCACCAAATCATCGCCGTCGAACAGACGACGATTCCCCTGTAGAATCGGGCCTGCCCACGAGGGGGCCCATTCGAATGCGAATTCCAGCCGCTCTTGCCGCCGTTGTTCTACTGACGGCCTCCGCGCT
>CAYGMD010000336.1:0-2626 GCA_964350785.1 uncultured Acidobacterium sp. | reverse complement strand
AGTACCGCGGCGAATTCGAAGAGCGACTCAAGGCCACGCTTGCCGAGATTCGGGATGCGGAGGGCGAGGTAATCACTTTTGTCGACGAGCTTCACACCATTGTGGGCGCGGGCGCTGCCGAGGGAGCGATGGATGCTGGGAACATGATCAAGCCCCTGCTGGCGCGGGGCGAGGTGCGCATGATCGGCGCGACCACGCTCGACGAGTACCGCAAGCACATCGAGAAGGACGCCGCGCTCGAGCGCCGCTTCCAGCCGGTGCAGGTCGGCGAGCCGACCGTGGAAGACACCATCAGCATCCTGCGCGGCCTGCGCGAGCGCTACGAGATCCACCACGGCGTGAAGTTCAAGGATTCGGCGCTGGTGGCGGCCGCGGTCCTGTCGCAGCGCTACATCGCCGACCGGTTCCTGCCCGACAAGGCCATCGACCTGATGGACGAATCGGCCTCGAAGCTGCGCATGGAAATCGACTCGATGCCGGTCGAGCTCGACGAAGTGCGCCGCCGCATCATGCAGCTCGAAATCGAGCGCGAGGCCCTGCGCAAGGAGAAGGACCAGGCCTCGAAGGACCGGCTGGCCAAGCTCGAGAAGGACCTGGCCGACCTCAAGGAGCAGGACACCGAGCTGCGCTCGCACTGGGAGCAGGAGAAGGAAGCGATCCAGGCCGGCCGCCAGCTGAAGGAACAGCTCGAGAAGGTGCGCCTCGAGGTCGAACAGGCGCAGCGCTCGGGCGACTACGCCAAGGCGTCGGAACTGCAGTACGGCCGGCTGCCCGAGCTCGAGGCGAAGATCAAGGCGTTCGAGACCCGCTTGCAGGGCCTGCAGCAGGTCAAGAGCATGCTGAAGGAAGAGGTCGACGAGGAAGACATCGCCGAGGTCGTCGGCAAGTGGACCGGCATTCCCGTGAGCCGGCTCCTCGAAGGTGAGGTCCAGAAGCTGCTCAAGATGGAAGAGCGCCTGCACCAGCGCGTGGTCGGGCAACACGAGGCGGTGGTCTCGGTGTCGAACGCCATTCGCCGCGCGCGCGCCGGCCTGCAGGATCCCAACCGGCCGCTGGGCAGCTTCATCTTCCTGGGGCCGACCGGCGTCGGCAAGACCGAGCTGGCCCGCGCGCTCGCCGAGTTCCTGTTCGACTCCGAGCACGCGACGATCCGGCTCGACATGTCCGAGTACCAGGAGAAGCACACCGTGTCGCGCATGATCGGCGCGCCGCCCGGCTATGTCGGCTACGACGAGGCCGGCCAGCTGACCGAAGCCGTCCGGCGCCGGCCGTACGCGGTGGTGCTGTTCGACGAGGTCGAAAAGGCCCATCCGGAAGTGCTCAACGTGCTGCTCCAGTTGCTCGACGACGGCCGCCTGACCGACGGCAAGGGCCGGGTCGTCGACTTCACCAACACGGTGGTCGTCATGACCTCGAACCTGCGCGACCTCGACGCGCTGCGCGGCCACTTCCGGCCGGAGTTCATCAACCGCATCGACGACATCGTGTTCTTCCACTCGCTCGACCGGGAGCACATCAAGCAGATCGTCGACATCCAGATGCGCGGCCTGTTGAAGCGCCTGGCCGACCGGAAGATTCTCATCACTTTGAGCGACACCGCGAAGGACTTCCTGGTGCGTGAAGGGTATGATCCCGTATACGGGGCCCGGCCGCTGAAACGGGCCCTCCAGCGGCTGCTGCTCGACCCCCTGGCGCTCAGGGTGCTCGACGGCGAGTTCCGCGATGGCGATACGGTCGTCGTCGACCTGGCCGCCGATAAGCTCAGCTTCGTGAAAGGTCAACCGGTCAATGTCTAGTCCCGTTACGCCGCCCGGCGGCCCTAAAGATCGCCGGCCGGCGTCTCCCAAGCCGACCGTCCTGTGGTGGGTGCTGGGCGCGCTGACCGTGCTCGCTCTGGGCCAGGCGTTTTTCCTGGCCCCCACGGGCCGGCAGATTTCCTACAGCGAGTTCAAGGGGCTGGTGCGGACCGGCCAGGTGGCCGAAGTCGCCGTCGGCGACTCGATCATCCGGGGCACGCTCAGGAAGGCCGGCGACGACGGCGTCACCGCCTTCTCGACGACCCGCATCGCCGATCCGAAGCTCGTCGAGGAGCTCGACGCCGCCAGCGTGAAGTACTCGGGCGAGCTCGTCAGCCGCTGGCTGCCGGAAGTGCTGGGCTGGGTGCTGCCGCTGCTCCTCCTGTTCGGCCTGTGGACGTTCTTCTTCAAGCGCATGGGCGGCGCCGAGGGCGGCATCATGTCGTTCTCCCGCAGCAAGGCCAAGCTCATGGCCGAAGACGACGTGAAGACGACGTTTGCCGACGTGGCGGGCGTGGACGAGGCGGCGCAGGAACTGCGCGAGATCGTCGAGTTCCTGAAGACCCCGAAGAAGTACACGAACCTGGGCGGCAAGATTCCCAAGGGCGTGCTGCTGGTGGGCCCGCCGGGCACCGGCAAGACGCTGCTCGCGCGCGCCGTCGCTGGCGAGGCGAAGGTGCCCTTCTTCAGCCTGAGCGGCTCGGAGTTCGTCGAGATGTTCGTCGGCGTCGGCGCGGCCCGCGTGCGCGGCCTCTTCAACCAGGCCGAGCAGAAGGCGCCCTGCATCATCTTCATCGACGAGCTCGATGCGCTCGGCCGCGCCCGCGCGC
>CAYGMD010000335.1:0-2673 GCA_964350785.1 uncultured Acidobacterium sp. | reverse complement strand
GCATCATGTTCGTAACAGCCGCCGCCGACGGTGCCAACGATGCGGCCGTCGCCAAACACCAGCATCTTCGCGCCGACGCGCTGCGGCGTGGAGCCGTTCGACGAGACGATCGTGACCAGGGCGGCCTCTTCGCCACGCGACAGCGCTTCCCCGAGCGCGGCAAAGACTTCGTGGTTCATCAAGGAGATTGTAGCCGGGAACCGGGGGTCGGGAGTCGGGAGTCGGGCGTCTACTGAAACCGGTGCAGCTCGCAACCGGCCAGCGGCTCGGTGCCCGAGAGGAAGGCTTCGTTCGTCACGCGCGGGCAGGTCGGCGTCGCAATCTTGCCGGTGTCGCGGTCGATTTCCACGAAACTCACCCCGCCGGGGGCGGCAAAGCCGGCATTGGCGTGGCCGGCCAGCGCCTTCATCATGAACGAGGTCCAGATCGGCAGCGCCGCCTGGGACCCGCTCAAGCCCAGCGGCTGGTTGTCGTCGAGGCCGACCCACACCACGGTCAGCAGCTCCGGTGTGAAGCCCACGAACCAGGCGTCGCGCAGATCGTTGGTGGTGCCCGACTTGCCGGCGGCGTCGTGGGTGAACCCCATGCCACGGGCGCTGGCGCCCGTGCCCTCGTTGAGGACGCTGCGCATCATGTGCGTCACCAGGAAGGCGGCCGCGGGCCGCGCCACGCTCGGCCCGGGCACGACCTTCGGCTTGGCGTTCTTCTCGCCGCTTTGCACGTTGATGATCGTGCGCAACTTCTTGATCGTGCCGTGGTTCGGGAACACCGTGTAGGCCTCGGCGACCTCCAGCGGCGTCAACTCGACCACGCCGAGGGCGACCGACGGATACGGCTTCACCTGGGCTTGTTCGCCGATCCTGGTCTTGCGCCACAGCGCGACCACCTGGTCGTAGCCGGTCTGCTCGGCCACCTTGACGGTGGCGATGTTGCGCGACATCGCCAGCGCGCGGCGCAGCGTGATGGGACCGTCGTACTCGCCGTCGTAGTTGCGCGGCGACCACTCCTGGTTGTCGAACGTCCACGTCGTCGGTTCGTCGTACACGAGGGTGGCCGGCGTGATGTCGCCGCTGCCCTCGGCCGCGGCTTTCTCGAAGGCGGCGAGGTAGACGAAGGGCTTGAAGGTCGAGCCCATCTGGCGCCGGGCGTTGGCGGCGCGGTTGAACTGCGACTGGTTGTAGGAGCGTCCGCCGATGAACGACAGGATCTCGCCGGTGCGCGGATCGATGGCCACGAGCGCGGCCTGCGCCACCCGCCGCGGGCCGCGCTTGCGGCGGGCGAGCGCGGCATCCACCCGGGCAATGCCTTCGCGCACGGCTTCCTGCGCGTGCCGCTGCAGGTTGAGGTCGAGGGTGGTGTAGATGTCGAGCACGCCGGGCTGGGCGGTCACGCCAGGGAACGACTCGTCAAGCGCCTCGCCGAGAAAGTCCACGAAGTACGGCGCCTCGTTGTCGACGGCGCGGGCGACCACCGCGACCGGCTCCCTGGTGGCGCGATCGGCGGTGTCGGCGGTGATGTAGCCGCCGTCGGCCATCGCCCGCAGCACCACGTTGCGGCGATCGCGCGCCCGCTCGGGATTGTTGAACGGGGAGTGGTTGAACGGCGACTGGATGACGCCGGCAATCAGCGCGGCTTCGCTCAGCGTCAGGTTGCGGACGTCCTTGCTGAAGAAGATCTTCGACGCCTCGGCCACGCCGTGCAGCGCGAACGAGCCGCGATGCCCCAGGTAGACGTCGTTCAGGTAGAGCTCGAGAATCTCGTCCTTCGTGGCCTTGGTCTCGAGGATGAGGGCCATGAACTGCTCGCGGATCTTCCGCAGCGGCGACCGCTGGCCGGTCTGCTGCTCCAGGGCCATTTCGTCGGTCAGGAAGAAGTTGCGCGCCAGTTGCTGCGTGATGGTGCTCGCGCCGGTGAGGTACGACTTGTTTCCGAACACGTTGGTGATCACCGCGCCGACGATGCGGATGGGATCGATGCCGGGGTGGTAGTAGAAGCGGCGGTCTTCGATGGCCAGCACCGCTTCCTGCATCCGCGCGGGGATGGCGTCGAGGGCGACGCGGCGCCGCTTTTCGCGCGAGCCCGTCATCAGGCCGGTAAGCAGCGGCGCGTCGAGCGTAACCCGCTCGACCGTCTTTGCCGCGACTTGCAGCCGGGCAATGCGCTGCGCCGGCGGCGGCGGTGGCGTGGCCGTCTTCTTCTTGAGAACCGGCGGCTCGGGAAAGGCAACGGTCAGCGGCTTGCCGGCCTGGTCGCCGCTGCGCGAAATCAGCACCACCGTGTGCCGGTCGACGGCAAACTCGCCGGGCTTTGCCACCACCGAGCGCTGCGCGTAGCCGACGTCGTTGAGGCGGGCGACCAGTTCCGCCTGGGTGAGGTTCTGGCCGGTCTGCAGCGTGATGGGGCGGCCGAACACGCGCGGCACGGCGCGGTCGCGCTCGCCGTGCAGGCGGGCGTCGATGACGCGGCCGTACGACACGTAGAGATACGCCAGCGAGCCCAGCATGACCACCGCGATCACGCCGAGGCCGATCAGGATCCGGCGCCGATAGGGCGCCAGCCATGCCGGCCACCGCAGCCGGGCCAGCCGCGCCCGCACGGCCGTTTTCTTGGCCTTCTTCCTCAAATCGTCAGGACCCAGTGGTGGCCCATCTCGAGCGGCAGTTCCTCGAGCAG
>CAYGMD010000334.1:1039-2752 GCA_964350785.1 uncultured Acidobacterium sp. | reverse complement strand
CGTGAGCTACGGCTGGCAAGCCATGCGAAGGTTGTCCGCCGTAGCGCGAAGCGCGAAGGTGGACTTCACGGGACCGGAAAGAACAGGCTGACCGAAGAGTATGAGCACCGAGACTATTGATCAGCCCGGCGAGCGGACCCCCACGGGGCCCCTTGGCTGGTGGCAGCGCACGGGAGAGTTTTTCTCCGAGGTGCGCAACGAGATGAAGCGGGTCACCTGGCCGTCGCAGCGCGAAGTCTATGCGACGACGGTGGTGGTGATTCTCACGTCGGTGTTCTTCGGGGTGTACCTGTTTGGCGTGGACCTGCTGTTCGGCCGCGCGGCCGAATGGGTGTTCCGCCGCTTCGGGGGCGCGTAATGACCGACGTCGCCACCAAGAGCTGGTACATCGTCCACACCTACTCGGGGTTCGAGAAGAAGGTCGCCGAGTCGCTGGCGGAGCGCAAGAAGGCGTACGGGCTTGCCGACGAGATTGGCGAGATTCTGATCCCGACCGAGGACGTCGTGGAGATGCGCGGGGGCCGCAAGGTGGTCTCGTCGAAGCGCTTCTTCCCCGGCTACATCCTGGTCGAGATGAACATGACCGACAACGCGTGGCACGTCGTCAAGAACACGCCCAAGGTCACCGGATTTGTCGGCGCCGGCGCCAAGCCGACGCCGCTCAGCAAGGAAGAGGTCGAGCAGATCCTCGACCAGGTCAAGACGGCGGCGGAAAAACCGAAGCCGAAGTACACGTTCGACAAGGGCGACCAGGTGCGCATCAACGAGGGTCCGTTCACCGGCTTCAACGGCGCGGTGGACGAGGTCAACGTCGAGAAGAACACGCTGAAGGTCATGGTGACCATCTTCGGCCGCGCCACCCCGGTCGAACTCGATTTTCTGCAGGTTGAGAAACTGTAATGGCGAAAAAAGTTCAGGCGATGGTCAAGCTCCAGATTCCCGCCGGCAAGGCCACGCCGGCCCCGCCCGTGGGCACGGCGCTCGGTCCGCACGGCGTCAACATCATGGACTTCGTCAAGGCCTTCAACGCGAAGACGGCCAAGGACGACGGGCTGATCATCCCCGCGGTGGTGACGATCTACTCGGACCGCTCGTACACGTTCATCACCAAGACGCCGCCGGCGTCGGTGCTGCTCAAGAAGGCGGCGAACCTCGCCAAGGGGTCCGCGGTGCCGAACAAGAACAAGGTCGGCCAGGTGACGGCGAAGCAGGTCGAGGAGATCGCCAAGCTGAAGATGCCCGACCTCAACACCGATTCGATCGAATCGGCGATCCGCACCGTGTCCGGCACGGCGCGCTCGATGGGACTCGACGTAGTCGGATAGGCAAGTGGGAGGTCCGCTGCGGCGGCCCGCTAACACCACGGTTGGAGAAACATGAGAACACACGGCAAGAAGTACACGGCGGCCCGCGGGCAGGTGGAGGACAAGCTGTATCCACTCGCTGACGCGCTCCCGCTCGTGCAGAAGGTGAAGTTCGCGAAGTTCGACGAGACCGTCGCGCTGTCGATCCGCCTCGGCGTCGACCCGAAGCACGCCGACCAGATGGTCCGTGGCACGGTCGTCCTGCCGCACGGCCTCGGCAAGTCGAAGAGCGTGCTGGTGATCGCCGGACCCGACAAGCAGAAGGAAGCCACCGAAGCCGGCGCCGACATCGTCGGCGGCGAGGAGCTGGTCGAGAAGATCAACGCCGGCTGGACCGACTTCGACGCGG
>CAYGMD010000334.1:0-1029 GCA_964350785.1 uncultured Acidobacterium sp. | reverse complement strand
GTCGTGGCGACGCCCGACATGATGCGCGCGGTCGGCAAGCTGGGCAAGGTGCTGGGCCCCCGCGGCCTGATGCCGAACCCGAAGACCGGCACCGTGACGCCCAACGTGGCGCAGGCGGTGAAGGAAATCAAGGCCGGCAAGGTCGAGTTCCGCGTCGACAAGACCGGCATCGTCCATGCCCCGGTCGGCAAGGTCTCGTTCTCGGCGCAGAACCTGGTCGACAACGCGACCGCGCTGATCGACAGCATCGTCCGCGCCAAGCCCGCGGCCGCCAAGGGCAAGTACCTCAAGAGCATCACGGTGTCGTCCACCATGGGCCCCGGCGTCAAGATCGATGAGAGCGGCGTGGAAACTGCCGCGAAGAAGTAAGGCAGAGACATCATGGCAGTGACACGAGCCGACAAGACCGCCACAGTGGAAGCACTGGAAGGCATGTTCAAGGGCGCCGAAGTGGCGATCCTGCTGGACTACAAGGGCATCAACGTGCCGCAGGTGACGGAGCTCCGCTCGCAGCTGCGCAAGTCGAAGGCCAACTACAAGGTCGTCAAGAACTCGCTGGCCAAGCGCGCCCTCAAGGGCACGGCCTACGAGGTCCTGTCGTCGCACTTCGAGGGCACCACGGGCGTCGTCTACACCGACGGCGATCCGGTGGCGCTGGCCAAGACGCTGACCACCTTCATGAAGACCGTGCCGGCGCTGCAGATCAAGGCGGCGGTGGTCCAGGGCCAGACCCTGAAGGCGACCGAAGTGGCGAGCCTTGCCACCTTGCCGGGCAAGCCGGAACTCTACGCGAAGCTGCTCTTCCTCCTCCAGGCGCCGATGGTCAACCTGGTGCGCGTGCTGAACGCGGTGCCGAGGGACCTGATGAGCGTGCTGGTGCAGGCGGAAGAGAAGCGCAAAGAATCATAGGGTCGCGGCGGCAAGGGCAGGCAGCCCGAGCCCCAAGCCCCAGGACCCGTGACGTTTTTTACTTTTAAGGAGCGATAGCAATGGCCGACGTGAATCAGCAGCAGGTGATCGACTACATCA
>CAYGMD010000333.1:0-2878 GCA_964350785.1 uncultured Acidobacterium sp. | reverse complement strand
AACGTCACCTGTGCCGCCGGGTCGCGGCGCTGCAGCTCGCGCGCCAGTGCAATTCCCGGGTACAAGTGCCCGCCCGTGCCTCCGCCCGCGATCAGGATGCGCACCGGTCACGCCGCTCCCGTCTCCATCGACTGGTGCTGCGAGATGTTGAGCAGCACGCCGACCGCCAGCAGGTTGATCAGCATCGACGAGCCGCCGTTGCTGACGAGCGGCAGCGGAATGCCCTTGGTCGGCACCAGACCCAGCACGACGCTGATGTTGAACAACGCCTGCAGCACCAGCATCAGGGTGATGCCGAGCGCGAGATAGGCGCCAAAGGCGTCGGGCGCGCGCATCGCCGTGCGCAGGCCGCGCCAGCCGATCACGCAGAAGCACAGCACGATCACCGTCGCGCCGATCAGGCCGGTCTCCTCCGAGATCACGGCGAAGATGAAGTCGGTGTGCGGCTCGGGCAGGTAGAACAGCTTCTGCACGCCGGCCATCAGGCCCTTGCCGAACACGCCGCCGGTGCCGACCGCGATCAGCGACTGGATGATCTGGAAACCATCGCCGAGCGGATCGGCCCACGGGTCCATGAAGGTGAGCAGCCGGCGGCGGCGGTAGTCGGCCTGCATTAGGATGAGGTAGAGCGCCGGCAGCGCCAGCAGGATGGCGCCGAACAGGTAGCGATAGCTGAAGCCGGCGGCAAACACCATGACGCCGATCACCGCCAGCAGCGAGACCGACGTGCCGAAGTCGGGCTCGAGCATGATCAGGCCGACCATGCTGCCGACAATCACGCCGATCGGCAGCAGCGAGTAGCTCAGGTCGTTGATGCGATGGCGGCGCCGCTCCAGCACCAGCGCGGTAAAGACGATGGCGGCAAGCTTGGCCAGCTCCGATGGCTGGATGCCGAAGCCGCCGACGCCGAACCAGCGCCGGGTGCCGTTGATGGGCCGCGAGAACAGCACCGCGACCAGCAGCAGCACCACCAGGCCGAGGCCCGCCCAGATCAACTTGTCGTTCTTGTAGGTGCGGTAGTCGATGCGCATCACGATCGACAGCACCGCGATGCCGACGCACGCCCACATCAACTGGCGCGTCACGAACAAGTACGGCTGTTGAAAGCGCTCCAGCGCCACGAGCGCGGAGGCGCTGTACACCATGACCACGCTGGCGCAAATCAGCGCCAGCGTCGCCAGGAACAACCACTTGTCAGACTGCAGCTTCCTTGCCATACTCGCGCCCCCTCCTTTTCCGGGGGCGCCCCTGAGCGGGCCGGCTTCGCTTGCGAAGCCGGCCCAGTCGAAGGGCACTAAAGTTCGACGGTCTCGGTTCGATAACTGGGTGGCACGCCGCCCGACCCGCCATCGTCCGCCTACGCGCCAAGCGCGGGGCGGGACGAAGGCGGAAAGCAGTCAGTAGTCGCCAGTCGTTCAGGGAATTGAGACACCAGCCTCGCAGACCGGGGCAGCCTGCGCTCCCAGCGACCAGCTCTCAATTGCCGCCAACCGGCTGACGACTACTCACTGCTTCCGCCTACGCGTCGGTCATCAGCTTGCGCACCTCCTCCTTGAACCGCGCGCCGCGGTCCGCGTAATCCCGGAACATGTCGAAGCTCGAGCAGGCCGGCGCCAGCAGCACCACGCCGTCGGGCACCGCCAGGTCCCACGCCCGCCGCACGGCCTCGGCCAGGCTCTCGGCCTCGACCACCGGCACGACGCCGGCCAGCGCCGCCGTCACCAGCGGCCGCGCCTCGCCGATGGCGACGACCGCGCGGCCGTGCTCGCGCAACGGCGCGGCGAGCTCGGCGAAGTCGCCGCCCTTGTACTTGCCGCCGACAATCGCCACCACCTTGTCGAAGCTCTCGATCGACCGCGCGGCGGCGTCGATGTTGGTCGCCTTCGAGTCGTTGACGAACCGCACGCCGCCGCGGCGGCCCACCGGCTCCATCACGTGCTCGAGGCCGGTGAAGCCGGCCAGCGCCTGCGCCAGCGAGGCCTCCGTCGCCCCGGCCAGGTGGCTGATTGCCGTCGCGGCGACGACGTTGCTCAACATGTGCTGGCCCGCCAGCTGCACCGCTGCCAGCGGCAGCAGCGGCACGTCGCCTTCGGACGTGCGCTGCCAGACGAAGCCGCGGCCGGCATAGACGTCGGCCTGGCCGGCCGGGTCGAGGCCGTAGCGCACCACCTGCGCGCGCGTCTGCTGCGCCATCTGCAGCGCCTCGGGGCTGTCGGCGTTGACGACCGCCCAGTCCTGCGCCTGCTGGTTGGCGAAGATCCGTGTCTTGGCCGCGGCATACGACGCTTCGTCCGGGTGCCGGTCGAGGTGATCGGGCGAGAAGTTCAGCAGCGCCGCAATCCACGGCCGGAACGTGTCGGTCGCTTCGAGCTGGAAGCTGCTGGCCTCGATCACGTGGACCGTGTCGGCGGTCGACGCCTCGACCTGCGCGCTCACCGGGTAGCCGATGTTGCCGCCCACCAGCACGCGCCGGCCGGCGGCCTCGAGCATGCGGCCCACGAGCGTGGTGGTGGTCGACTTGCCCTTGGTGCCGGTAATCGCCACGATCGGTCCGCGCAGCCAGCGCGAGGCCAGCTCGAGTTCGCCGATCACGGGGATGCCGAGCGCCCGCGCCCTCACGACCTCGGGGAGTTCCAGCGGCACGCCGGGGCTCATCACGATCAGGCGCGCGGTTTCGAACGACGCCGCCGTGTGGCCGCCCAGCTCCAGCCGCACGCCGGCCGCCTGCAGGTCCGCCGCCTCGGGCAGGTCGGCCTTCCGGTCGGTCAGCGTGACCGCCGCGCCGCGGCGCGCGAGCAGGTGGGCGGCGGCGACGCCGCTGCGCGCGGCGCCCACCACCAGCACCGGCATCCCGCTCACGGAAAAGGTCGCCTTGGTC
>CAYGMD010000332.1:0-2896 GCA_964350785.1 uncultured Acidobacterium sp. | reverse complement strand
GCGTTGGCGGCCAGGCGCCGGCCGGCGCCTGGCCGCCAACGCCGAGCGCTACTTGAAGCCGCCGGCGCAAATGGCGAGGCTGTTCGCCGATCACCCCGGCGCGGTCCACGCGACGCGCGATCTTGCCGATCGCCTGCAGTTCACGATGACCGATCTCGGCTACCGCTTCCCGCGTTACCCGGTGCCCGACGGCGAGACCGAGATTTCGTTTCTTCGCAAGATCGCGGAGGTGGGGGCGCGCGATCGCTACCGGCCGTACCACGACAAGGCCCGCGCGCAGATCGCGCGCGAGCTGGATCTGATCGAAAAGCTGCAGCTGGCCGGCTACTTCCTGATCGTGTGGGACATCGTCAACTTCTGCCGCCAGCAGGACATCCTGGTGCAGGGCCGCGGCTCGGCCGCCAACAGCGCCGTCTGCTACAGCCTCGGCATCACCGCCGTGGATCCGGTGGCCATGGAGCTGCTGTTCGAGCGGTTCCTGTCGGAGGAACGCGGCGAGTGGCCCGACATCGATCTCGACCTGCCGAGCGGCGACCGGCGCGAGCGCGTGATCCAGCACGTCTACCAGAAGTACGGGCAGCACGGCGCCGCCATGACCGCCAATGTCATCACCTACCGCGGCAAGAGCGCGGCGCGCGAAGTGGGGAAGGCGCTCGACCTGGACGAGGGGCAGATCGATCGCCTGGCCAAGGTCATGCACCAGTTCGAGTTCATCGATCCCGCCGACACGTTGTCGAAGAAGCTGGCCGAGGTCGGCATGGCCGGCGACGAGCCCCGCGTGCGGCACTTCGCGGCGCTGTGGCGGCAAATGCAGGACCTGCCGCGCCACCTGGGCCAGCATTCCGGCGGCATGGTGGTGTGCCAGGGCGACCTGTCGTCGGTGGTGCCGCTCGAAAACGCCAGCATGCCGGGGCGCGTGGTGGTGCAGTGGGACAAGGAAGACTGCGCCGACATGGGCATCATCAAGGTGGATCTGCTGGGGCTCGGCATGATGGCCGTGCTGCAGGACACCATTCATCTGCTCAACCGCGAACAGCCCGACATCAGCCTCGCGACGATTCCCGCGGACGACCCCGAGGTCTACCAGATGCTTCGCGCGGCCGACACCATTGGCGTGTTCCAGGTCGAGTCGCGGGCGCAGATGGCGACGCTGCCGCGGCTCAAGCCCGAGAAGTTCTACGACCTGGTCGTGGAAGTCGCCATCATCCGCCCCGGCCCCATCGTCGGGCAGATGGTGCATCCGTACTTGAACCGCCGCGCGGGCCGCGAGGCGGTGGTGTACGACCATCCGCTGCTCGAGCCCATCCTCAAGCGCACGCTGGGGGTGCCGCTGTTCCAGGAGCAGTTGCTGCGCATGGCCATGGTGGTGGCCAACTTTACCGGCGGGCAGGCCGAAGACCTGCGGCGCGCCATGGGCTTCAAGCGATCGGAGAAGCGCATGCGGCAACTCGAGGGCCTGCTGCGCGACGGCATGGCCAAGAACGGCATTACCGGCGAGGCCGCGGATCGCATCGTGCTGGCCATCACGTCGTTTGCCTTGTATGGCTTTCCCGAATCGCACGCCGCCAGCTTCGCGCTGCTGGCGTATGCGAGCGCCTATTTCAAGACGCACTACCCGGCGGCGTTCTACACGGCGCTGCTCAACAACCAGCCGATGGGGTTCTACCATCCCGCCACGCTGGTGAAGGACGCGCAACGGCGCGGCGTGCGCTTCAATCCCATCGACGTGCAGGTGTCGGACTGGGATTGCACCGTCGACCCGGACGGCTCGATCCGGCTCGGCCTGAGGTACGTTCGCGGATTGCGTGCTGAGGCTGGACACGCTATCGCGAACGTGAAGTCAGAAGTGAAAAGTGAGAAGTTAGAAGAACAACGCGACCGTTGTCCGAAGTGCGGGTGCGACGATCCGTCAATGCTCGAAAACGTGCCGGGAGTCGGGAGTCGGGAGTCGGGAGTCGGCCGATTCTGCAATGTTTGCTCACACGAGTGGCATGTCTCGCCGCCAAGCGCAGGCCGTTTCTGCAGCGTGGACGAACTCGTGCGCCGCACCGGGATCCGCCGCGACGAGATGGTGGCGCTGGCCGAGATCGGCGCGCTCAACTCGCTTGGCCACGACCGCCGCTCGGCGCTGTGGCAGGTGGAACGTGCCGTTCGCCCGGCCGGCGAACTCTACGAAGACGCACTCGTTGCACCTGCCGCACCCGCCGCACCCTCTCCCTTGCCCGAGATGAATGTCTCCGAGCGCCTCATCGCCGACTACTCCGGCACCGGCCTCACCGTCGGGCCGCATCCGCTGACCTTCCGCCGGCCCGAGTTGTCGATGCGCGGCGTGCTGCCGGCCAGCGAATTGCCGAAGGCGCGCGCGGGCCGGCGCGTCCGCACGGCCGGCATGGTGATCACGCGCCAGCGGCCGGGCACTGCCAAGGGCTTTGTCTTCCTGACCCTCGAAGACGAAACCGGCATTGCCAACATCATCGTCCGGCCCGACCTCTACGCGTCCGAGCGCCTCACCATCGTGGAGGCGTCGTTCCTCATGGTCGAGGGCGTGCTGCAGAACCAGGACGGGGTCACGTCGATCAAGGCCGAGCGCGTGTCGCGGCTGGCCGGGCTGCCCGACAGCGCGGCAATTGATTCCCACGATTTCCACTGATTCAGGCAGCCGGCCTGCACCGCACGGGCCCGCAACCGCGTCACACTAGGCAGACGCAATGGCGACGCCACCCCTCATCCTCCTGACCGGCGCCACCGGCTACGTCGGCGGCCGGCTGCTGCCCGCGCTCGAGACCCGCGGCCACACGGTGCGCTGCCTGACCCGCCGGCCCGAAGTGCTGACGCACGGCCACCTCGCGCGCGAGGTCGTCAAGGGGGACGTGCTCGAGCGGTCGAGCCTCGACGC
>CAYGMD010000331.1:0-2910 GCA_964350785.1 uncultured Acidobacterium sp. | reverse complement strand
ACCTCGCGCGCGAGGTCGTCAAGGGGGACGTGCTCGAGCGGTCGAGCCTCGACGCCGCCATGCGCGGCGTCGACGTGGCGTACTACCTGGTGCACTCGATGGGCGCCGAGGGTTCCTTCGAGGAGGCGGACCGTCAGGGCGCCGCGAACTTCGCCGCCGCCGCCAAGGCCGCCTGCGTCGGCCGCATCATCTACCTGGGCGGACTCGGCCGGGAAGACGAAGACCTGTCGCCCCACCTTCGCAGCCGGCAGGAAGTGGGGCGCATCCTGCGCGAGTCGGGCGTGCCCGTCATCGAGTTCCGCGCTTCGATCGTGGTTGGCTCCGGCAGCCTGTCGTTCGAGATGATCCGGTCGCTGGTCGAGCGCCTGCCGTTCATGATCACGCCCAAGTGGGTGCGGGTGCCCGCCCAGCCCATTGCCATCGACGATCTGCTCGACTACCTGAACGAGGCGCTGGCGCTGCCGGACGAGGCCTGCCGCGTGTACGAGATTGGCGGCGCCGATCGCGTCTCCTATGCCGACATCATGCGGATCTACGCGCGGTTGCGCGGACGGCGCCTGCGGATGCTCGCGGTGCCGATTCTGACGCCCTACGTCTCCAGCCTGTGGCTCGGGCTGATCACGCCGCTCTATGCGCGGGTCGGCCGCAAGCTAATCGAGAGCATTGTTCACACCACGGTGGTCGGCGACGACCTCGCGCTACGCACGTTCGCGGTGCGGCCGATGGGGGTCGAAGCCGCCGTGCGGCGGGCCCTGGGTGATGCCGCCGCCGGCCCGGCACCCACGCGGTGGAACGACGCGCTGTCGTCGGCGCGGCCCCGGCCGTCGTGGCAGGGGGTGACGTTTGGCCGCCAGCTGACGGACGCGCGTGCCATTGCCGTGGGCGCGCCGGCGCCAGTGGTGTTCGCGTGCATCGAGCGCATTGGCGGCGACACCGGCTGGTACGCCTGGAACTGGCTCTGGCGGCTGCGCGGCGCGCTCGACCTGCTGGCCGGCGGCGTCGGCATGCGGCGGGGACGGCCGTCGCCCGACCGGCTGCGCGTGGGCGACACGCTCGACTTCTGGCGCGTCGAGGCGATCGAACCCGGCGTGCGCTTGCGGCTGTCGGCCGAAATGCGGCTGCCCGGCCGCGCCTGGCTCGAGTTCGACGTTCGCCAGGAAGGGGAGGCCACGACCATTAACCAGATCGCGACCTTCGACCCGGACGGCATTCTGGGCAAGGCATACTGGTATTCGTTGTACCCGCTGCACCACCTGGTGTTCGGCGGCATGCTCCGCGGCATCGCCCAAGCCGCGCTGCGAGCGACGCCCTCGCGCTGACACGGCGAGGCTGCCTTGCTAGAGTAGCCAGGTATGACCATGCGGTTCCGCACCAAGGTCGACGCGCTGCTGGTGGTGCCCATGGCTTTCGGCCTCGGCCTGCCCCTGCTGCTGATCGTCCGGGGCCTGGTCGAGGGCCGGCCCATGGCCGGCGCCGTGGTGCCGCTGGCCCTGCTGATCGCCATCCTCCCGCTGGGCCTGATTTCCTACGAGATCACGGACCGCGAGCTCATCGTGCGGCAAGGCTGGCTGCGCTGGCGGATGCGGCTCGACCGCATCCAGGCGCTGAAGGCCACCCGCGCCATGTGGTCGTCGCCGGCGCTGTCGCTCGACCGCATCGAGATCCGGACCGACCGCGGCTTGTGGTTGATGGTGTCGCCGGCCGACCGGGCGGGGTTCATCCAGGCGCTGCGCGCGCGCGTGCCCGGCGTCAGGCTCGAAGGATTCCTAAGCTCAGCCTGCACGCCGTAGAATGAGAGCCAATGCGCGCGCTCGTCTTGTTTGGCGTCGCCGTCGGGGCCCTCGTGGCGCTGCTCTGGGCCCGGCCCGCGGCCATCCCGGGCGGTGAACCGCCCCGGCTCGCCTACATCACCACGGCCCACCAACTTGGCGTCGTCGGGTACCGCGATCCGGTAGGCGCGATCTCACCGGATGCCACGCGGCTGGCGTACTCCGAAGGCCGTCACATTCGCGTGCTGCCGATTGGCGGCGGCGTGCCGCAGACCTTGCCGGCCGGCGAGGGCCAGATTCGATACCTGGCATGGGCCGGCAACGACACCCTCGTCGCTGAAGACACTGGCGCCGAGGTCCGCTGGCAAACCTACACACTGGCCGCCACCGGCGCGGTGCGCCGGCCGCTGTGGGACGGCAAGGATGTCAATCACTTGCGCCAGCCGGTGTGGAGTCCCGACGGCAAGACCGTCGCGGCGCTGGCGACGGGCAAGCAGGGTGCGGAACTGTGGCGCATCTCCGCCAACGGCGCCACGCGCAACCGCACCCCGCTCAGCGGCCGGCCGTCGTTCCCGGCGTGGACACGCGCCGGCGAAGTGGCGTGCATCGCGAACGAGGGGGGCCGCCCGCGCCTGTCAATTCCCTGTGGCGCGCCGGCGCTGAGCTTCGAACCCGACCTTGACGTGGTGGGACCGCTCGCGTTTTCGGCTGATGGCCGCGACGCGTTGTTCGCCTCGCCCAACGAACAGGGCATGGTCGACCTGTGGGCGGCCGACCCGGCCAAGAGCATCGCCCGCCGGCTGACGTCGTTCTCCCGCGATGCCTACGCCCCGTCGGTGGCGGCCAACGGCACCACCGTGTTCAAGGTGCAGTCGTATCGCACGTTCCTGGCCGACGCGCCGGCGGCTGGTGGCACCACGCGACAGCTGACCACCTTCCAGGCGGAAACGCCGTCCTACCATCCGTCGCGCAGCCGCCTGGCCTTCACCTACGGCACCTGGCGCCGCCTCGTGGACGATGCGAAGTATCCGGATATCGCGCAGGAGATTGGGGTCATCGACGTGTCGCAGGCGCTGCCCGCCGACCAACCGCTCGACGTCATTGCCCGGTCCGACTCCGAAGACCAGGCCATGGCCTGGTC
>CAYGMD010000330.1:0-2917 GCA_964350785.1 uncultured Acidobacterium sp. | reverse complement strand
CGGTGGTGGTGGCGCAGGTTGGTGAGTTTCACAGGAGGCAAAGAGATAACGAGCTCCTTGACTCCTGAACTCCTGTTTTTTCTCGTGGTCTGCTGATTCTCGGGATCTGATAGAAAGGTAGCTATGAAGAGTTTGAAGCGAATGCTCGTGGTTGTGGCCCTCGTGAGTGCGGCTGTCGCGACGTCGGGCTGTTCGTACAACAAGTTCGTGAGCCAGGAAGAGGCCATCAAGGCGCAGTGGGCGCAGGTCGAAAACCAGCTCCAGCGGCGCAACGACCTCATCCCAAACCTGGTGGAAACCACCAAGGGGTTCGCGGCACAGGAAAAGGGCGTCTTCCAGGCGATTGCCGACTCGCGGGCCAAGCTGGCCGGCGCGACAACCCCTGACCAGAAGATGGCGGCGGCCAACGAACAGACGTCGGCGCTGGCCCGGCTGCTGGTCGTGGTCGAGAACTACCCGATCCTCAAGTCCGACGCCACCTTCGCCCGCCTGATGGACGAACTGGCCGGCACCGAGAACCGCATTGCCGTGGAGCGCATGCGCTATAACGAGGCGATTCAGGCCTACAACACGTCCCGCCGGCAGTTCCCCGCCAACATCACGGCCGGAATCTTCGGGTTCAAGGACGACTACAAGCTGTTCGAAGCCCCGGCCGAGGCGAAAGTCGCGCCGAAAGTCCAGTTCACCAAGCCGCAGTAGCGGAAGGGGGGCAACCCCCTTCCAACCCTTCCTTCTCTCCCACCATCCAATCAGGTGCCGGTGGACGACGTGGCCCTTGCGACCGAAGGGGATGCGGCGGCTTTCGAACGGGTATACCGGGCCCATGTGCCGCGCATTTTCAATCTGGCGCGGCGGATGGCCGGCCCCGACGCAGCCGACGAGCTGACGCAGGACGTGTTTGTCCGCGCCTGGCAGAAGCTCGCCCAGTTTCGCGGTGAATCGTCGTTCGCGACGTGGCTCCACCGGCTGGCGGTCAACGTGATCATCGAGCGGTTCCGGACGCTCGGCACGGCCCGCGAACGGTTCCTCGCCGACAGCGAGGCGGTGCTCGAGATGGCGCCGGCCGCGCGGACGAAGCACATGGACTTGAGCATGGACCTCGAGGCGGCCATCGCGCGGTTGCCGCACGGGGCCCGGACGATCTTCGTGCTGCACGACGTGGAAGGCTACAAGCACGAGGAGATTGGCGAGATGCTCGGCGTCTCGCCGGGCACCTCGAAATCGCAGCTGCACCGCGCCCGGCAAACGTTGCGGGGACTGCTGAGAAGAGAACCATGACGGAACCACGACAGTTCGGAGAACACGATCACGAGCCGCTCGGCGCCGACGACATCCTGTCGCAGGCCATCGGCCAGTGGCGTGACGAGGCGCCGGCGCGGGACCTGTGGCCGGGCGTGGCGGCACGGCTCGAGGCGAAGGCCGCGCCGCGCCGCTCGCAGATCGCGTTCACCCTGCCGCAGCTGGCGCTGGCCGCCTCGCTGCTGATGGCGGTTGCCTCGGGAGTGACCTGGCTCGCGGCGCGCCAGCCGGCGGCCCCCGCCGACACCCAGCCGGTGGTCGTGGCCGAAGGCGAATCGAGCGGCGCAGTCGAAGGCGGCATCGTCAACGCCAACTTCGCCGACGCGCAGTTCAACGCCGCGGTCACCGACCTCGAACAGATTCTTCGCAGCGAGCGCGACCGGCTGGACCCCCGCACCGTGCTCGTCATCGAGCGCAATTTGAAAGCCATCGACGCGGCCATCCAGGAAGCCCGGGCCGCGCTGAACGACGACCCCGCAAACGCGTATCTCAATTCCCACTTGGCCGACGCGCGGCGGCGAAAGCTCGACCTGCTGCGTCATGCCACGACCCTGGCGTCCGCTGGAGGAAACTAACCGATGAACCGATTGCTCTTCTGTGGCGACAAACCTTTCGGTTTGTCGATCCTGACCGCCGCCCTCGTGCTTGCGACGGCGGCCCCCTCGGTCGCGCAACCGCGCGACAGGTCAGGTGATGCCCAACAACCCATCCAGGCCCGCCCCGGCGGCCCGGAGTCGTCGCCGAAGTCCGATCAGACGGTGGATGCCGCCAAGGGCACGCGGCTGGTGCTCAGCAACAACGCCGGCGAGGTGGTCGTGCGATCGTGGGACCAGGACAAGGTCCGCATCCAGGCGACCCACGGCCCCCGCGACACCATCACGGCCGAGACGACCGACATGACGCTGCGGATCCGCACGCGCTCCACGCGCGGGCCGTCGGGCCTCGTCGACTTCCAGATCACCGTGCCGAAGTGGATGCCGGTCAACCTGTCTGGCACCTATCTCGATGCGACCATCGAGGGTACCGCGGCCGAAGTCACCGTCGAGACGGTGCACGGCAACGCCCGCGTCACCGGCGGCACCGGGTCGGTCACGGTCCGCTCCGTCGAGGGCATCATCACCATCGATAAGGCCAGCGGGCGGGTGCAGGCGACGACGGTCAACGAGGGCATTCGCGTCACCAACGTCACCGGCGAGATCACGGCCGAGACCACCAACGGCGACATCGTCATCGACAACGCGCAGACGTCGAACCTCGAGGCCTCGACCGTCAACGGCGACCTGACGTTCAACGGCACCATTCGCGACCACGGCGTCTACCGGCTGACCACGCATGGCGGCGACATTCGCGTCGGCCTGGGCGGCGCCACCAACGCCACCATCTTCGTCCGCACGTTCCAGGGCGATTTCAGCGCCGACTTCCCCATCCAGCTGCCCGACGGCCAGACCGCGCGCAGCGGCAGCAAGCGCTTCAACTTCACGCTCGGCACCGGCAGCGCGCGCATTGAGACGCAGTCGTTCAACGGCGACATCGTGCTGGCGCGCAAGGCGATTGTCAGCAAGCAGGACGAGCGGCAGCGCCGCCGGATGGGGATGCCAGCGCCGGCCCCGCCCGCGCC
>CAYGMD010000329.1:0-2954 GCA_964350785.1 uncultured Acidobacterium sp. | reverse complement strand
GATTGATGCCGGCGTGGCCGTGCGGCACGCGACCGAGACCGTGTGGCGGCTGCTGAAGGGCGGCGCCGCCATCAGGACGCCCGATGCCAAGGATCTGAGCCGGCGCTACGCTGAACTGCTGGCCGAGAACCTGGGCCAGCCGGGTTTCCGCGAGCTGTTGCTGGTGGTGCACGACATGGATGCGCATCGCGACCTGGTGTTCGGCCTGGTCCGCGATCCCTTCCGCAAGGCGTTGTTCCCGCCGCCGGGTGGCGTGTCGCTGCGGCGGGCCGAGGCGCACGACCTGTCGAGCGGCACCCAGGCGTTTACCGCCGACGTCCTGGCCGCCGCCATGAGCCTGCCAGGCGTGAGCGATCCGCGGCTGGTGCAGTTCGCGCCGGACTCGTACTGGCGCGGCGAAACCCATCGCCTGGTCGATCGGCCGGCCTGCCTCGCCCGCCTGCTCGAAGAAGCAGCGGCGGCCGGCGCGGAGCAGGTGGTGATTATCGCGGCGACCCCCGAACCGCCAGGGCCGCACGAGCTGCGGCCGCCGCGGCTCGACGGCTTTGGACGGGTCGGCGAACAGCTTACGTCGTCCGAAACGGCCGCGCTCAGCGACGCCGTGCGCCACCTGCATCACCGCTTCCAGGGCGTTTACGTGGTTCGCCCCGCGCACAACCCGATCCGCCCGCTCGACCTGACCGGCGCGTATGACGAGAAGTCCGACCGCGTGCAGACGCTCGACGAGCTGATGGAGCGGGGCTTCGAAGACGCCTACCGGCAGTTCATCGAACCGGTCGTCGGTGCCTCGGGTGACCGCATGACCCAGGTGACCCGCGACTTCGACGAGTAGACCAACAGGAGTCCACGAGATCAGGAGAAAATAGTTTCCTGATCTCCTTGCCTCTTGTTAAAGAATAGGCGCCAGTCCCATGAAACCAGCCACCGATCTCATTCACGCCGGCGAACGGATTGATACTGGCGCGACGCCGTCGCTCACCGTGCCCATCTACGAGACCAGCACGTTCGTGTTCGACTCGGTGGCCGACGTCATCAAGTACCAGGAAGGGAAGCTCAACGGCTACCTGTACTCGCGCTACGAGAACCCGACGGTCGTGGCGGTGGAGCAGAAGGTCGCCGCCGTGGACGGCGCGGAAGCCGCGCTGTTGTTCAGCTCCGGCATGGCCGCCATTTCAACGGCGCTGCTCACCCTGCTCAAGCCGGGCGACGAAATCCTGTGCAGCGCGGCCATCTATGGCGGCACGTTTCACATCATTGAAGGCCTGATGGCGAAGTTCGGTGTCTCGCGCCGCTTCATCACCCTCGAACAGCTCGCCGACCTGGGGCCGGTGATCGGCCCCAGGACCAGAATCGTGTGGTTTGAGTCGCCGATCAACCCGACGCTGCGTTGCGTGGACGTGCGCACGGTCGCGGCCGCGTGCAAGAAGGCCGGCGTGCTGTCGGTGATCGACAACACGTTTGCCAGCGCCCTCAACCAGCCGGTGCTGGCGATGGGCGTCGACCTGTCGATGCAGAGCGCCACCAAGTACCTGAACGGCCACAGCGACGTCACCGGCGGCGCGTTGTCCGGCTCCAGGGCGGTCCTCGCGCCGCTGGCCAAGGCCCGCCGTCTGCTGGGCGGCATCATGGATCCGCTGCCGGCGTTTGCCCTCGGCCGCGGCATCAAGACCATGCCGCTGCGCGTGGCGCAGCACAACGCCAACGCCCTGACGGTGGCGCAGCACTTCGAGCACCACCGCGCCATGGAACGGGTGTATTACCCCGGTCTCGCCTCGCACCCCGATCACGCCATCGCCAAGGGCCAGATGAGCGGCTTCGGCGGCGTGGTCACGATCGACGTCAAGGGCGGCAAGGACGCCGCCTTCCGCGTGTTCGACAAGCTGAAGGTGATCAAGCGCGCGGCGAGCCTGGGCGGCGTCGAGAGCATCTGCAGCCTGCCGATCCTGACCTCGCAGTACGGCCTCACGGACGAGGAGCTGGCGGCGGCCGGCGTGTCGAAGGGGATGATCCGGATCTCGATCGGGCTCGAGGACGCCTCGGACCTGATCGCCGACCTCGAACAGGCCCTCACAGAGTAACCAGATGCCAGGAAAGCTGGTGTCTTTCTGGCTACTGGCTACTTGTCTTTCGTCTCGTGCAGGAACTCCAGCACGAGTTCCAGCATGCGCTGGTTGATGCGGCTGCCTTCGTAGGTCCCGAACTTCTTCTGGAACGCCTCGAGCGGCACCACCGCCTTGGCCATGGTGCGGTGGCCGCCGGCGCTGCCAATGTCGTTGAACCAGCGCCGCACGAAGTCGCCGGCGTTGCGCGAGTAGCCGAGATTGCGCACCGACACGACGAACGTGTCGTTCACCACGCCGCTGATCACCGTCCACTGCACGTTCTCCAGCTGCAGGTAGAAGTCCGCGACGTACGGAATGAAGTCGTCGCGCGGCGGCTCGCCCAGGAACGCGCAGAACACGTGTTCCATCATGCGGCCCTGTTGCCAGCCCTTGATCAGGTAATCGAGCCGTTCGGCGGTGATTTCCGCGCCTTCCATCTTGCGGATCATCGTGGCGTCCGCGAGCGGGTAGAGGTACGAAAAGGCGTCGAGGTCGGCGCGGTTGGCGTGGCGGTTGAAGAACAGCGTGTCCGACTTGATGGCGTAGAGCATCGCCGTCGCGGTGCGCTCGGAGATGTTGATGTCCACCGCGCGCAGGTGCTCGGTCAGAATCGTGGACGTCGAGCCGTAGTCGGCGCGGATGTCCTTGTAGACGGCGGTATACCCGGACTGTTCCGGATGATGGTCGACGACGAGATCGACGCGGTTGATCGCTTCCCCGAAGTAGTGCGGCTGTACGTCGACCATCGCGATCCGATCGAACGTCAGGACCTGCTCGGGCGTCAGGATCTCGACCTGGATGTCGAGCAGGTTCATCATCCGCAGATTTTCCGGACGCGTGGCGCCCTGGAGC
>CAYGMD010000328.1:0-2962 GCA_964350785.1 uncultured Acidobacterium sp. | reverse complement strand
GGTGACTGCCGTCGTCATGGTCGCCCTGCATGTCGTGGCGGCGCGCCGCCACGACCGGCAAATGGCGCAACAGTGGCCCGATGAGTACCGCGCCTATCGGCGCTGGTGGCGCTAGCGGTCGCGGTCGGATTCCGACGCGCGCACCAGCGCTTCGACGGCCTCGCGCTCGAGGCGCACGTGGCGGCCGGCGTTGACTGGATCGAGCGCGCCTTCGGCGACGAGGCGCTCAATGCCTTCGATGGTCGTGCCGAGGCGGCCGGTCGCCTCGTCGATCGAGATCAGCCGCGGCAGCAATTCCACCTGCTCGACGCGATTGCGGCCGCCGCCTTTCGCGCGCACGAGCGCCGCCTCCGCCTCCAGGATGAAGCGCTCGTGGTCGATCGGCTCGCCCTCGAGCGCCCGCGCGCTGGTCACGGCAATGCTGACCGTCACCGCCGCGCGCTGGTCGGTGCGGTAGTCGCGGAACGTGAGCCGGTCCTCGACCATCACGCGCGTCCGGTCCGCCAGGGTCTTGGCGTCGGCCGGCGTTGTCTCGGGCAGCAGCACCGCGACCGTGTCTTCGGCGTAGCGCACCACCCAGTCGTGCTGGCGGAAGTAGGCGCGCAGCAGGATGCCCATGCGCTCCAGGATCCGGTCGCCGACGCCGTAGCCGTGGTGGCGGTTGATGCCCGACAGGTCGTCGACGTCGATCAGCATCATCGACAGCCAGTGCTCGAAGCGCTCGGCGCGGCAGCACTCCTTGGGCAGCACGGCGTCGAGCACCGGCCGGGTGTGCAGGGTCGTCAGCGCATCCTCGATCGCCGAGCGCAGCGGCGTGTCCATCGAGCGCGTCGTCCACGCCGCGAGCAGGTCGAAGGTGGCGCGGCGTACGATCTGCGCGGTCTGCGGCCAGGGTTCGGTGTTGACGCCGATGCGCGGGTCGAGCGACAGCTCGTCGATGCTGGTGCCCATGACGATGTGCACGAACATGAACAGCTGCTCGGGCGACACCTCGCGTTCGGCGGCGATGGCGGTCAGTTCGCTGATGCCGGCGCTGCGTGAATCGAGGCGGCCCTCGACGACGGCGTCGCCGAGCAGGCGGGTGACCAGTTTGCCGAGGCGCACGCAGTAGTCGGCGTCGAGCCGGCGCGAGCCGCTGGCGAGGGGGAACGTCGCCACCGTGTCAGCGACGATGACGTCGCGCCGGTCGGCCAGTAATTGGGCGACGTGACGGCGCAGGTCGACGTCGATGCTGGAATTGAGGCCGGCGTCTTCGCGATTGATGTCCACGTAAATGTCCTGATGGACAGGGTAACCCCAGAAGGCCCTATGGCGGCAACCTCTCTGGACCGAAAGAGTTAGGGGATGTTGTTGCCGAGCTCGCCGCCTGCGCGGAATTGCACGATCCAGCCGGAAATGGCGCGACGGCCATGGTTGCGTCGAGCGATGGCGCTTCCTATGATCAAGACTTCCGCCTTCGCGCGGGCGCTACGGCGGACAGCCTGCGCTGACGGATTGATATCCGCCGGGCACGAAGGGAACGATGCGCAAGAAGCTGGGTGAGTGCCTGATTCAGGCCGGCCTCATCACGGAGGACGACCTGCAGTCGGCGCTGTCGGAGCACAAGCGTACGGGCGAGCGGCTCGGCGCGGTCCTCGTACGCCTGAACCTGGCCACCGAACGCCAGATTGCCAAGGCCCTGGCCTACCAGCTCGGTTTCCCGTACCTCAACCTCGCCGAAAATCCTCCCGACACCGCCGCCGTGACCTTGATCGCCAAGGAGGTCGCGCTCAAGCGATCGTGTGTCGCCGTCCGGCTCGACAAGAACCTGCTGACGGTGGCGATGGCCGACCCGCTGCTGTTCAGCCTCGTGCAGGACCTCGAGTTCCAGACCGGCTATCGCATCAAGCAGGTGGTGGCGACGCGCGCCGACATCCTCGAGGCGATTGCCGCCGGCTATCCCGACAAGGCGTTGATGCGCACCGGCGGGTCGCCGGCCGGCGTGCCGGTGACGCGCCAGGCCGCGCGCGAGGCCCAGGCCGGCGGCGAGTCGGCGCTGATCAGGCGGCCCGACGAGGACGGCTACGAGCCGATCGCCGGGCTGAAGGAGCGCAGCGAGGCGGCGCCGATCATCGACCTGGTCGACCTCGTGGTGAAGAGCGCCATCAAGGCGGGCGCCAGCGACGTGCACGTCGAGCCCATGGAAAAGGGCGTCCTGATCCGGCACCGCCTCGACGGCCTGCTGAAGGAAGTGATGGACCTGCCCAAGTGGGTCCACGAAGGCCTGATCGCGCGGCTGAAGATCATGGCGGGCATGGACATCGCCGAGAAGCGGTTGCCGCAGGACGGCCGCGTCCGGGTGGCCACCGAGGAAGGCAAGGACGTCGATTTCCGCGCCTCGACCCTGCGCACGCTGCACGGCGAGAAGATGGTGCTGCGCGTGCTCGACCAGAACCGCGGCGTGCCGCCGCTCGAGGAGCTGGGCTTCTCGTCGACGGCGCTGATCGACCTGCGCGGCTTCCTCAAGTTCCAGCACGGCATGATCCTGGTGGTCGGCCCGACCGGCAGCGGCAAGACCACCACGCTGTGCTCGGCGCTGATGGCGGTGCAGTCGGAACGCACCAACGTCATCACCATCGAGGATCCGATCGAGTACCAGTTGCCCGGCATCAACCAGACGCAGGTCAACGAGAAGATCAAGCTGACCTTCGCCAGCGCGCTGCGCTCGATCCTGCGCCAGGACCCCGACGTGATCCTGGTCGGCGAAATCCGCGACAACGAGACGGCCCGCATCGCCATGCAGGCGGCGCAGACCGGCCACCTCGTGCTGACGACGCTGCACACCGACGACGCGCCGTCGGCGATCACGCGCCTCACCGACATCGGCGTCGAGCCGTACGTGATCGCGTCGGCCACCATCGGCGTCGTGGCGCAGCGCCTGGTCCGCCGCCTGTGCTCGGCGTGCCGCCGCCAGTACACGCCG
>CAYGMD010000327.1:0-3098 GCA_964350785.1 uncultured Acidobacterium sp. | reverse complement strand
GTACGCGGGTGCCGAGGGCTACCTCTCCAACCGTGCGGCCGAGGGCCTGCTCCATCTCCGGCGCATGGCGATGGCCGAACGGGGTGTACGCGGCGACGCTGCCGTGGTTCTCGGAGAAGTGCGTGCGATCCGACGGCGCCTTGCCCGCGCCCGAGACGCCCGACTTGGCGTCGATCACGATATCGGCGCCGGCCAGCAGCAGCCCCGCGCGCTGCAGCGGCAGCAGGCCGAGCAGCGAGGCGGTCGGGTAGCAGCCGGGGTTCGACAGCAAGCGCGCCGTGCGAATCGCCTCGAACTCGAACTCGGTCAGGCCGTACGCCACGCCCGAAGGCAGGGTCCGGGTGGCGGGATACCACCGCGCCCGCGCCGCCTCGTCTCGCAGCCGGAAGGCGCCCGACAAGTCGATGACCCGCATGCCCGCGCTGAGCAGCCCGGGCGCCAGTTCGGCGGCGGCCGCCTCGGGCAGGGCCAAGAAGACGGCGTCGGCCGTCCCGGCCAGCGCGGCCGGATCGAGCGGCACCACGGTGCCATCCCAGATCCGCCGCAACGCGGGCAGGCTGCGGGGCGCGCTCGTGGCCTGCGAACCGGTGGCGGCAGCGATGGTGACGTTGGGGTGGCGGGCGAGCAGGCGAATCAGTTCCTGGCCGGCAAAGCCGGTCGCGCCGGCCACGGCCACGCGAATGCGGGCCTGTTCGCCGCGCTGGTCCCCTTCCGTTTCGTTCACCACCTGTGTGTCCATCTGACGGTTCATCCTCTAATCGCAATGGCGCGGTGAAAAGTTATGCGCCCAGAGGAATACTTATACAGAGCGTATTCAGGCGTGTCAATACAAAATTGCATGAATTTGGAGCCTGGTTGTGTATACTGATTCATTCAGACGCATAAATATGAAAGCCCAGCGCCTCTCCGCCATCCTGGACGTTGTCGAGCACGAGGCCGTGCGCAGCCAGGAGCAGCTTCGCCAGCGCCTCGCCGCGCGCGGCTTCGTCGTGACCCAGGCGACACTGTCGCGCGACATCAAGGAACTGGGGCTGCTGAAGCGGTCGTCGGACGGCGCCTACCAGCCGTCGGCGGTTGAGGAGACGCCGCAGCCGACGGCGCTCGGCTCGCTCGGCAAGGCGCTGACCGAGTACCTGATCAGCATCGAACCGGTGCAGCAGCTGGTGGTCCTGCGCACCGGCGCGGGGCAGGCGCAGATCCTGGGCCTCGCCATCGATCGCGCGCGGATGCCCGAAGTCGTGGGCACGCTCGCGGGCGACGACACCCTGCTGATCATTGCCCGCGACGCGAAGAATGCGCTGGCGGTGGTCAAGAAACTGAGGGAGCTCGCGCGGTGACCGGACCCATCGTCCTGGCCTACTCCGGCGGGCTGCGCTCGTCGGTGGCGATTCCATGGCTGGCCGATCGCCATGGCGCCGGCGTGGTCGCCGTCACGATCGATGTCGGGCTGGCCACTGACCTGGCCGAGATTCGCGATCGGGCGCTGGCCGCCGGCGCCGTGCGCGCGCACGTGATTGACGCCCGCGACGAGTTCATCCGCGACTTCGCCTGGCCGGCGCTGCGGGCCGGCGCGTTGGCCGGCGGCCGCTATCCGATGGCGACCGCGCTGTCGCGGCCGTTGATCGCCGCGAAGGTGATCGAGATTGCGCGCATTGAAGGCGCGGCGAGCGTGGCCCACGGCTCGGCGGGCCGCGATCGCGCGCGGCTCGACCGACCCCTGCGGGCGCTCGACGGGTCGGTGCAGGTCACGGCGTGCGCCGATGGCATGACCCCGGCCCAGGTCGCCGAGTATGCCGAACGCATCGGGATCGCCCCGCCGCAGGCCGGTGCCGATCGCGTGGACGATAACCTGTGGGGCCGCACCGTCGGCCGTCCCGGCGATGACGCGTCGGCCGAGCCGCCGGACCCGGTCTTCGCGCGGACCCGTGGGCTGGCGCAAACGCCCGACGTGCCGGCGGTGGTGGAACTGACCTTCGCGCGCGGCACGCCCACGGCCATCAACGGCCTCAGCATGGCGCCCGCCGAGTTGATCGAGAGCCTCTCGACGATTGCCGGCGAGCACGGCGTGGGCCGCTTCGATCGCGTGAAGAACCGCGCCGACGGCTCGCGTTCGCGCGTGCTCTACGAAGCGCCGGCCGCCGCCGTGCTGCACCACGCCCACCGTGAGCTCGAGAGCCTGTCCGCGTCGGAAGGCCTGGTCCGGTTCGCGCCGGCGGTGTCGGCCGCCTACGCCGGCGTGCTCGGCCGCGGCGAGTGGTTCGGGCGCTTGCGCCAGGGCCTCGATGCCTACGCCACGGCGGCCCAGGAAGCCGTGAGCGGCACCGTTCGTGTGAAACTGTTCAAGGGCGGCACTCACATCGTCGGCCGAACCTTGAACGCGTAACTGAAACTGTCAACTCGTCAACTTTCAAGTTTCAACTTTCATGTCCCAACATCTTTGGTCCGGCCGCTTCGACTCGGCTCCCGATCCCGCGGCGTTTGATTTCGGCGTCTCGTTTCCGTTCGATCGCCGGCTGTTCGAAGACGACGTCACCGGCAGCCTTGCGTGGGCCGAAGCGCTGGCGCGGGCCGGCGTGCTCGACGCCGCCGACGCCGAGGCGATTGCCGGCGCCCTGGCGGCGATCCTCGAGCAGGGCCGGACGGATCCGGCGTGGGTCGCCGGCGACGATGAAGATGTGCACAGCTTTGTCGAGCGCCAGCTCGTGGCCCGCGTCGGTGACGCCGGCCGGCGCCTGCACACCGGCCGCTCGCGCAACGAGCAGGTGTCGCTCGACTTGCGCTTGTACCTGCGCCGCCGCATTCCGCTGCTGCAGGCCAGGCTGCGCGCGGCGATCACCGCGTTTGCGGACCAGGCCGAGCGGGCCGGCGACGCGCTGATGCCGTCGTACACGCACATGCGCCGGGCGATGCCGGTGCTGGTCTCGCATTTCCTGCTGAGCCACGCCGCCGCCTTGCGCCGCGACCACCACCGCCTCGAGATCGCGCGCGAAGAGGCCAACGCGCTGCCGCTTGGTTCGGGCGCCATCGCCGGCACCGGCTACGCCGTCGACACCGCGGCCCTCGCCGCGCGGCTCGGCTTTGCCCGCGTCGTGCCCAAC
>CAYGMD010000326.1:0-3110 GCA_964350785.1 uncultured Acidobacterium sp. | reverse complement strand
CGCTTGACTGCTTCGCGGATGCGGACGTAAGTGCCGCAGCGGCAGATGTTGCCGTTCATCGCGGTGTTGATGTCGGCGTCGGTCGGACGCGGGTTGGTGGCGAGCAGGGCCGAGGCGGCCATGATCTGGCCGGCCTGGCAGTAGCCGCACTGCGGCACGTCGATCTCCTGCCACGCCAGCTGCACCGGGTGCGTGCCGTCGGCCGACAGGCCCTCGATGGTGGTGATCGCGCCCTTGACGGCCGAGACCCGCGTCTGGCACGAACGGACGGGTTTGCCGTCCACGTGCACGGTGCACGCGCAGCAGGCGCCGATGCCGCAGCCGTATTTCGTGCCTTTGAGGCTGAGGATGTCGCGCAGCGCCCAGAGCAGCGGCATGTCCGCCGGGGCGTCGACGCTCGCCGATTTGCCGTTGACCGTGAGTTTATAGGCCATAACTGTGCAGAGAATACGAGAGTGGCGCCGGAAATGTGTACCCGAATGTGATTTCCGGGCTTGACCACGGGAATGCCGAGGAGACGTTTATCCCGGGGCCGGTGTGGTTTCTGCTATATTTTCCGCGTTCTACGCCCGGGACCGTTGTGACCTGGAGCGGAAAAGGAGCCTGAGATGAGCCGGATCTTGACGCCCTTCGGTATGCTCGTGGCCGCCGCCGCCTTCAGCGCGGCGACCGCCCCCGCCGCCGCACAGACCGCGACCGGTCCAACCTTCACCAAGGACATCGCCCCGATCTTCCAGAACAAGTGCGAGGCCTGCCACCGGCCCGACTCGATCGCGCCGATGTCGCTCGTCACGTTCGAGGAATCGCGGCCGTGGGCGCGCTCGATCAAGAACCGCGTCCAGGCGCGGCAGATGCCGCCCTGGCACATCGACCCGACCGTGGGCATCACCGAGTTCGAAAACGACCGCTCGCTGTCCGCCAGGGAAATCGACACCATCGTGAAGTGGGTCGACGCCGGTTCGCCCAAGGGCGACGTCAAGGACCTGCCGCCCGCGAAGGTGTGGCCGAACGAGCAGGGCTGGAACTACGCCAAGGAGTACGGCCAGAAGGAGCCTGACCTCGTGATCAAGTCCCTGCCGTGGACGCAGAAGGCCGGCCAAAACGACGCCTGGTGGAAGCCCGTCGTCGAGACCGGACTGACCGAAGCGCGCTGGGTGCGGGCCCTGGAAATTCGCCCGGGCAGCGTGAAGGGCCGCAAGATCACGCATCACGCGATCGCCCGTCTGCAGCAGCGTGAAATCGATCCGCTGGCGCAGAACCCGGACGACGCCAACGGCAACCCGCAGCCCGGCACGTTCATGGAATGGGCGGTCGGCAAGCAGGGCGAGATGATGCGCCCGAACAGCGGCAAGCTGATGCTGCCCGGCTCGAAGATCGTGTGGGACATCCACTACTCGAACGGCGGCGAAGACATCACCGACACCGTCGAGCTCGGCATCTACTTCTATCCGAAAGGCCAGGAGCCGAAGTTCCGCCAGGTGCTGCACCTGATGGGCGGCACGAGCGGCACCGGTGTCGGCGCCCTCGGCTCGGGCCTCGACCTGCCGCCCAACACCATCAAGGCGACGGAAGGCTACTTCCTGTTGCGCGAGAACGGCCGCGTCGAGAGCTACCAGCCGCACATGCACCTGCGCGGCAAGGCGATGACGATGGAAGCGATCCTGCCCAACGGCCAGACGCAGGTGATCAGCCACGTCGCCGACTTCAACTTCAACTGGCACAACACCTACGTCTACAAGGAGACGGCGGCCCCGCTCCTGCCCAAGGGCACCATCATCAAGGTCACCGCGTGGCACGACAACACGGCCGCCAACAAGGCCAACCCCGATCCGAACGTGTGGGTGGGCTACGGCGATCGCACGGTGGACGAGATGGCGCACGCCTGGGTCAACGTGACCTACTTGAACGATGCTGACTATCGCGCCGCCATCGAAGAGCGCCGCAAGGCCGTCAGCACCACCACCGCTGCGCCACAGCAGCAGTAAGAACCCGCACAATGCGCAACCATCGTTTTGTCACCGTCACCATGGCCACCGCCATGGTGACGGCCTGCCTCGTACTTACGGGCAAGAGCCAGGTCAAGGCGCCGCCGGGCGGCGTGCTGGCCGAGCCGGTGACCAACGCCGGCGGCCCGATCTACGCCACCTTCGAGGGCTGGGGGCCGTTGCAGGACGGCACCACCGCGCTGCTGCTCGGCTACTTCAACCGCAACCGGACGCAGGTCGTCGACATTCCGGTCGGACCCGAGAACAGCATCGAGCCGGGCGGGCCGGACTTCGGCCAGCCGACGCACTTCCTGACCGGGCGGCAGTACGGCATGTTCGCGATCACGGTGCCCAAGGACTGGGGCAACAAGAAGCTGACGTGGACGATCGTGGCCAACGGCCACAAGAACACCGTGTCGTTTTGGACGAACCCGCCGTACTGGATTGATTTCTACAAGAACACCGCGAACGGCAACGAGCCGCCGCGCATCAAGTTCGTGATGAACGGCACCGAATACATCGGGCCGCCGAAGGAGCGGACGGTGGCGACCCTGGCTGCCACCGTGGGCCAGCCGCTCGACCTCACCGCGTGGGCGGCCGATCAGCCGCCGACAATCACCTTCGAGTCCGGCGCGGAACCACCGGCGGCGGCGCCGGCCGCCGGCCGCCCGGCGGGCGCCAAGCCCGCGAACGAACCGCTGCCGGCCTTCATCGGCGGCCGCGTGGTGCCGCTCACGCCGGTGGCTCCCGGTGGCGGCGCGGAAGCCCGGCGTCCGCGCGGCGACATCCAGGTGATTTGGAGGAAGTATCGCGGTCCCGGCGACGTGAAGATCGCCGACGAGACGATTTCGCTGGTCAATGGCGGCGACGCGAAGAAGTTCGTCGAGGCGAAGACCACCGCCACGTTCAGCGCCCCGGGCACCTACTGGCTGCGGGCCCAGGTCAACGACAGCTCAGGCAACGGCGGCGGCGGCGATCAGTGCTGCTGGACCACCGCCCATGTTGTCGTGAATGTAAAGTGATCTGACGAGACACGGAGTGTTACGGAGCGACGGAGCTCTCCGTGCCTCCGTTCTTCTCCGTGTCTCGGCTCAGCGACCGAAAATAATCTTTTCTCGGTGTAGT
>CAYGMD010000325.1:0-3112 GCA_964350785.1 uncultured Acidobacterium sp. | reverse complement strand
CGATCTTCGCGGCGCAGATGAACTGATTGCCATTTGTCGACGCCGCGGGAAGCGTCAGAAGGTGCGGCTGTTGGATCTCGAGCTGCCCGTCCCCCGTCCGAAGGGCGCCGAGTGGGTCGCGGCGTACCGCCGCTGGTCTGGACGACGATAGGCGCGTCCGCGACCGAGACAGCACCAATCGATCATGGCCGAACGGACTAAGCGCAAGAAGTGGAGCGACGTGAAGGCACGGCTCGAGGCATTCGACCACAAGGACCTCGTGTCGCTTCTTGGCGAACTTTACGCCGCGAGCGTCGCCAATCGCCGCTTCCTTCACTCCCGCCTGACTCCCGGGAGTCGCGCCATCGAGGAGTACCGGCGCCTGGTCGCCAGCGCGATATACCCAGACCCGTTCAGCAAGCGCCAGGTCAGCGTCCGCGACGCAGCCGCAGCCATCGTCGATTACCGGCGCTCCACGGGCGATGTATCCGGCACCGTCGACCTCATGCTGACGTTTGTGGAGGCGGGAACTGAGCAAGCCGCGGACCTGGGCTACGGCGATGAGGCCTACTTCAACGCGCTCCAGATCCGGCTGGACGCCGTGGCGAAGGCGTTCGACACGTTGCCCGCGGATGTACGCGCGCAGGTGAGAGCCCGTCTGGGTCGCATCCAGGTGCGTGCGCAAGACGTCGGCTGGGGCTTCGGCGATGCTGTTGACGAAGTCCTGCACGCGCTCGACGCTCGCGCAGCCCGAGCCAGGCCCGGCAAGGGTGACCGATGTTGATCGCGACGTGAGGCGAGGGGGTTCGCCGAGCTCAGCAGGACCGACAGAGTGTCCGAAATCTGTCGACACATTTCGGACAGCCGACCATGACAATTTTCGCCGGCACGCTCCAAACCGCCGGTGCCATTGGTGATTCCGCTGACTTGGCGTCACGCCGCCGCCAGCAGCCAGTTGCGAATTCCGTCCCTAACACCCAGCCAAACTCTTCCGTAAGGCGGACCCGTCCCTACTTGTCTGAACGCAAGTTTGGGGCGAAGCCTTGCACGCCGCCAAGACTGACGACATCGGCCCTCCCCTGCTCAACCGACCATCACATTTGGCGAGCAATTGACATTCGCGCGGCCCATGCCAAATATGGCATGCTGGTCCGAAGATGCCGGCGCCGTCTTTAAAGCCCGTGATCTGGCTCGGCGACTCCCTTCGCGACCTCAAGGAGTTCCCGGCCGCCGTGCAGGACGAGATGGGCTATGCGATCTACCTGGCCCAGTGCGGCCAGAAGCACGTGTCGTCCAAGCCGCTGAAGGCGCTGGGGTCGGGCGTGTTGGAGGTCGTCTCGGATCACCGCGGGGACACGTTCCGTTCGGTGTATACCGTCCGGTTCGCCGATCGTGTGTTCGTGCTGCACGCGTTCCAGAAGAAATCGAAGAGCGGCATGGCGACGCCGAAGGCAGATATCGATTTGATCAAACAGCGACTGAAGCAGGCCACCGAAATCAGCAGGAAGAAGGAGTAGACCGATGGCACGGAAGGACTACATCGTCGGGAGCGGCAACGTGTTCGAGGATCTCGGGCACCCGCGTCCGGCGGAGGCGCTCGCAAAGGCGGAACTCGCCCGCAAGATTGCCGAGGCGATCGCTAAGCGCCGACTGACGCAGGCCGCGGCAGCTGAATTGCTGAACATCGATCAGCCGAAGGTGTCGGCGTTGGTCCGAGGCCGTCTCGCCGGGTTCTCACTCGATCGGCTCGTTCGGTTACTCGTCCTGCTCGGTAGCGACGTGGAGATCGTCGTGAAGCCGCGCGCTCGGACTGCGGGGCGGGCGCGGGTGCTGGTCGCCTGAGGCGGCGCTCTTCAGAGGTCCACAAGGCATGATGATCGAAATACCAGTCGATCACGTTGCGTTTGATCGGGTGTGCGCATGGGCCTGACGTCGCGGGCGGCAGAAGCTGACGCGGGCGAGCCCTGCCTCTATTGCGGATCAACACAACCACTGTCAACGCCGGTCAAAAATCTGACAGTTCCGCCGATTGAAAATCTGACAGATCGACGAGGGGACAAGCCTCAGTTCGTCGAAGCCTCCTGACGAGGGCGGCGGCGACGCGCACACCTCTTATCCCCCGTATAGACTTGTATACTCGCGCCTTCCCTAGCCTTAGACTAAGACTAGAGAGAACGCCTGTGACTTCGTCGCATGTCCGCGGCTGTTGCCCGCTGGATTGTCAGGACAGCTGCTCCTGGTTCGCCCACGTCGAGAACGGCGTCGTCCAGCGCATGGAAGGCGCGCGCGATCATCCGATCACGCGCGGCACATTGTGCGCGAAGGTCAACGACTACGAGAAGCGTACCTACGCCTCCGATCGCCTGCTCCGTCCCCTCCGGCGCGTGGGGGGAAAAGGGGAAGGACGGTTCGAGCCAATCTCTTGGGATGCCGCACTGGACGTGACGGCCACACGGTTTCAGCAGGTCATCCAAGAGCACGGGCCCGCTGCCCTGTTCTCGTTCGATTACCTCGGCTCGATGGGTGTCGTTCAGCGCCGGGCGCTGCGCCGGATCTTCCACGCACTTGGCGCGTCGCGCCAGACGGGCAGCGTCTGCGGTGCGTCGGGCAATGTGCTCGAGGCGGAGGGGACACCACGGGGGTTCGATCCCGAAGAGTTCGTCCACTCGCAGCTCATTCTGCTCTGGGGCTGTAACCTCCTTTCCACGTCGCATCACACGTTTGCCTTCATGCTGGAGGCACGACGACGGCACGGCGCGCGCCTGATCGCGATCGACCCGCGGCGCACGATTACCGCCGCTCGATGCGACGTGCACCTGCCTATCCGCCCCGGCACTGATCATGTGCTCGCGCTCGCCATCGGCCGCGTTCTGCTCGAGGACGGCCTCGCCGATCTGCCGTTCGCATCCCGCGCTGCCGTGGATCTCGACGAGTACTGCAAGGAAGCGTCGCAGTGCTCTCTCGCCGACACGGCGGCGGTGTGCGGCATTCCGGAGCAGGGCATCGTCGATCTCGCACGCGAATTCGGCCGCGCCAAGCCCGCCGCCATCCGCGGAGGCATCGCGCCGCAGCAAACAGTTACCGGCGAACAGTTCGTGCGCAGTCTGTCTGCCTTGGCCGTGCTCGGCGGTCA
>CAYGMD010000324.1:0-3150 GCA_964350785.1 uncultured Acidobacterium sp. | reverse complement strand
CCGGGGTTGTGCACCTACGACCCGGCGTTCATGAACACCGCGGCCTGCAAGAGCAAGATCACGTTCATCGACGGCGACAAGGGCATCCTGATGTACCGGGGATACCCCATCGAACAACTGGCCGAGAGCAGCACCTACCTGGAAACGGCCTACCTGATCCTGTATGGCGAGCTCCCCGACAAGGCCCAGCTCGGCGCCTGGACGCACCAGATCACCATGCACACGATGGTGCACGAGAACATCAAGAAGTTCATGGAGGGCTTTACCTACGACGCCCACCCCATGGGCGTGTTCATCAGCACCGTCGGCGCCATGTCGACGTTCTATCCCGACGGCAAGCAGATCTTCAACGCCGAGTCGCGGCAGAAGCAGATCCACCGCCTGATCGCCAAGACGCCGACCATTGCCGCCTACGCCTATCGCCACAGCATCGGCCGGCCCTACGTCTACCCCGACAACGACCTCAGCTTCACCGGCAACTTCCTGAACATGCTGTTCAAGATGACCGAGGTCAAGTACAAGCCGAACGCCGCGCTCGAGCGGGCGCTCGACGTGCTGTTCATCCTGCACGCCGACCACGAGCAGAACTGCTCCACCAGCTCGATGCGCGCCATCGGCAGCTCGAACGTCGATCCGTTCTCGGCGCTGGCTGGCGCGGCCGCCGCGCTCTACGGCCCGCTGCACGGCGGCGCCAACGAAGCCGTGCTGCGCATGCTCAAGGAAATCGGCTCGGTCGACCACATCCCCGCCTTCATCAAGAAGGTCAAGGCCGGCGAAGGCCGCCTGATGGGCTTTGGCCACCGCGTCTACAAGAACTACGACCCGCGCGCCAAGATCATCAAGAAGACCGCGTACGAGGTGTTCGAGGTCACGGGCAAGAACCCGCTGCTCGACATCGCCCTCGAACTCGAGCGCATCGCCCTCGAAGACGAGTACTTCGTCAGCCGCAAGCTCTACCCGAACGTCGACTTCTACTCGGGCCTGATCTACCAGGCCATGGGCTTCCCGGTCGAGATGTTCGCCGTGCTGTTCGCGATCGCCCGCACGGTGGGCTGGGTCGCGCAGTGGGAAGAGATGCTGCTCGACCCGGAGACCAAGATTGCGCGGCCCAAGCAGATTTACGAGGGCGCGCAGACCCGCAACTACGTGGCGATGGACCAGCGCTAAGGAGTGACGATGCGGTCGCTTATCCTGGCAATGTTGTTGCTGGCCGCAGCGGCCGCCTCGGCCCAGGCGCCGAAGGTGTTCGATAGTTCCAGGGCGTGGGATCACCTGCGCCAGCAGGTGGCGATCGGCCCGCGGCCCGCGGGCTCCGCCGGCAACCTCAAGAACCGCGAATACATCACCCGGACGCTGGCCGCCATCGGCCTCACGACCGTCGAGCAGGCCTGGGAGGCCAGCACGCCGCTCGGCCCGATCAAGATGGTCAACCTGATCGCGACCATCCCCGGGCGGCGCCCCGACCGCATCGTCCTCGCCAGCCACTTCGACACCAAGCTGTTCCGCGAATTCCGCTTCGTCGGCGCCAGCGACGGCGCCTCGAGCACCGCGGCGCTGCTGGAGCTGGCGCGCGTGATCAAGGCGCGCCGGCAGCTGCCCTTCACCATTGAACTGCTGTTTCTCGACGGCGAGGAAGCCACCGGCGAGTGGCGCGACCCCGACCACACCTACGGCAGCCGTCACTACGTGGAGGTCGCCCGCAAGACCGGCACGCTGAAGTCGCTGCGGGCCATGATCCTGCTCGACATGATCGGCGACCGCGACCTGAATATCCGCCGCGAGTCCAACTCCACGCCGTGGCTCACCGACATCGTCTGGGACGCGGCGCGCAAGCTCGGCCACCAGCGCCACTTCATCACCGAGGCGATGGCCGTCGAGGACGACCACCTGCACTTCCTCAAGGCTGGCGTGCCGTCGCTCGATATCATCGATCTCGACTACGCCGCCTGGCACACGGCGCAAGACACGCTCGACGCGGTCTCGGCGCGCAGCCTGCAAGTGGTGGGAGATGTGGTGGTCGCGGCGCTGCCGGAGATTGAAGCGCGCCTGCTCAAGAACTAAGGCCACAAAGACACAGAGGCACGAAGAAGACCTTTTTTGAAATACAAGTGCTGCTAACCGGCAATCTTGTATTTTGAAAAACGTTTCTCCGTGTCTTTGTGTCTCTGTGGCCCCTGTCTCAGCGGTAGACTTCGGCGAGAATCTCGGCTTCCGTCAGCACGGTCGTCGATCCCTTTGCCTTCGCGAACACGCGGTCGACCACCGGGTCGCTGGCCGGAATGCCGTGCTGTTCGAGCCAGAACAGCACGTTCGACTTCCCCGACATCGGCCCGACTTCGATCTCCTGCTGCCGGCCGACCAGGCTGGCGGGGATGGCCGAGTAGACCGCGTCCATCAGCTCGCGATCGCCCTTGCGCCACGCCTTGACCACTGCCGCGGCGTGCACGCCGGTCGCGGTGCGGAACGCGTCCCTGCCAATCACGGGGTAGTTGTCGGGAATCGGCACGCCGCAGGCTTCCGACACCGCCTCGCAGTACGGCATCAACGGCGTCAGGTCGCGTTCGAGAAAGCCCATCAGCACGAAGTTGACGAGCAGCAGGTCCATGGGCGTGTTGCCGACGCGTTCGCCGATGCCCAGCGCCGCGGCGTGCACGCGCGAGGCGCCGGCCTCGAGCGCGGCAATGCTGTTGATGATGGCCAGGTCGCGGTCGCGGTGGCCGTGCCAGTCGATGCCGACGTCGGCGCCCTCGTCCTTGATCACCTGCGCGGCAAACTTGACCACCGCCGTGGCGCCCCAGGGCGTGGCGTGGCCGACCGTGTCGGCCAGGCAAATGCGCTTGGCGCCGGCGCGAATCGCGCAGACGTAGAGCCGGCGCAGCGTCTCCGGGTCGGCGCGGGTCGTGTCCTCGGTCACGTACATGACCTCGAGGCCCTCGGCCACGGCGAACTTGATGGCGTCTTCCGTGCTCTTCAGCAGCCAGTCGATGGTCCAGCCCTCGGTGTATTGCCGGATCGGCGACGAGCCGATGAAGGCGCCGACCTCGATCGGCAGGCCCGTGCGCTGGGTGATCTCGGCAATCGGGCGGATGTCGTTGACCGTCGTCCGCGCCGCGCAGTTGGCGCGCAGGTGCAGCCGGGCGCCAACGATCT
>CAYGMD010000323.1:0-3235 GCA_964350785.1 uncultured Acidobacterium sp. | reverse complement strand
AACTCGGGCCATACGTAGACCGACGCGAACGAGGTGTGCCGCCGCGCCGCCTGGTCGAACGGCGAGATGCGCACCAGGCGGTGCACGCCGGCCTCAGCCGCCATCAGGCCAAAGGCATACTCCCCCGTCAGCGTGAAGGTCACGCTCTTCAGCCCCGCCTCTTCGCCGGGCTGGTACTCGAGCATCTCGCGCTTGAAGCCGCGGCGCTCGGCCCACTTCAAATACATGCGCAGCAGCATCTCGGCCCAGTCCTGCGACTCGACCCCGCCGGCGCCGGGATGAATGGTGATGATGGCGTTGGCGAAATCGTGCTCGCCGCTCAACATCTTCTTGGTTTCGGCGGCCTCGACCTGTTCGTCCAGCGCGTCGAGGGCGCGCGCCAGGTCGGCCAGCACGTCTTCGCCGGCGCGGGCCCACTCGAGCAGCACGCCGATGTCGTCGATTTTCTTGGCGAGGCTCGCGCTGAGCTCGATGTCCTGGGTCAGGCGGCGCTGGCGCAGCAGGGTCTTCTGGGCGTCGGTCTGGTTGTCCCAGAACGACGGCCCGGCGATCTTGCCCTCGAGTTGCGCTAGCTCACCCGGATCATGCGCATCGTCAAAGATAGCTCCGCATGTCGGCGGCCCGCTTCAGCAGGTCGGTGGAGCGGCGGACGAGGTCGTCAATCACGAGTGCCAAGCGAGTCTCCTTGCGGTGGGCGGCAGTTCAGCGTTCGGCCTTGAGCCATGCGGCGGCGCCGAGGGCGAGCACCGTGATCACGGTGGCCACCAACGCAACCAGATCCCCAATTCTGGCATACAGCGTGCGCTCCTGCACGAAGCGCGCTTCGCCGACCACCGCCGTCGTCTCGAACAGCCTGGTCCGGATGAGCACGCGGCCGTAGGGATCGATGATGCCGCTGACGCCGGTGTTGGCCGCGCGCACCAGGTAGCGTCCCTGCTCCACCGCGCGCATGGCCGCCATCTCGAAGTGCTGATAGGGGGCGGACGACTCGCCGTACCAGGCATCGTTGGTGATGGTCGTCAGCAGCTCGCTCCCCTGCCGCACCGCTTCGCGCGCCTGGCTGGGGTACGTCACCTCGTAGCAGATGGCGGTACTCACCATGTGCTCGCGTACCGGCAGCATGGTCACGCGCTCGCCGGCGGTGAACGCCGACACGGCCTCGACCAGCGGCCCGACGAAGAACAGGGCGCGCTGAAACGGCACGTACTCCCCGAACGGCACGAGGTGGATCTTGCGATAGACCGCGGCGGTGGCCCCCGCCGGATCCAGCAGGAAGGCGGAGTTGTAATACTGATCGCCGGCCGGCCCGCGCTCCACTTCGTCGCTGCCCAGCAGCAGGGGCGTGCCCAGCTCGCGCACCAGCCGGCGAACGACCTCGCCCCCGGGTTCGTCCTGGAAGAAGAACGGCGTGGCCGACTCCGGCCACACCAGGAACTCGGCGCCATTGGCCGCCGCCTGGCGGGTCAGCTGCAGGTAGCGCTCGACGATCATGCCGGCCCGCGCCGGGTTCCACTTGTCGGCCTGCGCGATGTTGCCCTGGATTAGCCCGACGCGCACCGGGACCCCTTGCGTGAGCCGGTTGTCGGCCAGGCGCTGGCCGCCCCACACGGACACGGCGGCAATCAGCAGGACGGTGCCGGCAAACGCCACGACCCGCGCGCGCCCCACGGCGAGCGCCGTCGCGGCAAACCCGGCATTGATCAACGCGACGAGCGCCGACAAGCCGAACACGCCGGCCAGGCTCGCCAGCTGCGCGATCGGCAGCAAGGTCACCATCGTGTTGCCGAGCGGGATCCACGGGAAGCCGCCGAACAGGAATCCGCGGGTGTATTCGGTGGCCACCCACGCCGCCGGGGCCAGCGCCAGCCCGATGAACCCGAACTGGCGAATGAAGATGGCCGACGCCGCCGATGCCAGCGCGACAAAGGTGGCCATGTAGAGCACGAGCAGGCCGGTGACGAACACCGCGACCGGCCATGGCAGGCCGCCAAAGGTCTGCACCGTCGCGCCGGTCCAGTAGACCGTGCCGGCGAAGTGGATGAAGCCGGCGATCAGGCCGAGGCGAAAGCCACGGCCGGTGGTGACACCCGGCGTCCGGCCGGGCTGGCCGTTCCAGCCGCTCAGGGCGACATACAGCGGCACCAGGGCAATGAAGGCAAGCGCGGGGTGGCCGTAGCGCGGGAACGAGAGCGCCAGCAACACGCCCGAGGCGGCCGCGGCGACGGTGGCAAGCGGCATCATCGGGGAACGGCTAGGCCTTCATCGCCGCGTCGAGCAGCGATTCGAGCGAGCCGAACTTCTCGTGGTAGTCGGCTTGCGCGCGGCGAATCACTTCGAACGCTTCGTCGCGGCCATAGACGTGGGTAATCTCGCAGGGGTTCTCGTTGGTGCCGGGCACCAGCTTGTAGGTCTCGAAGTAGTGGATCAGGCGCGCGACCAGCGCCTCGGGACAATCCTTGATGTCGCGGAAGCCGCCGTACGCCGAATCGCCGACAAGCACGGCGACGATCTTGTCGTCGGCCTCACTGCCGTCAATCATGCGCAAGCCGCCGATGGGAATCGCCTGCAGCAGGATGTCGCCATGCGACACCGGCCGTTCCGACAGCACGCACACGTCCAGCGGATCCAGGTCGCCTTCGATCGCGGGCCGGCCCGTCTTCTCGGCGCTCAGCTCCGCGACGCGCTCGCCGCAGTAGGTTTGCGGCAACAACCCGTACAGCGCGGGACAGAAGTTCGAGAACCGCTGCGGGCGATCGAGCTTGAGCAGGCCGGTGGCCTTGTCCAGCTCGTACTTGACGGTGTCGGACGGGGTGATTTCGATGTAACAGGTGACGACGTCGGAGCCCTTTTCGCCTAGGCGGACGCCGTGCCAGGGATGGGCTCGAAACAGCCGGCCCATCAACTGCCAGATTGGCTGTCGGGATTTCGGAGTGGTGACCATGGGGACGCCCTAGCGGACGACCCAGGGCTTGAACTGCTCTTCCTTTTGCAGGCGCGCGGCCACCGTGTCGGCCTCGCGGCGTTCCTTGAACTTGCCGACGCGCACGCGATACACCGACGGCGCGCCCTTGGCCGGCGCGAGCACGTATGCCGGATAGCCCTTGCCCGCCAGCCGCTTGACGATGGTGTCGGCCTCGTTGCGCTCGCGCAGGGCGGCCACCTGGATGGCAAAGCCGTTACCGGCGGGTTCGGTGGACACCGCCGCCACTGGCGCTGCGGCCGGCGGCGCCAGTGG
>CAYGMD010000322.1:0-3259 GCA_964350785.1 uncultured Acidobacterium sp. | reverse complement strand
GTTCTGCTGGTTCTTGAGGTTCTCGGCGCTGACGTCGAGCGACCGCATGCGGTCGGCTTCCAGCCACAGCGCGCGCTCGAGCCCGTTCGAAGGCAGGGCCTGGAAGTAATTGGTGTAGTCGAAGCGGGTCGACCCGTTGACGATGCCGCCGGCCTCCTGCAGGAGGCCGACATGCTCCATCTTCTTCACCTGCGCCGAGCCCTGGAACATCATGTGCTCGAAGAGGTGGGCAAAGCCGGTGCGGCCCTTGGGCTCGACCCGGAAGCCGATGTTGTACATCACCTCGACCAGCACCACCGGGGCGGTGCGGTCTTCGCTGACCACGACCTTCAGGCCGTTGGGCAGGGTGAAATAGTCGATGGGGACCTTGAAGCCCTGTGCCGCCGCCGGCACGGCGACGGACACCAGGAGGAATGCGGAGAGCAGCTCGGCTAATCGGTTCGGCATACAAGTCACCTTGGTCACCCAAGGATAGACGAACGACAGGGCCGAACGGTTGCGTCGACAGCCTCCGTTTCACCCCTGCTTCCAGCCCCATGGACGTGCACCTCCCGCCGGAGCTTGAAACCAATCGGCTACGCCGATGGGCAGCAAGGACACCCAAGGCCGGATGCTGGCAGCGGCGGGCCTGGCCGATCGCCATCGGTCGACGTGGCGGCAAGCAGCGAGGCCGATGCCGCATGGGCTGCGGGCTGCTCCGTCGCCGGCCGCTGTTCAGCCGCCGCGCGTGGGCCATCGCCACGGTACCCGGTCACGATCTCGAACCGGTGCGCATCAATCGTGGACGTGATCTCGATCGTGCGTGGCCCGACGGCGACATAACGGCTGAAGGGCTGGCCATTTAGTCGCACGGTGAGGTTCGTGACGCTCGGCAGATTGGTCACACGCCACCGCGTCGCGGTGCCTCGCTTGTCTGGCGCGGCCGCATACGTCACCACATGCAAGGTGCCCGTGGTCCGTTCGTTCCAGGCTTGCGACACGCCGAGCGAGGGGAACTCAATGCCTTCGACCGTGGGCGCGGTGAACTTGTCCAGGTAGCGGGCGCCGAACGCCCGCGTCCAGTCGCCGGGCCCGGCGGCGATCTCGGCCGCCATCAGCGTCGCGCTCCCCTGCCCGCGCGGGAAACCTTCCTTGTTGTTGAAGAACCACCCGAACTGTTCCTGGTGCTCGCCAAAGAACTTCGGCTGATACTCACGCTCAGCGGCGGCACGCAAGCGCTGGTACGCCGCGTCGTCACCCATCTCCTTCGCCATCACCAACCCGGTCGTACTGGCCCTGACATCGCCGGTGGCCGTGCGCCACCCGGCGGTGGTGACCGCGCCCTCATAGAGCAGCTTCGCCAGTTCCGGATTCTGCGGCGCCATCAGGTGGGCCGTGGTGAGGCCGCCGGCCTGGCTGGCGCCGAAATGAAACTTCTCGACCGGGTCGTAGTAGGTCGTGACCGACTGCAGCTTCCCGTCGCTGCCAACCTTCACGTAGTTCTCACGCGTATAGCCAATGAAGTTCTCGAAGGCCTGATGGGTGTTCTTCCCGAAGACCTTGTCGTACAGGTGCATGCCAAGACCGCCCGCCGCATTGCAGTAGATCCAGATCTTGGTGTTCTCGCAGTGCGGGCCTTCCGGGTGCGCGCGGTATTGAGACTCCAGCCGCTCGGCAATCCGGTGCATGTCCCAATCGAAGGTTTCGTCGGCATAGCCAGTCACCTTGAACGGCCGCGCCCACTTGTCGTCACCGGAAATGTACTTGTGCGTGGCCAGCAGCAGGAGGAACCAGGCGCGGAAAAACAAGTAGCCGTCAGCGCCGATGGGATCGCGCTGCAACCCCCAGGGCTCGATACCGTTGGCGGTCCAGCCGAAGCGATCGTACTTGCCGCGCAAGTTCGCTGGAATCTGCGCCATGATCGCGGGTGGATAGTTGGCGCGCTTCGGGTCGTTCCCAATCTGGGTGAGCCAGTCGATCGCTCCCCAGTAGGTCGGGTAACGGCTGGCGAGTTCATCGGCGATCCGGGTGTAGACTTCGCGCCAGGCGGGCGTCTGATCGGCCATCAGCAAGAGGCCATACGCCGAAAACGACAAGTCAAAACGACCGTAGCTCAGCACGACGGGGGCGGTGTACCGGTCCCACCAGGGGTGGGGGACGCCAGCGGAACTCCAGTCGTCTCTCGTGGTCGCCTTCTCCCAGAGAAAGCGAAGCCATCCGGCGCCACGCGGCGTGAGCCCTGGAAACTGGGAGGCGTTTCGCAGCGATAGCGGTGCAGCCTCCGCAACAGTCTGAGGGGCCGCGCTCTGCATTGTCACGTAGCCGGGCAAGGCCGCCGCCCCGGCGGTGGCGGCAACCGTCTTGACGAAACCTCGACGCGACACCTGGTGTTCGGTCACTGCGACTCCCCCAGTTCCGTGAGGGCCGAAAGCACGAGCAGAGCGCTCGGCGAACAGTGCGTCATCGCACCGCCTCCGGCAACGCCATAGCTTAACCGGTTAGTAGGGATTTGAACCTGCGCCGCCGTCGAAGAGCAATCCGCTGTTGCATCCCCCCAAAATGGCAAGGGCGGCCAGTTGGCCGCCCTTCGAACCGTCAAGTTTCAGGTGTTAGCCGTCGCTCAGGCTTCCTTGCCTTGCACGACTTCGACCGCCGAATCGCCGCCGTACTGCTGGAACAGCGACAGCATGCCGGTGTAGAGGAAGCCGACCTGGAACAGCATCAGGAACGGCACCGTGCCGTAAATGCCGTTGGCCAGGGCGTAGAACAGGGTGCCGGTGAAGTAGAGGCCCAGCGCCAGCTCGATCATGGGCTGCACGGCCACCGACTGGCGGTACTTCTTCTGGCTCCACTCGTCGCCGTTGGCCTCGACCGCGTACTTCGGCGTGCGGACGAACTCGCTCGGCTTGTGGAACAAGGCCTCGAACACGGCCTTGGTGTTGTTCACGGCGAGGCCGATGCCAATCGACATGAGAATCGGCAGGTACTTGAGCCGCTCGGTCCAGGTCTGCGGATACAACTCCCGCTGGCAGACCATGTAGAAGTTGGCCACCGACGCCGTCGCCGCGAAGAACAGCGGGATGTCGATCAGCATCATTTCGTACCAGCCCATGTTGTAGCGAATCACCATGGACGGCCCCATCAGCACCGACAACACCACCATCAGCGGGTAGTTGAAGTTGGCCGAGAGGTGGAAGAACGCTTCGGCCTTGATCTTGAACGGCAGGTCCGACCGCAGGATGCGCGGCATCAGCTTCATGAAGGTCTGGATCGAGCCCTT
>CAYGMD010000321.1:0-3261 GCA_964350785.1 uncultured Acidobacterium sp. | reverse complement strand
CGCCCGGCCGGACTCCTGCTGGTAGTGCTCGAGCGACTGAGGCGCGCCCGAATGGATGACGAAGCGCACGTCGGAGCGGTCGATGCCCATGCCGAAGGCCACGGTAGCGACCACCAGGTCGACTTCTTCGTTCAGGAACGCGTCCTGGTTGCGGCTGCGTTCCTCGTCCGCCAGTCCGGCATGGTACGGCCGCGCGCGCCAGCCCGTGTCGTTGAGCCACTGCGACAAGCTGTCCACCTCCTTGCGCGAGGTGCAGTAGACGATGCCGGCCTGGCCGCGGTGGCGCTCGAGCACGTCGAGGATCTGGGCCTTGAGCGTCGCCCGCGCCAGCACCCGATAGACCAGGTTCGGCCGGTCGAACGACCCGACCATCTCGGCCGCATCGCGCAGGCCGAGCTGGGCGATGATGTCCTTGCGCACGCGCCCGGTCGCGGTGGCGGTGTAGGCGTGCATGCTCACCGACGGCCACCGCTCCCGCAGGCGCGCCAGCTGGCGGTACTCGGTGCGGAAGTCGTGGCCCCACTGGCTGATGCAGTGCGCTTCGTCCACGGCGATGAAGCTGACCGGCTTGGTCTCGAGCAGCTTGAGGAAGCCGTCGCCGCCGTCGCCGACCAGCCGTTCCGGCGCGACATACAGCATCCGGTAGCGGCCGTCGCGGATGCCGCGGGTCACTTCGGCCCTCGCCTCTGACGACATCCCGCTGTTGTAGTACGCCGCCGACACGCCGTTGCCGACCAGCGTGTCGACCTGGTCCTTCATCAACGAGATGAGCGGCGAAACGACAATCGCCAGACCTTCGCGGGCAATCGCCGGCGCCTGGAAGCACAGCGACTTGCCGCCGCCGGTCGGCAGCACCAGCAGCGAGTCGCGGCCGGCCATCACCGCCTCCATGGCTTCGAGCTGGAGCGGCCGAAAGGAGCTATAGCCCCAGTATTTTTCGAGGATTCCGGGAAGGGTCAAGGAGCCAGCTTATCAGAGGTCATTGAACTAGTCATGTAATTGGTCAATACTATGACCATGAAAATCGTGGGGCTCGCCGAAGCCAAGGCCACGTTGTCGGCACTTCTCGACCGCGTAGAGAAGGGGGAAACGGTCACGATTACCCGGCACAACGAGCCGGTTGCCGAGCTTCGTCCGTTGGGCCCACCCCGCATGAAGGGGCTCCGCCCCTGGGGCATTTATAAGGGCGCATTCACCGTTCCCGATAACTTCAACGACCCGTTGCCCGACGACCTCCTCGACCTGTTCGAGGGGAAGGGCGAAGACGCCAAGTGACCTATCTTCTCGATGCCCACGCCTTCCTGTGGATCGCGATCGATGACGAGCGCATGCCGCGAAGTCTCAAGTCGACCCTTCGCGAACCGTCCCACGACCTGTACCTAAGCGCGGCCTCGTCTTGGGAGATCGCGGTCAAGTCGAAGGCAGGGAAACTCGCCCTGCACATGCCCGCGTGGGCGTTTATCCTCGAAGCGCGAGAGCGTCTCGGCATTCAGGCCTTGTCCATCCAAGAAGAGGCGGTCGCGCACATCGCCAAGCTGCCGGACATTCATCGCGACCCATTCGATCGGATGCTGGTGTGCCAGGCGATCCAGCACAGCCTGACAATCGTCACGAACGATCCACACATTCAGCGCTACCCGGTGAAGACCCTCTGGGCCGTTAACTAGCCTCACAGCCACCCCTGCCTTCGGCAGCTTCGTCGGGCGAGGCCACCGACTCGTCCCTTGGACATTGAATACGAGCCCCAAGGTCGTGTGCCAACACGACCTTTTCTTTTGAACCTCATGAAGCTCCCGTAGAACCGCCTCAACTCAAGGTTCGCATCTTGCTTACTGCGTTGTGCGCCTTGTGCAACCTTCACAAGCCCTATAAAAGACGAAAGGCCGGGATATCTCCCAGCCTTCGCCTAGTCAGCCTCTTACAAAACGAAGGCGGGTCTAAAGACCCGCCTCTACGAACACTTACGCGCAGCCGCTGGTCGTGCCGCCCTTCGACTGCGCTCAGGGCTGGAACGACTTCAGGCGCAACCTGAAGTCGTTCCGCAATTGCTGCACTTGTAGCAGGCGCCGCTGCGCACCATGATCGACCCGCAGGTCGTGCACGGCGGCGCGTCTTCCTGGTTCTGCATCGCGGCGAACGGGTTGGCCTGCGGCACGATCACGCCGGTCGTGCTCACGGTGGCGGTCACCGCGGCGGTGACCCGGGGCGCCGGCACCGCGGCGGGTTCGGGCACGTAGCCGCTCGCCGCCTCGTCGCGGTTGTTGACGCCGGCGAGGAACTGCGCCTCGGCCGAGAGGAACTTCGACGCCATCCAGCGGAAGATGTAGTCGACGATCGACTTGGCGAACCGCACGTCGGCGTTCTTGGTCATGCCCGACGGCTCGAACCGCACGTGGCTGAACTTGTCGACCAGCGCCTGCAGCGGCACGCCGTATTGCAGCGCGTAGCTGATGGCCTGGGCGAAGGCATCGGCAAAGCCCGAGATGGTCGAGCCTTCCTTGGCCATGACCAGGAAGATCTCGCCCGGCATGCCGTCCTCGAACAGGCCGACCGTGATGTAGCCCTCGTGGCCGGCGATGTCGAACTTGTGCGTGATCGCCTGGCGTTCGTCGGGCAGCTTGCGGCGCGCCGGGGCCCGCTGCGCGAGGGCCGCCGTCACCGCGGCCTTCACCGCGTCGGTCGTCTGCTGACTGATCACCACGCCCTTGGCGTCGATCGCCGCCTTCGAGGTGTTGAGCGGTTGCGTGCGCTTGGAGCCGTCGCGGTAGATCGAGACGGCCTTGGCACCGAGGCGCCACGACTCGAGGTAGGCCTGCTCGACGTCCTCGACGGTCGCGTCCTTCGGCACGTTCACGGTCTTGCTGATGGCGCCCGAGATGAACGGCTGGGTGGCGCCCATCATCTTGATGTGCCCCATGTAGTGGATCGACCGCTCGCCCTTCGACGCCTTGAAGGCGCAGTCGAACACCGGCAGGTCGCGCTCCAGCAGGTGCGGCGCGCCTTCAATGGTCTCCTGCTCGTCGATGTGCTTGATGATGTCGGCAATCTGCGAGGCCGTGTAGCCCAGCTTCTTGAGCGCGGGCGGCACGGTCTGGTTGACGATCTTCATCATGCCGCCGCCGACCAGCTTCTTGTACTTCACGAGCGCGATGTCGGGCTCGACGCCGGTCGTGTCGCAATCCATCATGAAGCCGATGGTGCCGGTGGGCGCCAGCACGGTGGCCTGCGCGTTGCGGTAGCCGAAGTCCTCGCCGAGCTCGA
>CAYGMD010000320.1:0-3261 GCA_964350785.1 uncultured Acidobacterium sp. | reverse complement strand
GCTTGACGTAGCGCTGGCTCGACTGCTCCGAGTTGTAGAAGGGATACGAGTGCAGGACGCTCCACACCAGCTGGCGCGAGATGTTCTCGAGGCCGAACTCGAAGTGCGCGTGCTGGAAGACGGTGTGGTGGCCGCCCTCGAACGTCAATGGGCCAATGGAATCCCGCTGCTTGTCGGTAATTTCGCTGCGCTGGATCACGCGCGGCGAATAGCACGTGCGCGCCGCGGCAATCGCCCCGTCGTACGGCACGGCGGGCGACGACAGAAGCGTAACCTTCGGCGGGGCGGTGTCGAGCGCAACAGCGGGCATTGGGAGCTTGTCCCGCCGAAGCGCGAAGCGCGAGGGCGGACACGCAATTATACGCGCTCACGTGCTGTTTCCCCCCTTCCCGTTAGTACTTCGCCAGGTTCGCCGCCAGCAACGAGCCACGCACCGCGGCGGCGGTGGCCCGCGACCGGTGCGCCGATGCGACGGCGCCCTGCGTCATCAGCGACGCGGCAAACTCCATCTCCGCGCTCGGTCCGCCCATCGCGATCGCCTTCTTCACGAATCCATAGCCGTCAACCTTCAGCGTTTCGTCCACCGCGGCCCACGCCGTTCGGTCGAAGTAGCTGTTGGCGCCCCGCAAGTGCGTGCCCTGCTTGTAGGCCTCGATCACGTACCCCGCGTCGAACCACGCCGCCGCCGTCGGGGTCGTCGACAGCGCCCTGCCCAGCATCGCCTTGAGGAACTCCTGCGCGACCGCCGGATCCCGCATCGCGTAGATCGTCGCCCGGCGCAGGTTCTCCATGTGGGTCAGCACAGCCGGGTCGGCGTCAAGAACGTGAAGCGTGTCGCGCGTCAGCGACTTGAGGGGGTACGAGGGCAACGCCGCATTCCAGTTCGCCACGTCCGATCCCCAGGCCAGCAGCTTCGTCGAGCCGGTATCGAAGGGGTGGCAGATCAGAGGCGGCCCCGCCAGCGCCGGGCCGGCCGAGACAAGGACGATTACGAGCGCGAGGGCGGTGAGCAGGGTGTTCGGTGTCTTGGACATCAGTTGCCTCCTGGCGAGTGAGACGGAGCTCAGGCCGGAAGGGTGGCACCGTAAGTGGCTGGATTGCAGCAAGTTACGGTTCGCGTAACGGTTACATCGCACCGGCCGGACCGATCATCGCCGATCGATCGTTCATACTGGCCGCGTGCAGCCGGACGCGACCGCAGTCAGAGCGCAACTCGATCGGATTCTCGCCAGCAAGGGCTTCGGCACCGCCGGCCGGTTGAGCCGCCTCTTGCGCCACGTCGTCGAGCGGACGCTGGCGGGCGAGGCGGATCAGTTGAAGGAGTACTCGGTCGGCATGGAGGTGTTCGACCGCGACGACAAGTACGATCCACGGGTCGACTCCATTGTCCGCGTCGAGGCCGGCAGGCTGCGGAGCCGCCTCGAGGAGTACTACGGCGCCGACGGCGCGGATGATGACGTGCGCATCTCACTGCCCCGCGGCGCGTACGTGGCGCAGTTCGAACACCGGCGCCCGGCCCCCGTCACCGACCCGATTCCCATCGCGACGGCGGCTGGGCCGCAGCCGCGCGCCAGGGCAGCGTGGGCACTGGGGGCCGTGCTCGTCGGCATCGTGACCGGGATCGCCGTCTGGCTGGGTGGAGCGCGGGCCACACCCGACCCGCCGTCGGTGGCCGTATTGGCGTTCGAACAGTATTCCCCCAGCGACGAGGATGGCGCCGTGGCGGCCCAACTGACCGACAACGTGACGGCGGAACTGGCCCGCCTGGGCACGGTGAGCGTGGTGTCTCACACCAGCGCCATGCAGTTTGCCGGCGAGCGCCGGCCGCTGCGCGAGATCGCCTCGGCGCTCAACGCCGGGTTCATCGTGGAGGGGTCGATCGAGAACACGGGCGACGGCATCAGGGTGATGGCCCGCATCGTCAACGCGGCCACCGACCGGAAGATGTGGGTGGAAGAGTTCGCGGGTCGAACCGACGACCTGCGCGGGCTGAGCCGCACTATTGCGGCGGGCGTGAGCCAGGCTGTCCTTGACCGGGCACCCCAGGCACCCCAGGCACCCTAGGCACCTTATTCGTCGCCGTCCTCGTCCTCGTCATCCTTCTCGCGGCGCGCGTGATAGCGCGAGTATTCCTCGAGATAAGTGAGCGAGGCGAGCGACTTCATGCGGTCGAAGAACAGCACGCCGTCGAGGTGATCGTTCTCGTGCTGGACGACCCGCGCCGGAAAGTCCTTGAGGTCGAGCTCGAAGCGCTTGGCGTGGCGGTCGAGCGCCGACACCTTGATGTGGTGGGCGCGCGGCACGCGGCCGCGGACGTCGGGAATGCTGAGGCAGCCTTCCCAGCCTTCCACGGTCTGGTCGCCCATCACCATGATTTCGGGGTTGATCAGGACCACGGCGTCGCCGTCGCCCTGGCCATCGGAATCGAGCATGGCCACGAACAGGCGCAGGCTCTCGTGCACCTGCGGCGCCGCCAGGCCCACGCCCGAGTACTCGAACATGGTGTCGATCATGCTGTCGATGAATTCCTGGAGCGACGGGGTCTTGATCTCCGCCTTGTCGACCGTCCGGGCCTTGGCGCGCAGGACGGGATGGCCCATCCGGGCCACTTTAAGGATGGACATGATTGAATTCTATACTGTGGGTGGAAGCCGATGCATTCGCACGACCTGAACCCGCCGTACAAGTTCTGCCCGGTCTGCGGCAGCCCGCTCGAGCCGCGCGTGCTGAAGGTGACCGAGCCCAAACGCCTGGTCTGCACCAACCAGGCGTGTGGCTTCGTGTTCTACCTGGACCCCAAGATCGCGGTCGGCACCATCATCCGCGTCAACGAGGGGCGGCAGATCGTGCTCGTGAAGCGGGCCATCGAGCCCGGTTACGGCAAGTGGGTGTTTCCCGGCGGCTACGTCGATCGCGGCGAGGAGATCACGCTGGCAGCCATTCGCGAAGCGCGGGAGGAGGTGGGCCTCGACGTCCGCCTGGACCACCTCATCGACATCTACTCCTACGCCGGCCGCGCGCCGGTGATCATCGTCTACGCGGCCACCAGGATTGCCGGCGAGCTGGCGGTGGATGACGAGGGCATCGAGGCCAGGGAGTTCGACCTCGATGCCATCCCGTGGGACGAGCTGGCGTTTCGCAGCACCCATGAAGCGCTGCGCGACTACCTCGACGCGAAGGGGCCTCCGGGCGCCTAATCTTCGGGCGCGCCCGGCAGCAGCGGTTCGAGCTCCAGCGCCTGCGCGCCGTTCTCCGTGCACA
>CAYGMD010000319.1:0-3270 GCA_964350785.1 uncultured Acidobacterium sp. | reverse complement strand
ACCGACGCCAGCGTCTACCAGATCGAGCCGCTCGGGGTCGTGGTGCCGCGCCGCGATGTTCACGGCCTGGATGACGCCCTCGGCCGATCGCGGCACCACGACCCCGAGCGGCTCGATCTGGTAGACGCTGGCGTCGGTCGAGTAGAGCGCCCGCGAGACGCGATCGAAGCGCACCTCGCCGTCGACCGCCGCGGCGAGTTCCTGCCGGAGGGCCTCGCTCATGGGGTCATTGACTCTTGCCGCGCGCGGCGATCGTCCACACGCCTTCGACGCGGTCGCCACGCAGGACGTGGAGGTGATCGTAAAGGTTCACCGTCGGATCGCAATGCGGCGGGATGAACTCGATGCGATCGCCCACCTTCAGGTTGCGGGAGGCGTCGGCCAGGTCCAGCCGGCCGTGCTCGTCGCCGGCCCAGCCGTAGGTGACGCCGGCCAGGTCCACCGGCGCCGGCGTGAACGGGCGATCGGTGGCGAACGCCTTGTAGCCGCCGTCGACGATGGCGAAACCCTTCGGCCGCGAGACGACGGTGGTCACGACCGTCAGCGCGTTCTTGAAATCGCGATACTCGGGACCGGTGGGGCCGCCGATGCGGCCGTAGTCGAGGTCCATGAACACGAAGCTGCCCGGCTGCAACTCGGTCACGCCCGGGTTCTCGGCATCGAAGCGGTAAGTGCCGGTCGAGCCGCCGGTGATCATGGGACACGGGATGCCGCCGCGCTCGATCATCGCGCGGGTCGCGATGGCCTTGGCCATCGACGTGTCGGTGCGCAGCTTCCTGGCCTCGAACGGCGTGGTGTGGGCGGCCTCGCCGTCGTAGGCCTGCAGGCCCGCCAGCGCGAGGTTGGGCAGCGCCTCGATGACCCGCGCCAGCAACAGCGCCGGCTTGCCGGGCAGCACGCCGGTGCGGCCGAAATACAGGTCGATGGCGACGTTCACGATCACGCCCGCCGCCCGCGCGGCCGCCTCCAGCTCCCGCACGTTGGCCTCATCGTCCACGCAGAAGATCGTGTCCGGCGCCCGGGCCGCCAGCGCCACCGCCCGCGCGATCTTGGTGCGGCCGATGACGGCGGTCGTGATCAACAGCCCGCGGATGCCGTGGTCGGCGAACACCTCGGCCTCCGCCAGCCGCGCGGCGCAGCAGCCGATGGCGCCGGCATTGATCAGCGCCCGCGCCACCTGCGGACATTTGTGGGTCTTGCCGTGCGGGCGAAACGCCTTGCCGCGCGCCTTCAGGTGCGCGGCCATCCTGGCAATGTTCGATTCGAAGGCATCGAGGTCGAGCAGGAGGGCAGGAGTGGGGACGTCGCCGCGAAATTGCATCGAGCGCGAATGCTATCACTGCTGATGACGGATGCGCACGCCGCTCACGATGCCGCGCGTCACGCTGTTCTGCAGCGTGCCGAGCGCGGAGCCGATGGTGATGACTTCCTGGCCCGGCCGCAGGGTGTCGGCCGACCCCCATCGGGATCACCACCTGGCCGGCAGCCGGCGTGACCCGCAGCACGGCGATGTCGAAGGCCGGCGCCCGCGACTCGACGCGGGCCGAGACCGTGCCGCCGCCCAGCGCCGCGAGCAGCAGAACCCCGGCTGCGAGGGTCCCGGGGCTCGGCCTCCCGCCGGGCGCATCCGCGGCGGCCGCACGCAGGGCAGAGCCGGCGGAAACCCGGGCCGGGGTCAGGCATGAGTCATAATAGTAACGATTGCCTGCCACTCATGGTCCGGCTGAAGCCGGACGTCACATCGCAGGAACGAAATAGTCCGTGAATCAGCCCCACATCCGTAATTTCTCGATCATCGCGCACATCGACCACGGCAAGTCGACGCTGGCCGACCGTTTCCTCGAGGTCACCGGCGCGCTGCAAATGCGCGAGATGTCGGCGCAGGTGCTCGACAGCATGGATCTCGAGCGCGAGCGCGGGATCACCATCAAGGCCCACCCGGTGCGGTTGAACTACACCGCAAAGGACGGCAGGACCTACGTCCTCAACCTGATTGACACCCCGGGTCACGTCGATTTCAGTTACGAGGTCACCCGGTCGCTGGCCGCCTGCGAAGGCGCGCTGCTGCTGGTGGACGCCTCCCAGGGGGTCGAGGCGCAGACGCTGGCCAACGCCTATCTGGCGGTCGACAACAACCTCGAGATCATCCCGGTCATCAACAAGATCGACCTGCCGAGCGCCCAGCCGGAAGAGGCGCGGCGCCAGATCGAGGAGATCATCGGCCTCGACGGCGACACCGCCATTCTGGCCAGTGCCAAGGAAGGCACCGGCGTCATCGACATTCTCGAAGCGGTGGTGACCAGGCTGCCGCCGCCCGAAGGCGACCCCGACGCGCCGTTGAAGGCCTTGATCTTCGACTCGTGGTACGACGCGTATCGCGGCGTCGTGATCGTGGTGCGCGTGCTCGAGGGCACGCTGCGCGCCGGCACCAAGGTCACGATGATGAACACCAAGCAGGACCACGAAGTGGAAACGCTTGGCGTGTTCACCCCGAAGGCCGTGCCGGTGGAGCAGCTCGGGCCGGGCGAGGTCGGCTTCATCGCCTGCGGCATCAAGGTGGTGTCCGACGCGCAGATTGGCGACACCGTCACCGAAACCCACCGGCCGACGCTCGAGCCGTTCCCCGGCTTCAAGGAACTCAAGCCGATGGTGTTCGCCGGGTTGTACCCCGTGGAGAGCCATCAGTACTCCGAGTTGCGGGAGTCGCTCGAGAAGCTGCGCCTGAACGACGCGGCCTTCTTCTTCGAGCCGGAAACCTCGCTCGCGCTCGGCTTTGGTTTCCGCTGCGGCTTCCTCGGCCTGCTGCACATGGAAATCGTCCAGGAGCGGCTCGAGCGCGAGTTCAACATGGACCTGGTCACCACGGCGCCGGGCGTGCTGTACCGGGTGACCAAGACCGACGGCGAGGTGGTCGAGATCGACAGCCCGGCCAAACTGCCCGAGGCCGGCCACATCGGCAAGATCGAAGAGCCGGTGATCACGGCGATGATCCTGACGCCGGCCGAGTTCGTCGGCACCATCCTGCAGCTGTGCCAGGACAAGCGCGGCGTGCAGAAGCAGCTCGAGTTCAAGGCCGCCGACCGCGTGCTGATCACCTACGAGCTGCCCTTCAACGAGGTGGTGCTCGACTTCTACGATCGTCTCAAGACCATCTCGCGCGGCTACGCCTCGCTCGACTACCACGTCACCGGCTACTGGGAATCGCCGCTGGTCAAGCTCGACATCCTGGTCAACGCCGAACCGGTCGACGCGCTGTCGATCATCGTGCAC
>CAYGMD010000318.1:0-3309 GCA_964350785.1 uncultured Acidobacterium sp. | reverse complement strand
GGCGTAGCAGGAGCAGCCGGCGGCGGGGGCGGGGGCGGCGCCGGCGCCGGCGCCTTCTTCGCGCAGGCGGCCGCGCCTAAACCCAATACCACGCAGAAGGTGGCGACACTAAGTGTTCGTCGAACCAGACTGATCGTCATTCGTTCTCCTGAATCTGCTAGTTCTGCCGGGGCCACAGAATTGGTAGCCGCAGATTAACGGGTGACTTCTGCTGGTGTCAACGAGTTAGCGACACGGATCGCCAGAATGCGCAGTCCCAAGCGCCGATTGTCGGCGCCGCCATCGCGCTCGGCGGGCACGAAGGTCTTGTCGGTCTCGATGGTCAGCACGCCGCCCGCGGCCGCGAGGGCGGCGGCCGGCACGGTGAACGTCCACGGGCCGGCGCCGGCGAGCGCGGCCTTCGCGACCTCGCGATCGCCGGCGACGACTCGCGCGTTCGCGGGCGCATCGAAATACCGCAACGGCGACTCGACGTCCAGGGTGATGCGCACGTCCCGCGGCGCGCCGATGATGCGCAGCGTCGCCCGGCCGCTGGTCCAGCGCCACACGCCGAGCGTGGTGTTGTACTCGGCCTCATTCCACCCGTCCGCGTAGCCCCACATCAGCGCGCGGGCGTCCTGCAGGTCGAACTGCTCGATCGCGGTCTGGATGACGGCAGAGCCGGACGCCGCCGTCGACTGGATCGTCAGGTCGGCAAATGGCCCGTCACCGATCAGCCGGCCCGCGGGCACGTCGAACACGTGCAGGAAGAATCCGGGAGGCGCGTCCCACTGCTGCAGCACGGCGCCGTCAATCGACAGGGTGAACCGGGCGGCGGGATCATTGGGACCGGCCAGGTTGCGGCCGCCCACCATCACCGTCGCCGCACCCGGCCGCCGGCGCACCCGCGCCACGATCGGTCCCAGATGAGGGCCGCGCCCCATCAGGCCCGCCATGCCCGACGTCTCGGGCGTGAGCGACCACCCTTCTTCGGCAAACCAGCCGGGCGCGGGCAGGCGATACCACCGCACGGCCGACGGCCGCATGCCGCCAAACGCCGGGCGCGCTACCAGCGGCCAGCGAAACTCGGTCGAGGTCGCGCGGCTGGCGGGATCAATCAGCGCGAGGTCGCTGCGGGCCGGGTCGGCCAGGAACCACACCGGTTCGGCGCCGCCGTCACGCCAGAACTTGGTCAACTCGAGCCACTCGAGCCGGGGCGGCGACGGCAGCACCGTGGCGAACGGAACCACCTCGGCCTCGAGCGGACGCTTGAAGGTCTGGTGCATGCCAAGGGCAACCGGCGCGCCGCTCTGCGCCTCGGCCGTCATCGCCGCGAGCACCCGCACGGTCGGGCTCGGCTCCGCTCCGTACGCCGCCAGGACGGGGCTGGCCACCACGACCGACCCGACTGCAATGGCCACTGCCGCGGCCGCCACGGCCTTCTCGGTCGCCAGGGCGGCGCCGCGCATGGCCAGGAACGCCACCGCCGGCACAATCGGCAGCGCGTAGCGCACGAACGACGTGTCCTGGAACGCGAGGTGAAACACGAGGTACGGCGCGCTCATGGCCATCACCGCCACCAGCGTGCGCCGATCGCGCATCAACAAGTGGACGACGCCCGCCGCGGCCAGCGCGATGACGATGGAGCCAAGCGCCGCCGAATCCCAGGGATCCAGGAACGTGCGCATCAACGCGAACGCCGCCGCCCGCGCCGAAGGATTCGTGTACAACATCTCGCCGCCGGCAAAGTCTTCGCCGGCCTGCGTGCCAAGCGCGGCGAGGTAGGGACCCAGTCCACCGCTCACGACGAGCAGCGGGATGCCCCAGGCGAGTCCGCCAACCACGAACATGAAGCCGCCGCCGATCATCGCGCCGGCGACGCCGCGGCCAATGCGATCGACCAGCACGACCACCAACAGCGGCAGCGTGAACCACACGGTCTGCGAGCGCATGCCGATGCTGAGCGCTGCCAGCAGCGAACCAATCACGATCATCCGGCCCGACGCCGACGTCATGGCCGGCGCCAGGCGGCGATCGCCGTCGGGCCCCGGGGTCTGCCGCCACCACGCCAGCAACAGGCAGGCCTGCGCCGCCAACGCCAGCGACAGCCCCGGCAGGTCGCTCATGGGCCGCGCCGCCAGGTACCAGAACAAGGGACACGACGCGGTGACGGCGGTGGCCGCCAGCGCCTCGACATTGATGGTGCGCCACGGCGACTGCCCGCCGGATGCGCGCGACGTCAGGCTCGAGAACACGCCGTACAGGCAGACGATGGCGACGAGACCGGCGAGCAGGGAGAGCGTCGCCAGCGCGCGCGCCTCGATCGTCGCGGCCGGCGCGCCGCTCATGACGGCGCCGGCCACCGCGGCCATCACCTTGCCCATGGCGATGTACACGGGATAGCCGGGCGGGTGCGGGCGGTGCTCGGCGACGTCGAAGTCGCGCACGCCCAGCGCGAAGTTCACCGAATCGATGTCTTCGAGGGAGTTGGCGAGAAACGGAATATGAGCGAGCGCGAAGATCAGCGCCAGCGCGGCAAGCGCCCGCGGCAGCGTCACGACACCGGGCGCAGGCGCAGCGCCTCGTTCAGGCTGCCCAGCCGGTAGCCCTGGAGGTCGAGGCTCACGTACTGATAGCCGAGGGCCTTGAGGCCCGCGACCAGTTGCGTGTTGACCGCCGGGTCGAGGGCGCGGGGCATTTCGCTGCGGGCAATTTCGAGGCGTGCCACCGTGTCGTGGTGGCGCACGCGGAAGATGCGGAAGCCCAGGTCGCGCAGCACCTGTTCGGCCTGCTCGATCTGGCGCAGGGCGGCGTCGGTCACTTCGCTGCCATAGGGGATGCGCGACGACAGGCAGGCCGAGGCCGGCTCGTCCCAACTGTCCAGACCGGCCTGGCGCGACAACTCGCGGATGTCGTCCTTGGTGAGGTCCGCCTCGTCCAGCGGGCTGCGGACGTTGTGCTCGCGGGCCGCCTGGCGGCCGGGACGATAGTCGCCGCGGTCGTCGGCGTTGTTGCCGTCGACGATCACGGCGATGCCGCGGGCCTGGGCGACCTCGCTCAACCGGCTGTAGAGCTCGTCCTTGCAAAAGTAACAGCGGTTCGCGGGGTTGGCGCGATACTCGGGCCGGTCGAGTTCCGCCGTGTGAATCACTTCGTGGGCGAGCTTGAAGTCGCGCGCGATCGCCAGGGCGAGCTGGCGATGGGTGTCGGGGTAGCTCGGGCTGTCGGCCGTCACCGCCAGCGCCCGGGAGCCGAGCGCCTGCGTGGCGGCAATGGCAAGGTATGCGCTGTCGACGCCGCCGCTGAAGGCAACCAGGACGGAGTCGTAGC
>CAYGMD010000317.1:0-3339 GCA_964350785.1 uncultured Acidobacterium sp. | reverse complement strand
CTCGAACTTCAGCTTCTCGTCGGCGGAGATGATGACAGCGCCGGGAATCGACGGCAGGTCGCGCGCCTGGCGGCATTGCTCGTAATACTGGACGAGCTCATCAATCTTCTTGCGGATGATCTGGCGCTGGTACGCCTTCTCGTTCGAGGCGATGCGGCGTTCGAGCAAGTCCCAGTTGATCTTGGACTGGGCGCCCTTTTTCTTGCCGCGGACGCCCGCCTGCCCTTGATCCTGATAGCTCAACACCTCGAAACGCACGAGCTTGTCGATATCACTGGCCGTCAGGGAGGCCTGATAGAATTGCACGCCGAACTGCTGCATCCGGATAGCGGCTACGCTGATCATAAAGAGGCAGATTCTATAATCGCCGCCAAGCCCGCTCAATGGCTTTTGCCCAATTCCGAGGGCGATCCGGCCCTGTTATAGCCTCGTTGCTATCGGTAAGTCTTTGCATTTAAAGGATTTAAAAAATGATTGCCCTCTGCCACAGAAAAACGTTGCTTGGCCTTCTCTTCCTCTTCGCCTTGGCCATTGGCGGGTCTCCCCTGGCCGAATCGGCGCTTTCAGCCCAGGCACGGCAGGGGAAGGCGGCGCCGGCGGCTGAAAACGACGCGGATTTCGCGGAGTTCGTGAAGAAAGCCACAACCAAGCCAGAGTTCCTGTCGCCGCTGGTCGATCACCTGCCCCGCAAGGTGGGCGTGCCGACGCCGAAAGAGATTCTGGGCTACCAGATCGGCACCGAAAAGAAGCTGACCTACGTTGCCGATCAGCAACGCTTCTTCCGCGCGCTCGAGAAGGCGCTGCCGGGCCGGTTCAAGACCGAAGTGGTGGCCAAGACCGAAGAGGGCCGCGACATCATGGTCGTGTACATCTCTTCGGAAGCAAACATCAAGAACCTCGAGGTCAACCGGCAGAACACGCGCAAACTCGCCGATCCGCGCGGCCTCACCGACGCCCAGGTGCACCAGCTCATCGCCACCACCAGGCCGCATTACCACGTCAGCGCGGGCCTGCACAGCGCCGAGACCAACCCGCCCGAAGCGGTGATGGAACTGGCATACCGCCTCGCGGTGAGCGAGGAGCCGTACATCAAGCAGATTCGCGACAACGTGATTGTCAGCATCACCGGCACCACCGACGTCGACGGGCGCGATCGCTACGTGGACTGGTATTACGCCTACAAGGTGGACGAGCTGTACGACGGCGGCGAAAACTACGGCGGCCCGCCCTACTGGGGCAAGTACGTCTTCCACGACAACAACCGCGACATCAACTACGGCGTCGACTCGCTGCGGGCGCACCTCACGTGGTACCTGAACTGGGTGCCGCCCATCTGGCACGACCTGCACGAGGCGCAGACGCTGCTCTACACGTTCAGCGGCCAGCCGCCGCAGAACGCCAACCTCGATCCGATTCTCTACACCGAGCTGCCGTTCTTCGCGAACTACGAGGTCAACAAGCTGACCGGCTACGGCATGCCCGGCGTGTGGCACTTCGGTTTCGTCGACATGTGGTCGCCCGGCTACCTGGGTTTCGCCGCGGCCAACCACAACGGCATGCTGCGGATGTACGAGATCTTCAACCAGGGCGGCGCCAACACCAAGAAAGCGCGCCTGTCGGGCGGCCAGACGACGCGGCAGTGGTACCGGCCCATGCCGGCCGCGGCCGGCGAAGTGGACTGGTCGATCCGCAATTCCATCAACTACGCCGAGACCGGCGTGCTGACCGCGCTTGAACTCACCTCGAAATTCCCGGCGATGGTGGTCGAGAACTACTACAAGAAATCCGCGAATGCGATGAAGAAGGGCGCCAACCAGCCGCCCCACGCGTTTGTGATTCCCGGCGGCCAGCGCGATCAGACGCAGGTCGATCGGGTCGTCAACCTGATTCGCCGCCAGGCTATCGAGGTCCATCGCGCCGGCTCCGAGATCAAGGTCAAGGAAGGCACCTTCCCGGCCGGCTCGTACATCGTCAAGCTGAACCAGCCGTACGGCCCGCTCGCCAAGACGCTGCTCGAGAAGCAGACCTATCCCGATCCGTCGCTGACGACCTACGACGACAGCGCGTGGACCATGGGCCTGGCCAACAACATCGACGTCAAGACCATCGAGGACAAGTCGATTCTCGAAGCGGCTGGTGCCTTACTGACGGCCGATGTGACGACGGCCGGCGCGGTCGCCGGCACGGGTGCCGTGACGGTGGTCAGGCACAACGGCTCGCTCAACCTGATCACGCTGCGGTACCGGCTGAAGGACGTGGCGTTCAAGGGCGCGAAGGCGGCGTTCAAGATCGGCGACGTCGAATATCCGGCCGGGTCGTTGATCATCGAGTCGGCAGCCGATCGCGTGCGCAAGGAGGTGGAATCGCTCGGCCTGGTCGCCACCGCGGTCGCCTCGGCTCCCACTGTTGACACGGTCAACGTCGACCTGCCCCGCATCGCGATGTACACCACGTGGGCCAATACCGAAAAAGTCGGCTGGGTCCGTCTCGCGTTCGACCGGTGGGAGATTCCGTTCGACCTGATCCACAAGGATCACGTCCAGGCCGGCGCCAACCTGCGCGCCACGTACGACGTGATCGTGATGCCGCACCAGACCAACAACGCCAAGTCGATCGTCTACGAGCAGCCCAGGCTGTCGAAGCCGCTGCCCTACAAGAAGAGCGACAAGTTCAAGTCGATGGGTTTCTACGCCGAAACCGACGATGTGCGCGGCGGCATGGGCCTGGCGGGCGCCACGGAGCTGCAGAAGTTCGTGGACGAAGGCGGCGTGCTGATGACGCTTGGCGTCGCCAGCTACTTTCCCGCCGAGTTCGGCCTGGCCAGGGGGGTGGATGCGCAAAGCCCGGCGCCGGGGTTCTACGCCCCGGGTCCCTACGTCAACAGCGAGATCCTGCTGCCGAATCACCCGGTGATGTTTGGTTACCCGCAGAAGACGCTGTCGGTGCGCTACGCCGGCGGCCCGCTGCTGCAGGCCGGACCGCCCGCGGGGTTCGAACAGTTTGCGGGCGCGTCACCCGATCGGCCGCAGGTGATCGCACGCTTCACGGGGGGCGAGGCCGGCGTGCTGAGCGGCTTGATGCGCAATCCGGATCAGACGCGCAACCGGCCCATGGTCGTGGACGCGGCCTCGGGCAAGGGCCGCGTGATCATGTTCGCGAACAATCCCATCTACCGCTGGCAGACGTTCGGCGAGCACGGCATGGTGTTCAACGGGTTGTTGTTCTGGAATGACATGCCGGCGGCGGCCGCCGGTGAGAAACCGGCACCGACGGCACCGGGACAGGACTGATATGGAATGACCGGTTGTCAAGGGCCTGTGGGAGCTGTGGAAAACGGTT
>CAYGMD010000316.1:0-3350 GCA_964350785.1 uncultured Acidobacterium sp. | reverse complement strand
CGCGGCCGGCCTCAAGGTGCACGCGTGGTTCGCGGTCAACCTCGTGTCCAGTTCGGTCACCCTGCCGGCCGCGCGCGAGCACGTGATCTACCGCGCGCCCGAGTGGCTGATGGTCCCGCGCGAGTTGGCCGCGGAAATGAAGAAGGTCGATGTCCGCAGCCCGGCGTATATCGGCCGGCTGGCCCGCTGGACGCGCGCCCACGCGTCGGAGGTGGAAGGCCTCTATACGTCGCCGGTCCACCCCGGTGCGCAGGCGCACGCCGCGGCGGTGATTGGCGAGCTGGTGCGGAAGTACGCGGTCGATGGCGTCCACCTCGACTACGTCCGCTTCCCCAACGAAGACTTCGACTACAGCCCCGCGGCGATCGAGCTGTTCAAGACCACGATTCTTCCCGGCCTGAGCGACCAGCAACGGCGCGAGGCGGCCGCCCGCGAGCAGCTGGACCCGGCGGCCTATCCCAACCTGTTTGCCGATCGCTGGAACGAGTTCCGCCGCGACGGCCTGACCGAACTGGTGGTCAAGGTGCGCGCGGCCGTCAAGGCCGCCCGTCCCGGCACCCTCATCAGCGCCGCCGTCGTCCCCGACGCCCAGCAGGCCACGTTGTCGCGGCAACAGGACTGGCGGACGTGGCTTGACCAGTCGCTGCTCGACGTCCTGTGCCCCATGGCCTACACCACCGACGCGGCGGTGTTTGCCCAGCAGGTGAAAGCCGCGCGCGACTACGCCGGCGACGTGCCGGTGTGGGCCGGCATTGGCGCCTATCACCTGACCCAGGCGCAGACGCTGGCCCACATTGCCGCGGCGCGCAAGCTGGGCACGGCCGGCATCATCCTGTTTTCGTACGATGCCCTGACCACCCCGCCGAACAGCGCCGGGACCCTGAGCGAGCTGGGCCGTGCCGCATTCGGAGCCGGTTCGCACTAAACTCTCGTCTGGCTCATGTCCCTGTCAGCGGTTGACTACGCCGTCATCGGCGTCTACCTGCTCGCGATCACGGCCTTTGGCTCGTGGTTCGCGCGATACCAGAAGACGACCCGCGACTATTTCCTGACCGACCGCAGCGTGCCGTGGTGGGCCATCTGTTTCACGATCGTCGCCACCGAAACCAGCACGCTCACCTTCGTCGGCATCCCGGCGCAGGCCTATGGCGGGAACATGACGTTCCTGCAGCTTGCCATCGGCTACATCATCGGCCGCGTCCTGGTCAGCCTCCTCTTCATCCCGGCCTACTTCCGCGGCGAGCTGTTCACCTCGTACGAACTGCTGCAGCGGCGCTTCGGCACGCGTGTCAAGACGCTGGCGGCGGTGATTTTCCTGATCACGCGCTCGCTGGCCGACGGCATCCGCTTGTTCACGACTGCCCTGGTCATCTCGGTCGTGACGCAATTGCCGGTGACCGCCGTGGTCATCGTCCTCGGCGCCGCGATGATCATCTACACGATGCGCGGCGGCGTCTCGGCCGTGATCTGGACCGACGTGGTCCAGATGTTCGTCTACGTTGCCGGCGCCGCGGCGGTCGCGCTGGCACTCGTCAGCCGCATTCCCGGCGGCTGGCCGGAAGTCGTGCGCGCCGGGCAGGAGACCGGCCGGTTCGTGTTCTTCGACCCGGCGGTCGACCTGACCCGCGCCTACACGATCTGGGCCGGCCTGCTCGGCGGCGTCGCGCTGACGCTGGCGACGCACGGCACGGATCAGTTTCTCGTCCAGCGCTTGCTGTCGGCGCGCAGCGCGAAGGAAGCGTCGCGCGGGCTGATCCTGAGCGGCTTCATCGTCTTCGCCCAGTTCGTGCTGTTCCTGCTGATCGGCGTGATGCTGTTTGCGTATTACCAGCACGTGCCGGTCCCGCAGGCGCTCTCGCGCCCGGATCAGATCCTGCCCATCTTCGTCGTCAGCGAGTTGTCGAACGGGCTGGCCGGCTTCATCGTCGCCGCGATTGTCGCCGCCGCCTTGTCGCCGTCGCTCAATGCCATGGCCGCGACGACGGTGAGTGACTTCTACCTGCCGTACGTCAATCCGTCGGCCGACCAGGCGACGCAGATGCGCGTCTCGAAGCTGGCGACGGTCGCCTGGGGCATCGTCCAATTGGCCGTCGCCATTGGCGCGCAGTGGATGGAGCGATCGGTGCTCGATGCCGGGCTGGCCGTGTTGTCGTTCGCGTCGGGGTCGGTGCTGGGCGCGTTCCTGCTCGGCACGCTGGCGCCGAAGGTGAGCGAACGCGACACCTTCTTCGGCATGGTCGCCGGGCTCGTCGTGATGACCGCCGTGTGGTGGGGCACGCCGGTGGCCTTCACGTGGTATGTGTTGATCGGTGCGGTCACGACCTGCGCGGTTGCCTGGGGCTTCGCGACCATGATGCCCAGGCCCGCGCCGGCTCCGTCTGGTGGAGGCAACCCTTCAGGGTTGCCGGGCTAATCGTGGCGCCCTCGTTCCCTGCCGTCACGGGAGTTCTCGAGCGCGCCATCAGCAGCCGCGTCTTTCCTGGCGCGGTGGTCGAGATTGGCCGCGGCGACGGTGTCGTGGCCACCGTCGCCCGCGGATCGCAAACCTACGCGGCAGGCGCGCCGGTCGACGCCGGCACCATTTACGATCTCGCCTCGCTGACCAAGGTGCTGGCGACGACCGCGCTCATGACGGCCGAGACCGGCAGCGGCCGCATGCGGTTGAACGACCGCGTGCGCCACTGGATTGGTTCGTGGACCGGCGAGGATCGGCAGGCGGTCACGATCCAGGATTTACTGGAGCATTGTTCGGGGCTGCCGGGGCATCGGCCGTATTGGGAACGGCGCCGGGGCCGCGCCTCCTTCGAGATGGCGATCGGCGAGGAACCGCTCGACTACCTGCCGCGCACGCAATCGATCTACAGCGACCCCGGATTCATGTTGCTGGGTTTCGCGATCGAACACGCGGGCGGCGCGCCGCTCGACCGGCTGTTCGACGCCTGGCGTGAGCGCGAGTTGGGATCACGGGTCGAGCTGAGGTTCCGTCCGCCCGCGGCGTGGCGCGAACGCATCGCGCCGACCGAAGACACCACCGAGGGCGACCAACGGCGCGGCGAGGTGCACGACGAGAATTGCGCCGCGCTCGACGGCGTGGCCGGCCACGCCGGGTTGTTCGGCACGGCGGCCGCGGTCGGCGCCTGCGCGCGCTGGTGGATGGCCGCCCCCGCCCTGGCGACGTTCGCGCGCAAGAGCGCGACCCCCGGCAGTTCGCGCGCGCTCGGCTGGGACACCATGCGCGCCACCTCGTCCTGCGGCACGCGCCTGTCGCCGCGCGCGATCGGTCACACCGGGTTCACCGGCACGTCGCTCTGGATCGATCCTGCACAGGACCTGTATGTGGTGTTGCTGTC
>CAYGMD010000315.1:0-3415 GCA_964350785.1 uncultured Acidobacterium sp. | reverse complement strand
CCTGGCGGTGTTCACCCGCCAGTTCGCGGTGATGATCGACGCCGGCTTGCCGCTGGTGCAGTGTCTCGACATTCTGGGCAACCAGGAAGAGCACGGCTACTTCTCGCAGGTGATCCTGGCGACCCGCGCCGACGTCGAGGGCGGCATGTCGCTGGCCGACGCCATGAAGCGCCACCCGAAGGTGTTCGACGCGCTGTTCTGCAACATGATTGCCGCCGGCGAGGCGGGCGGCATCCTCGACACCATCCTGAAGCGCCTGGCGGTCTACATTGAAAAGGCCGTCAAGCTGAAGGGCCAGGTGCAGTCGGCGATGATCTATCCGATCGCCGTGATCGTGATCGCCGCCGTGGTGATCGGCGTGATCTTGTGGAAGGTCATCCCGACCTTCGCGACGCTGTTTGCCGGCCTCGGCGCCACGCTGCCGCTGCCGACCCGCGTCGTGATCTTCCTCAGCGAAAACCTGATTCGCTTCATGCCCGTGTTCTTCGTCGTGTTTTTCGCGGGTGGCTGGGCCCTTCGCACCTACTACGCGACCGAGAAGGGCCGCCGCGTGATCGACGCGATCACGCTGAAGATGCCGATTCTGGGCCCGATTCTGCGCAAGATCGCCGTCGCCCGCTTCTGCCGGACGCTGTCGACGCTGATGGCGTCGGGCGTGCCGATTTTGGACGGCCTCGACATCACCGCCCGCACCTCGGGCAACGCCATCATCGAGGACGCCATCCAGGTCACGCGCAAGAGCATTGAGCGCGGCGAGACCATCTCGGCGCCGCTCAAGGAGACCGGCGTGTTCCCGGGCATGGTCTGCCAGATGATCAGCGTCGGCGAGGCGACCGGCGCGCTCGACACCATGCTCGGCAAGATCGCCGACTTCTACGAGGAGGAAGTCGACGTCGCGGTCGAAGGCCTGTTGACGCTGCTCGAGCCGCTGATGATTGCGCTGCTCGGCGGCGCGGTCGGCGGCATCGTGATCGCGATGTACATGCCGATCTTCGACTTGATCAGCAAGCTGACCTGATGACCGAGCGGACCCTCCGGCAGCGGCTGGCGGCCCACATTGCCGTCCGCCTGGTGGTGGCGACCGTGCTGCTCGGGTCGGCCCTGGTGGTGCAACTGCGCGACCCCGGGGCCGGGGCCGTCAACCGGTTCTTCTTCCTGATCGGCCTCACCTACGCGGTGAGCCTCGGCTTCATCGGCTCGCTGCGCTTCGTCGACCGCTGGCCGTGGCTCACCGACGTGCACTTCGCCATCGATGCCGTCCTGATCTCGGCCGTGGTCATGCTGAGCGGCGGCGTCGACAGCCTGTTTGCCATCCTCTACATGCTGCCGATCGTGGCGGCCGCGTCGGTGCAGTTCCGGCGCGGCGGCCTGCAGCTGGCCACGCTCAGCAGCATCCTGTTCATCGGCCTGGTCCTGCTGCAATACCTCTCCATCGCCGACAGCATCGACGTGCCGTTCACCTTGCCGCTGACCGACCTGCCGCCGGTCAGCGTCGCTCAGTACACGGTGGCGCTGAACATGTTCGGCTTCTTTGCCGTGGCGTTGCTCAGTGGCGCGCTGGCCGAGCGGGCCCGGAAGGGCGAGGTCCGGCTCGAACAGGCGACCGAGGAGATTGCCGATCTGCAGGCGTTCAACCAGTACGTGCTCGACAACCTGCTGAGCGGGCTGGCGACCGCCGACAGCCGTGACCGCCTGCTGACGTTCAACCGCTCGGCGATGATGATCACCGGCCGGACCGGCGCCCTGCCGCTGGGCCAGCCGGCCAGCGCGGTACTGCAGGTGCCCGAGGCGTTTGCCGCCACCATCTCGCAGGACCTCGCCCGCGTGCGCAGCAAGCGGATCGACTATCAGTTCCGGCGGCCCGACGGCCAGCTGATCGACCTGGGCGTGAGCGCGGCGGCGTTGCCGCTGCCCGACGGCGCCCGCGGCTACCTCTATACGTTCCAGGACGTCACCGACGTCAAGCGGTTCGAGCACGACGCCCGCTTGCAGCAGCGGCTGGCGGCGGTCGGCGAAATGGCGGCCGGCATCGCCCACGAGATTCGCAATCCGCTGGCCTCGATGTCGGGCTCGATGCAAATACTGAAGCAGGAACTGCCGCTCTCGGGCGACCAGGCCCAGCTGATGGACATCGTGCTGCGCGAGTCGGAGCGGCTGAACCAGACCATCAAGTCGTTTCTCGCCTACGCCCGGCCGCAGCGGTTCCAGGTCCAGCGGCTCGACCTGCGGCTGATGGTGCAGGAAACCGCCATGCTGCTGCGCAACAGCCCGGAGGTGGAGGCGCATCACACCATCGAGGTCCAGGTCGCCGGGGAGCCCGTGCTGATCGACGCCGATGAAGGCCAGGTCCGCCAGATCATCTGGAACCTGGCGACCAATGGCCTGCGCGCCATGCCCGAGCGCGGCGCCCTGACGCTGAGCGCGCGCGAAGCGACCGCCGGCAATCAGCGCTCAGCGGTGCTGGCGATCGAAGACGAGGGCGTCGGCATCGCCGCCGAGGATGTCGAGGCGATCTTCCAGCCGTTCCGCGGCAAGTTTGGCAAGGGGACCGGTCTCGGCCTCGCCATCGTTCACCGCATTGTCACCGACTACGGCGGCCAGATCGAGGTGCGCTCGCGCCCCGGGCGCGGCACCACGTTCCGCGTCACGTTCCCGGCGGCGCGGTCCGCGCCGGCGGCGCGCCAAGGGCGGGCCTCGTGACCGGCCGACCCGAGGCCGAGAAGCCGCGCATCCTGATCGTTGACGACGAGCAGTCGATGCGCGAGTGGATGCGGCTGCTGTTCCAGCGCGACGGGTTCGAGGTGCTGACGGCCGAGAACGGCGTCACCGCCTGCGACCTGGTGGCGCGCGAGTACCTCGACGTGGTGCTCACCGACATTCGCATGCCGCGCATGGACGGCGTGCAGTTGCTCAAGACCCTCCGCGAGCTGGCGCCCGACGTGATCGTGCTGATGATGACCGCGCACTGGACGCGCGACTCGACCGAGTGGGCCGAGGCCCGGGAACTCGGGGCGGAGGCGCTGTTCGAGAAGCCGTTCCGCGACGTCAACCTGGTAACCATGCAGGTGCGCCAGTTGCTTGAGGCGCGGCGGCTTCGCCACGAGAACGCAGTGCTGCGGCAGACCACCGCCGACCAGGGGTTTGCCGGCATCATCGGGCGGAGCCCGGTGATGCTGGAGGTGTTCCACCTGATCGAGATGGTGTGCCGCACCAACAGCACCGTGCTCATCACCGGTGAGTCGGGGACCGGCAAGGAACTGGTGGCGCGCGCCATGCACACCCTGTCGCTGCGCAGCGGCCACCCGTTCGTGGCCGTCAACTGCGGCGCCATGCCTGAGGCGTTGCTCGAATCCGAACTCTTCGGCCACGTCCGCGGCGCCTTTACCGGCGCCGACAAGGACAAGAAGGGGCTGAT
>CAYGMD010000314.1:0-3481 GCA_964350785.1 uncultured Acidobacterium sp. | reverse complement strand
CCCGACCCGCCCTAGAAGATGAAGCGGAAGCCGACGCGCGCCGTGCGGGGCGCGAGAATGGCCGACGGCTTCTGGTAGCTCAGGCCCGTCGCGCGGATGATGGTCTCCGACGCGTGGCTGTTGGCCAGGTTGAACGCGTCGAAGTAGAGCCGCAGCCGCATGCGGCTGGTCAGCGTCAGGTTCTTCTCGGCGCGGATGTCGAACACCCAGATGTTGTCTTCGCGGTTGGCGTTCATCGGTTCGGCGTAGGCCGTGCCGCCGTTGCCCGACGAGGTGACGGTCAGCCCGAGGGCGGCCGGCGCGGTGATCGACAGCGTCCGGGCGTAGTTGGCGCCCGACTGGTGACGCAGCACCGGCGAGAAGCGAATCCCCCAGGGGCCGTCGTACGAGCCGGTGGCCTTGAAGTTCCACAGCGTGCGGTCTTCGAGGCCGGGGTTGTTCGGGTTGCGGACCGGGCCATTGGGGAAGTCCGACGTCTGCGTGAAGCCGTAGCCCATCGACGCCGACCACTTGTTGCCGTAGCGCTTGTTCATCGAGACCTCGTAGGTCTTGTAGCGCGCGTACTGGTCGACGTTCATCACCGTCTGGGTGTTCGGGAAGCTGGCGGCGTTGGCATTGGGCATGCCGTAAAAGGTCAGCGTGCGATCGTCGCTCGTGCCGCTCCGGCCATCGACGCCGATGTCCGTGTACGAGTACGGCACGGTGAACGCCGAGGGGCCGCGCAGGGGCTGGTAGGTCGCGATCAGGTCGTCTTCGGTCTTGTAGACGAACCCGGCGCGCATCCCCATCGTGTCACTCAACTGGCGCTCGACCCACGCGCTCGCTTCGTGCGTGTACGGCGCCTTGATGTTGGGATCGACACCGATGCTGCCCACCAGCGATGCCGACGTCTGGGCGCCCTCTTCGCCCGGCTGCCAGCGACGGTCGCCGTTGATGTCGTTCCACTGGTAGGTCGCCTGCTTGCCGGCGGTGTTCGGGTTGCCGCTGCCGCCGACACCAGCCCCGGGGTTGTGCCAGTAGAGGCCGTAGTTGCCCTTCAGCACCGTCTTGCCATCACCGGTCAGGTCGAACGTCATGCCGATACGCGGCGCCACCTGGTTCCACGTGAAGAACGTCTGCTCGGCGAACGTCCGGGCCACCACCTGGTTGGCGAGGGCTGGGAACCGCGGCGCCCACTGCGCCAGCGACCCGGCCAGCTGCTGCTGCTCGGGCAGCCAGCCCTTGTAGCGATCGTAACGGACACCGGCGTTGATCGTGGCGCGGCCGACCGCCCACGTGTCGTTGATGAACGCGCCCATATGATCCAGGTTGGCCTTCGCGGTCAGCTTGTCGTGGGCGCTCAGCTTGCCGGCGTCGGTGGCGGTCGGGAACGTGAAGCTGACCGTGTTCGACACCCCGTTGGTGTAGACGTGGTCGATGTTGCCGCCGTACTGCTGCAGGTAGCCTTCCCACGACCGCTCCTTCAGCAGCTCGGCGCCCGCCTTGAAGGTGTGGCTGCCCTTGTTGGTATCGAGAAAGTAGGTGCTCGCCAGGTTGTACTGCTTGCGGTCGCGATCGAGCTGCCAGATCTGGTTGGCGCCCTCGACCACCGAGCGGCCGCTGTCGCGCCACGAGTAATTGGCGCTCGAGTTCGAGATCAGCGGGAAGTAGTACCCGAAGTCGCCGTAGCGTGCTTCGAGGTAGACCTTGTCGCTGAGGGTGCTGTTCCACTCCGCCTTGTAGACCCAGCTGCCGGAGTCCTGCATGTTGGTCTGCTCCGGCGAGGTGTAGGTGTAGGCGCCGAACGGCAGGCGGTTGGGCTGCTCCTTCTGGCCCCACTGGTAGTAGCCAATCAGCTTGTTCTTCGAGTTCACCTGGTAGGTCAGTTTCGCGACCGGGTTCCACAGCTTGGTGTTGAACGTGCTGTCGAAGGTGAACTGCGGCTGCGCCACGGCGTTGAATTGCGTGCGATAGGTGCCGAAGATCCAGGCCTTGTCCTTGAGAATCGGACCGCCGAGGTTGATGTCATGATCGTAGTAGCGATCGATCTCGTTGCTGTGCGCGCGGATCGGCGAGTTGTTGAACGCCGTCGGCGCGATGTACGCGGCCGGGATGTTCGAGCCCTGCAGCGAGTTGTTGTACCAGTCGAGGTGATACTCACCCTGGAAGGTGTTGCTGCCCGAACGGGCGATGAACTGCGACTGCACGCCGGGGTTCGGCATTTCCGCCGACTGGCCCGAAGTGCCGAGGAACGCCTCTTCCAGGGACGCGTAGTCGAAGTAGAAGCCGGCGCCGCCGGTACCTTCCGTGGTGTTGATGCCTTCAATCAGCACGCGCACCTGCCCGCTCATGCCGTAGGCGGAGTAGCCGGTCTGGGTGCCGGCGCGGTTGCCGCCGACGTCGATGCGGCCCATCTGCACCGAGGGCGTGACGGCGAGCAGCGACCACATGTCGCGCCCGTTCGGGATCGACTGCAGCTGCTCCATCTTGAAGTTCTGTTGGACGCGCGTCGTGCTGGTGTCGATCACCGGCGAGGCGCCGCTCACCGTGACCGTTTCCTGCAGCGTCGCCAGCGCGAGCTCGACGTTCACCTGCGCCGTGAAGCCCAGCGTGATCGAGATGCCGTCGCGCTTCAGCGTGTTGAAGCCCGCCAGCTCGTAGCTGACCGAGTAGGTGCCGGGAGGCACCGCCGGGAAGCGATAGTTGCCCGTCTCCGACGTCACCGTCGTCTGGGGCTGGATCAGTGCAGGGCTGGTGGCCGTCACCGTCACGCCGGGAAGCACCGCTCCTTGCGCGTCGGAGACGCGGCCCTGAATCGTGCCCGTGCTGCTGGCGCCGCCGCCCTGGGCAAACACGGTTCCGCTGAACGACAGCGTAACCAGCAAGGCCCACAGGCCCATAGTCCAACGCCTCATGCTCTCCTCCTCCGTTCATGTGGGGGCCGGCCCGGAAAGGACAAGACCCGACGAAACAAAACAAACAACCCCGGTTGAAGACGACGGCAACTGGGTAAAGATCGCACCGACAAGTCTGTAGGCGGTGCCCGAAGCATAAAAAGATACAAAAATCTCTGGACGGATGGCAAATCCGTGGTTTGAACGGCCGTTCAGTCGTGATGAGGAAACGTGGGCGGGACTAAACGAAAAAGGCGGGAGAGCGCCGGCGTAGCGCCCTCCCGCCAAGACGACTCCCCCACAGGAGCCGAGTTCGATCTCAGGTGCCTACCAGAGGAACCGGAAACCCACGCGCGCCGTTCGCGGCGCGAGAATCGCCGCCGGACGCAGGTAGTTGGCACCGGTCGAGCGGGTGATGCTCTCGGAAGAGCTGCTGTTGGCAATGTTGAAGAAGTCGATGAACAGGCGCGCCCGCGACCGTGCGCCGAAGTTCACCGTCTTCTCGAGACGCACGTCGAACACGGTGATGTTGTCCTCGCGATTCGCGTCCGCTGCCTCGGCGGAAATGGTGCCGCTGTAGGTCAGGCCAAAGGCTGAAGCCGCCGAGG
>CAYGMD010000313.1:3281-3496 GCA_964350785.1 uncultured Acidobacterium sp. | reverse complement strand
CCCAAGACCAAGCCGGCCGGGCCAGGTCGGCCGGCTTGGTCTTGGGATTGATCGCGGTCAACACCGTGCGCGCCCGGTCCTGCGCCGAGATGCCGGTCGAGGTGCCCCGCTTGGCCTCGATGCCGACGCAGAACGCGGTCTCGAACTGCGTCGAGTTCAGTTGCTGCGGCACCTGCAGCGGGATGTTCAACTCGTCGAGCCGGGCGGCGGTCATC
>CAYGMD010000313.1:0-3271 GCA_964350785.1 uncultured Acidobacterium sp. | reverse complement strand
GGTCATCGGCATGCAAATCAGCCCGCGCCCGTGCGTCATCATGAAATTGATGGCTTCGGGCGTGACGTGCTCGGCGGCAATCGTCAGGTCGCCCTCGTTCTCGCGGTCCTCGTCGTCGACGACGATCAGCATCTCGCCGCGGCGATAGGCGGCAATCGCGGTGTCGATGGTCGCAAACGGCGAGCGCGACCGCACGCCCTTGGCGATGGCAATCCTCGCGGGCTTGGGGCTTGGGGCTTGAGGCTTGGGCATTTTGATCCCCGTCATCGATGTCATCTGCGGCCCTGGTCGTAGCTCGGCGTCATCGGCTTCACTTCTGAGTTCTGAGTTCCATGGCGCGCACCGCGTACTTGCCGAACAGGTCGCACTCGAGGTTGACCCTGTCGCCGGCACGCAGCAGCTTGAGCGTCGTGTTCTGCCAGGTGTACGGGATCACTTGCACGTCGAACTGCCGCTCGCCGAGCCCGGCGACCGTGAGGCTGACGCCGTCGACCGCCACCGAGCCTTTGCGGATGAAATACGCGGCCAGCCCGGGCGGAAACGCGACCGTCATCCAATGCGACTCGGCTTCCGGCCGGACGTCTTCGACGGTGCCGACGCCGTCGACATGGCCCAGTACAAAGTGGCCGTCGACGCGGCCGTCGAACCGCAGCGGCCGTTCGAGGTTGACCGACTGGCCCCGCTGCAGTGCGCCGAAGGTGGTGACGCGGGCGGTTTCGGGGCCGACGTCGGCCAGGACGTGTTCGCCGTCAATCAGGATGATGGTCAGGCACACGCCGTTCACGGCCAGGCTGTCGCCGAGCTTCAACTGCACCGCGAGCGGGGTGTGAATGCGGACCCGATGACCGCCCCCGGTGCGCTTGACCTCCGCCAACGTGCCCACCGCCTCAACGATCCCCGTGAACATCTGCTTCCATCCAAGCGTCCGGCCCGAGTGTCTCAACACGCACTGGCAGCAGTTGCGACACGGGCACCGGCAGTCCATCGAACATCCTGGCGCCCTGCTCACCCAGTACGGTGGGCGCCACGATCATGATCACGCGGTCGACGATCCGCGCCCGCCACGCGGCCGCGTGCAACACGCCGCCGCCCTCGAGCAGCAGCGTCGTAATGTCCCACGCCGGCAGCGCGCGCACATCCTCCTGCAGGTCGCCGGTCCCCGCCAGCAGCGTGGCGCCCGCCGCCCGCAGGGCGTCGACGCGTTGCGGCTGCTGGTGGACGGTTTCGGCCGTGGTCATTATTATGACCGGCCCCGCATCGAGCGTCGAGAACAGGCGGGCCGAGGGCGGGGTGCGCAAACGACGGTCGAACACCACCCGCGCCAGCGGGCGCAGGCGGTAACAGTCGCGGACCGTGAGCAGCGGATCGTCCGCCAGCACGGTGCCGGAACCGACGCCGATGGCGTCCACCGCCCCGCGCAGGCGCTGGGTGCGGCGATTGGCCGCGGCCGACGAGATGGCGGTGCGCACGCCGGGCGCCGCTGCGATCTTCGCATCCAGGCTGGTGGCCGCCTTGACGATCACCTGCGGACGCCCCTGGGTCTGCACCAGGGTGAACCCCTGGTTCAGGCGCGCGGCGTCCTCGCCGAGCAGGCCCACCTCGACCTGGATGCCGTGCGCTCGCAACTGCTCGACGCCCTGGCCGTTCACCAGCGGATTGGGGTCGGTCATCGCCGCGACCACGCGCGTGATGCCGGCGTCGATGATCCGGCGCGTGCACGGGCCCGTGCGGCCCTGGTGGCAGCACGGCTCGAGCGTGACAAACAGCGTGGCGCCGCGGGCGCGGTCACCGGCTTCCTGCAGCGCAAACACCTCGGCGTGCGCCTCGCCGGCGCGAGGATGCCGGCCCTGCCCCACCACCACGCCGTCGGCGGTCACGATGACGGCGCCGACCAGCGGATTGGGGGCGGTCACGCCTTCGGCCCGCCGGGCATGAAACAACGCGCGCCGCATGTAATCGGCGGCGCTCACCATTTCTCCTGGAAGATCGCGTCGACGTACTCGCGCGGCGAGAACGGCAGCAGGTCGTCCACCCCCTCGCCGACGCCGACGTAGCGAATCGGCAGCTTCAGGTCGTGGGCAATCGCCACGGCGATGCCGCCCTTGGCCGTGCCGTCGAGCTTGGTCAGCACGATGCCGGTGACCCCGGCCACCGCGGTGAACTCGCGCGCCTGGGCCAGGCCGTTCTGGCCGACCGTCGCGTCGAGCACCAGCAGCACTTCGTGCGGCGCGCCCGGCACTTCGCGGCTCGCCACCCGGCGAATCTTGTCGAGTTCGTTCATCAGGTTGGTGCGCGTGTGCAGCCGGCCGGCGGTGTCGACCAGCACGACGTCCCGCCGGCGCGCCTTGCCCGCCGTGATGGCGTCGAACACCACCGCCGCCGGATCCGAGCCGTCGCGCGCGCGGACCATGTCGACACCGGCGCGGTCCGCCCAGACCTGCAACTGGTCGACGGCGGCCGCGCGAAAGGTGTCGGCCGCGCAGATCAAGGGCATGCGGCCCTCGCGCTTCAGTTGATTCGCCAGCTTGCCGATGGTCGTGGTCTTGCCGACGCCGTTGACGCCGACGACAAGGATGACGTGCGGTTTACCCACCGAAGCAGCCGAGGAGTGCGCTGCGAAGGTGGGCGTGGCCGCTTCCAGCACGCGCAGCATCTCCTGTTTCACCAGTTCGCGGAGGCTCTCGCCCCGCCGTGGGCGCCGCGTCACGGCGCCGACAATCTCGCCGGTCGCGGCGACGCCGACGTCGGCCATCAGCAACACCTCTTCGAGCGCTTCGGCGGTCTCGGCATCGACGTCGCGCGTCCGCGCCTCGGGCGTGTCGGCAAGGCGAACGATGTCCTCGAACTTCTCCACCAGTTGCTGCGTCGTGCGCTGCAGCCCCTGCTTCAACTTGTCGAACAATCCCATTTACGCGTGTTCCAACTTCTGCTTCCGGCCCATGAGGTTGCGGATCGCGGCCTGCGGATCGGTGCGCCCGGCGAGCACGTCGGACATCTCCTGGGCAATCGGCAGCTCGATGCCGTGGCGGGCCCCCAGCGCGAGCGCGGCCTCGGTCGTGCGCACGCCTTCGGCCACCATCTTGGTCCGCGCCAGGATTTGCGCCAGCGTTTCGCCGCGCGCGAGGGCAATGCCCAATTGCCGGTTGCGACTGAGGTCGCCGGTGCAGGTCAGGACGAGGTCGCCCAGGCCGGCGAGGCCGGCCATGGTCTCGCGCTGGGCGCCCAGCCCCACGGCGAGGCGCGACAATTCCGCCAGGCCGCGGGTGATGAG
>CAYGMD010000312.1:0-3552 GCA_964350785.1 uncultured Acidobacterium sp. | reverse complement strand
GCTGGCGGGTGGCGCCAAGGGTCTTGAAGATGGCCGCCTCGTAGACCCGGCGGAACTTGGTCATGGCCACGGCGCCGATCAGGATCAGCAAGCCGCTGAACACCACCAGCGTGCCGACCACCGTGACCGCCAGGGTCACGTTGTCGACCACCGACTTGATGGTGGCCAGGATCTCGCGGCCGTCGATGACCGACACGTTGGGCGCGGCTTCGACCAGCGCGGCTTGCAGCCGGGCCCGCGCCGCGCTCGCCTGCGGGCCGCGGAGGAAGCCGACGAAACTGTGGGGCGCCTGCTCGAGCACGCCCGGCCTGAACACGAACATGAAGCCGCCGGCCCGGCTGTCGCCCCACTCGACCAGGCGGATGCTGGTCACCTTCGCCGCGATCACCCGCCCGAGCACATCGAAGCGAATGGTGTCGCCCAGGTTGATCTGGAACCGTTCGCTGATCGACTGCTCGACCGACACCTCGGGCTCGGTTGACGGCGTGTCGGCCCACAGCTGGCCGGCAACGATCTTCTCGTTGGGCTCCAGGGCCTGGCGATAGGTAATCGTGTATTCGCGCCCGAGCGAGCCGCGGCCGCGCACGTCCTCGTAGTTCTCGAGATTGAGCTCGCGGCCGGCGACGCCGACCACGCGCGCCCGCAGCACCGGCAGCAGCCGCGCCGCCGCCGCCCCCGGCTCCTGGTGCGCGGTGATGGCAGCGCGCACGCCGTCCACCTGGTCGCGCTGGACATCGAGCAGGAACATGTCGGGGGAATCGGCCGAGACGTTCACGGCAAACTGGTCGACCAGGTTTTGCTGCAACGACCGTACGCCGATGATGAAGAAACTGCCCAGGCCCACGGCCAGCAGGACAATCCGCATCTGGCTGCCGGGACGGCTCAACTGCAGCACCGCGTGACGCAGCGCGAACGACCGCGAGCGGGCCAACGGCGCGATGGCGCGGATCACGAGGATGCCCGCCAGGTGCAGCACCAGCGCGGTGCCCGCGAATCCGGCGGCCACCACCAGGCCGATCCGCCAGTTGCCCGCCTGCCACACGGTCAGCGCCACCAGCGCGCCGACCACGAAGACGGAGACCACGACCTGGACGGCGTCCGGCCGGCGGCGGCGCGCCTCGTCGCGCAGCAGCAGCGACGGCTTGACGTGCCGCACTTCGAGCAACGGGACCAGCGAGAACAGCAACGACACGAGCAAGCCGATACCGATGCCCTGGGCAATGGCCGGCAGGGTTAGCGCGTACGTGATGTCGACGCCCATGGTCGCACCGGCCAGCAGCGAAGGAATGGCGCGCATCGCGAGCCACGCGAGGGTGACCCCCAGCAGGCTGCCCGCCAACCCGAGCATCGCAACCTGCGCCACGTACACCGCCAGCAGTTGCGACGACCGCCCGCCGACGCACTTGAGCACGGCGATGCTCTTCATCTTCTGCTGCACGAACACGCGCGTGACGCTCGACACGCCGATGCCGCCCAGGATCACGATCACCAGCCCGACCAGGCTCAGGTAGTTCTCGGCGCGCTCGAAGTCCTCGCCGATGTCGTCTTCGGTGGCCTTGTAGGACCGCACGCGCGCGAACTGATTGGCGAAGTCGGCGCGCAGGTCGCGCACCAGGCCGTCCAGCTGCGCGTCGGGCACGCGCAGCAGGCGCTGCGACGTGGACCGGCTGCCAAACCCCGTCAGCCCGGACTGCTCGAGATCTGCCAGGTCCACGAACACGCGCGGCCCGATACTGAAGGCGCCCAGCCGGCGGCCCGGCTCGTTCTCGATGACACCGCGAATGGTGTACTGCCTGGTGCCAATGGCCAGCACGTCGCCGACCCTGACGTCGAGTTGCGCCAGCAGCTCCGGCCGCACCAGCACGCCGAAGCCGCGCAACAGGCGATGGTCATAGGTGGCGCCCTCGGCCAGGCGCAGGGTGCCGTAATACGGGAACCCCGCCTCCACGCCGCGCAATTCGACCATGCGGGCGCGGCCATCGGGGCGGTCGGCCGGGCGGGCCATGGTGGCCAGTTCCAGCGAGCGCGTGCTCTCGGCGCCGGCCGCCGCGACCCGCTCGGCGATCTTCGCGGCCACCTCCGGCTTGAGCGGCTGGTTGCTGGTGATGATGGCATCGGCGGCAATCAACGTCCTGGCCTCGCCGGCAAACGTGGTACGCACGCTCTGGATCACCGAGCGCAGCGCGACGATGGCGCCGACGCCGATGGCGATGCAAATGAAGAAGAACAGGAGGCGGTGCCACGAGGCGCGCATTTCGCGCGCCGCCATGAACAACACGAACCTCATGGTTCGACGCTCATCACGGCTGATTCGCCGCGCGCGCCCTCGCTCACCACGGGGCGGCCGTCCCGCAAGACCAGGCGCGCGTCGGCCACGGCAGCCACCGAGGGGTCGTGCGTCACCATCACCAGCGTGACCTTGCGCGAGTGGCGGACCTGCAGCAGCAGGTCGAGGATGTGCCGGCCGTTCGAGCTGTCCAGGTTGCCGGTGGGCTCGTCGGCCAGGATCAGCGGCGGGTCGTTGGCCAGCGCGCGGGCGATGGCAATGCGCTGCTGCTCGCCGCCCGACAACTGCGACGGGTAGTGGTGACCGCGATCGTGCAGGCCGACTTCGTCGATCAGCGCCTGCGCCCGCGCCGCCGCATCGCGCCGGCCGGCAATCTCCATGGGCACCTGGATGTTCTCCATCGCGGTCAGCGACGGCACCAGGTGAAAGAACTGGAACACGAAACCAATCTTTTCGCCACGCAGCCGCGCCAGCGCGTCTTCGTCAAGGCTTGTGATCTCGGTGCCGGCAATGGCAATGGTGCCGGTCGAGGCCGAGTCGAGCCCGGCGATCAGTCCGAGCAGCGTCGACTTGCCGCTGCCCGAGGCGCCGACAATGGCCAGGCACTGCCCGTCGGGCACATCCAGGTCGAGCGGGTGAAGAATGGTGAGAGGCTGGCCGCCGCTCTGGACGGTCTTGCTGACGCCGCGAAGCTGAATCATGGGCTTGGGGCTTGGGGCTTGCTAGCTGTTAGGACGCGCGAGCACGGGCTTCAGTTCCGCCCACACCAGCTCCGCCACCATCTGCGCGCCACGAACATTCGGGTGAATGCCATCCGCCTGGTTGAGTGACGCGTCGCCGGCCACGCCCTGCAGCAGGAACGGCACGAAGCGGACGCGATAGGTCTGCGCCAGGCCGGTATAGACGCTGCGAAACTGGTTCGTGTACTCGGCGCCAAAGTTCGGCGGCGCTTCCATGCCGGCCAGGATCACGGTCACGCCGCGAGCCGCCGCCCGGTCGAGCACCGCGCTCAAGTTCTTCTTGAGCTCGCCCGGCGACAGCCCGCGAAGCCCGTCGTTGGCCCCAAGCGCCACGACCAGGACCTTCACGTCCCCTTCCAGTGACCAGTCGAGCCGCCGCAAGCCACCGGCGGAGGTGTCGCCCGACACGCCCGCATTGACGACCTCGTAGTTGAAGCCTTCCGCCGCCAGGCGCTGGCCGATCAGCGCGGGAAAGCTCTGGGCGGGCTCCAGCCCCAGGCCCGCGGTCAGGCTGTCGCCCAGGAA
>CAYGMD010000311.1:0-3582 GCA_964350785.1 uncultured Acidobacterium sp. | reverse complement strand
CGTACCTTCAAGAAGCGCGGCATCAAGGTGATGACCGGCGCGAAGGTGACCGCGGCCAAGGCCGGGGCCAAGGGCGTCGAGCTCGAGGTGCAGGGCGCGGATGGCAAGGCGCAGAAGTTGAGCTACGAGATGCTGCTGGTCGCCACCGGCCGCGGCCCGGTCACCGAGGGCCTGGGCGCCGACGCGGTGGGCCTCAAGATGGACCGCGGCTATGTCGTGGTCGACTCGCTCTTCAAGACCAACGTCCCCGGCATCTCGGCCATCGGCGACGTCATCACCATGGGCGGTCCGCACTACCAGCTCGCGCACGTGTCGTCGATGGAAGGCATCGTGCTGGCGGAGCGGATTGCCGGCCACGCGGTGCAGCCGATCAACTACGACCACGTGCCGCGCTGCACCTATACCGAGCCGGAAATTGGCAGCGTCGGGCTGACGGAGGCGCAGGCCCGGGAGCAGGGCCACGAGGTGCGGGTCGGGACGTTCCCCTTCCGCGCCCTGGCGCGCGCCCGCATGGCGGGCGAGACCGACGGCTTCGTGAAGATCGTCGCCGAGAAGAAGTACGACGAGATCCTGGGCGTGCACATCATCGGTCCGCGCGCGACCGAGCTGATCGCGGAGGCCGTGATGGCGCTGCGCATGGAAGTGACCGTCGAGGAGTTGGTCCGGACGATTCACGCGCATCCCACCATGTCGGAAGCCGTGGGCGAAGCCGCCCACGCCGCGCACGGCGCCGCGATTCACATTTAGGCGAAGGCTGAGAGAACGACATGTCCACACCCGTAGTAATGCCCCAGATGGGCGAGTCGATCGCCGAAGGCACCATCGTCCGCTGGATCAAGAAGGTCGGCGACTCGGTGGACCGCGACGAGCCGTTGTTCGAGATCTCCACCGACAAGGTTGACGCGGAGATCCCCTCGCCGGCCGCCGGCGTGCTGGTGGATATCGCGGTCAAGGAAGGCGAGACGGTCCCGGTCAACAGCGTCGTCGCCACCATTGGCGCGGCCGGCGAAAAGGTGGCCGCCACGACCAGGCCGTCCGAGAAGGCCGATGCGACCGGCACGCCTGGCGCCGCGGTTGCCGCGCCGGCGTCGCCGTCGACCACCAATCCGCCCGCGGTCGCGGTCGCCGCGCCCGCGCCGGAGCCGGAAGAGACGGACGAGGGCCACGATCGCCAGAAGTCGTCGCCGCTGGTCCGCCGCATCGCCAAGGAACACAACGTCGACATCGGCCGCATCGCGGGATCGGGCATTGGCGGCCGCGTGACCAAGCAGGACATCCTGGCGTTCATTGAGAAGGGTGACAGCGCCTCCTTCGACTCGCCGGCCACTCGCGTCGCGAGTGACCAGCTCGCTCAGGGTGGAACGCTGGCTCGTTCGACGCCGCAGCCAATGACCCGGGGCGTCGGTGATCAAGTCGTCCCAATGTCGGTGATGCGCAAGAAGATCGCCGAGCACATGGTGGTCAGCAAGCGCACCTCGGCGCACGTCTATTCGGTGTTCGAGGTCAACTACTCGCGCGTCGACCAGATCCGCAAGGCGAAGAAGGAAGAGTACGAACGGTCGGGCGCGAAGCTGACCTTTACCTCGTTCATCGCCCAGGTCGTGGTCGATTGCCTCCGCCGGCACAAGGTGATCAACGCGTCGATCGACGGCGACAACATCATCTACCGCAACGACATCAACCTCGGCATCGCCGTGGCGCTCGAGAACGGGCTGATCGTGCCGGTGGTGAAGGCGGCGGGCGAGAAGAACACGCTTGGCCTGTCGAAGGCCATCCAGGACATCGCCGACCGCGCGCGCGCGAAGAAGCTGAATCCCGAAGAAGTGCACGGCGGCACCTTCACCATCACGAACCCGGGCAACTTCGGCGCCCAGTTCGGCCTGCCCATCATCAACCAGCCGCAGGTCGCCATTCTCGGCGTCGGCGCCATCGAGAAGCGGCCCGTCGTGATCGACGATGCGATTGCCATCCGGTTGATGGGGTTCCTGACGCTCGGGTACGACCACCGCCTGGTTGACGGCGCCGTCGCCGATCAGTTCATGGCCGACGTCAAGAAGGGCATCGAGACCTTCGACCCGTCGCAGGTGTAATGATCGACGTTCGCCGGCTCGGGCTCGTCTCCTACGCCGACGGGCTCGAGTTGCAACGCGGGCTGGTCGACCAGCGCAAGGCCGGCCGCATTCCCGACACGCTGCTCCTGTTGCAGCATCCCCACGTCCTCACGATCGGCGTCAAGAAGGACGGCCGGCAGCACATTCTCGCGCCGCCCGAACTGCTGGCCGCCCGCGGCGTCGAGGTGTTCGAGACCGGGCGCGGCGGGGACGTCACCTACCATGGCCCCGGCCAGCTGGTCGGCTACCCCATCATCGACCTCAATCCCGACCGCCGCGACGTGCACCTGTACGTGCGCGACCTGGAAGAGGTGATGATCCGTGTCTGCGCCGGCTACGGCCTGGCCGCGAGCCGGGTGAAAGGCATGAGCGGCGCCTGGGTCGGCGACGCGAAAATTGGCGCCATCGGCGTCCGCATCTCGCGCTGGGTGACCAGCCACGGTTTTGCCTTCAACGTGACGACCGACCTCGACTTCTTCAACCTCATCGTGCCCTGCGGCATTGCCGACAAGGCGGTCACCTCGCTGGCTTCGCAGCTCGGCCAGCCGGTCCCCATGGCCGAGGTGGAAGACGCGTTTGTCGGCCATTTTTCGTCGGTATTCGCCAAAACGCCCGCCTGACCCTTCAAAAGGCCGAAAAAGATCCCCGACCCTTTTTCCCGGGAATAACCGAGTGGGGGTGGGGGTTCTACTGGCCAACATGCGAGATCAAATTGAAAACGAGCTGGTGGTGCGGCTTCGGCGCCAGGACGAAAGCGCGCTGGCGGACCTGTCATCCATCTACGGCGCGCGCATCTTCCAGTTGGCCTTCCGCTACGTGAAGAACCGCGAAGACGCCGAGGAAGTGGTCCAGGACGTGCTGTTGAAGGTGTTCCGCAAGATTGACGCGTTCCGGGGCGACTCGGCGCTGTCGTCGTGGATCTACCGCATCACGTTCAACACGGCGATGTCGCGATTGCGCCATACCCGGGCGGCGCGCCTGGCCGAAGTGCCCGAGCCCGTGAGCGTGGCGGGCGCCGGCGACGCGCCACCGCGCGTGCACGAACCGGCCGACTGGTCGAACCTGGCCGACGAGTCGATGCTGCGCCGGCAGATGCGCGAGCGGCTGTTCGAAGCCGTGGGCCAATTGCCGCCGATCTATCGCGAGCCGGTCATCCTGCGCGACCTGAAGGGCATGACCACCGAGGAAGCCAGCACGCGGCTGCGGGTGAAGGACCAGACGCTCAAGTCGCGGCTGCACCGCGGACGGCTGTTGCTGCGGGATCGGTTGTCGGATTTTGCCGGCGGCCTGTCGCTGCACCGCGCGGCCGAAGCCTTCTAGGCCACAGATTGGCGCCGATTAGACACCTAGGCCACAGATTGGCGCCGATTAGACACCGATAATCGGCCGCGCCTCTAGCGCAGCGCCGTTTGCGTTCTAGCTGTGAATGTCAAAGAGGTTGTTCATCATTAAGCAGCCTCTTGGAAACGCA
>CAYGMD010000310.1:0-3583 GCA_964350785.1 uncultured Acidobacterium sp. | reverse complement strand
ATGTAGGTGTAGATGCGCGCGCCGATGTCCTGCAGGTCGATCACCAGGACGTCCACGTGCTTCAGCATCTCGGCGGTGGGCTCGCGGGTCTCGCTGTACAGGGAGAACACGGGCACCTGCCGCGCCGAGTCGCTGGTGTGCGGTGTCTCGATCATGTTGTCCTGCACGTCGGACCGGAAGCCGTGCTGGGGTCCGAAGATCGCGCCCACCGTGACCCCGGGCGCTGCGAACAGGGCATCCACGATGTGCGTGACGTCCGCATCCACGGACGCGGGATTCGAGACAATGCCGACCCGGCGGCCCTTCAGGCGGCCGGACGACAGCAGGCGGGTGGAGCCAAGAACGACGGAGGAGTCCATCGCCGTCCATTCAACCACAATCGCCGGATCGTCGCGGGGCCTGCCGTTGGGTTACTGTTTGCGTATGGCGACGCTCCATTACGCGCGCATCGACGACAGCCCGGTCGGGCCGCTGCTGCTGGCGGGGAATCGCGACGGGCTCCACGTGCTGGCGTTCGGCGTGGGCTCGCGCCCGCGCCGGATCGAACCGGATTGGGTCGCCGACACGACCGGCATCCTGAACGGCGTGCGCCAGGAACTGGGCGAGTACTTCGCCGGCCGGCTCAAGCAGTTCACGACGCCCGTGGTGTTCGACGGCACGCCCTTCCAGCAGCAGGTGTGGACCGAACTGCGCCGCATCCCGTACGGCGAGACCATCAGTTACATGGAATTGGCCCGGCGCATCAGCAACCCCAAGGCGGTGCGCGCCGTTGGTCTCGCCAACGGCGCCAACCCGATTGCGATCATCGTGCCCTGCCACCGGGTGATCGGCGCGAACGGGGCGCTGACCGGCTTTGGTGGTGGGATCCCGACCAAAAGGGCGTTGCTGGAGCTTGAAAGAGGGCAGCGGACGTTACTGTGAAAAAGGGGACCTGCTCCCCTTTACCTGATGGAGGCCGCGACGCCGGCCCCCACGGCCCAGTCGCCCGACCCCGCGCCCTGAACCTATATAATCGCGAGAATATGCAGCGGACGGATACGTCGGACCCGAACTACTACCATAAGGTGGTCGATTGCCAGTGGGCCTGCCCGGCCCACACGAATGTCCCCGAATACATCCGGATGATCGCGAACGGGCGTTTCGATGACGCCTACATCCTGAATCGCGAGTCGAATGTGTTCCCGGGCATCCTGGGCCGCACGTGCGACCGTCCCTGCGAGCCGGCCTGTCGCCGCGGCCGCGTCGACGGCAAGCCCGTCGCCATCTGCCGCCTCAAGCGCGTGGCCGCCGATCACAAGGACGACATCACCGATCGCATCCCGAAAGCCCCGACCACGAAGAATGGAAAGAAGGTGGCCCTCATCGGCGCCGGTCCGTCCGCCCTCACCGTGGCGAACGACCTGATGCCGCTGGGGTACCAGTGCACCGTCTTCGAGAAGGGGCCGCGCCCGGGCGGCCTGATGCGCATCAACATCCCCGCCTTCCGCCTCCCCGAAGAAGTGCTCGACGAAGAGATCGGCTACATCGTGAACATGGGCGTCGAGATGAAGTACAACTCGCCCGTCACGAGCCTCAAGGCGCTGGTGGACTCGCAGGAGTTCGACGCGGTTTACGTCGGCACCGGCGCGCCGAAGGGCAAGGAACTGGACCTGCCGGGCCGCCACGAGAGCGACCAGATCTTCATCGGCATCGAGTGGCTCGAGTCGATCCACTTCGGCCACATCAAGGACGTCGGCCAGCGCGTGCTGATCATCGGCGTGGGCAACACGGCGATGGACTGCTGCCGCTCGGCCAAGCGCCTGGGCGCGACCGACGTCAAGGTGATCTCGCGCCGGACGCGCAAGTACTTCAAGGCGTCGCCGTGGGAGCTCGAGGACGCCGAAGAGGAGCAGGTTGAGATTCTCGAGAACCTGTCGCCGGTCCGTTTCATCATCGAGAACGGCAAGCTGGCCGGGATGGAGTTCGACAAGTTCACCTCGCGTGAGGAGAACGGCAAGTTCATCCAGGAGCCGGCCGGCCGCGTGACGCTACCGTGCGACGCCGTCGTCCTCGCGATTGGCCAGGAGAACGCGTTCCCCTGGATCGAGCGCGACATGGGCCTCGAGTTCGACCAGAAGTGGGACATGCCGGTGGTGGACAAGGCCACGTTCATGTCGACCCGCCCGGGCGTGTTCTTCGGCGGCGACGCGGCGTTCGGCCCGGCCAACATCATCTGGGCGGTCGAGCACGGCCACCAGGCGGCGATTTCGATTCACCAGCATTGCCAGGGCCTGCCGGTCACCGAGCGGCCGCCGCACGGCATGACGCTGACCAGCACCAAGATGGGCCTGCACGAGTGGTCGTACAGCAACGACTACGCCCCGGTGCCGCGCCAGAAGATGAAGCACGTCGAGCTGCCGCTGCGCTTCTCGAAGATGACCATGGAAGTGGAAGAGGGCTTCACGGAAGAGCAGACCCGCGCCGAGGTGGAGCGCTGCCTCAACTGCGACGTCGAGACCCACTTCACCGATTCGTTGTGCATCGAGTGCGACGCGTGCATCGACATCTGCCCGGTCGACTGCCTGACGATTGTGCCGGCCGCCGCCACCGAAGCCGAGTTGCGGGTCGGGCTGATGGCGCCGGCCGACAACCTCGACCAGGCGTTGTTCCACTCGAGTCCGCTCAAGCAGACCGGGCGGCTGATGGTGAAAGACGAGAACGTGTGCCTGCACTGCGGCCTGTGCGCCGAGCGCTGCCCCACCTATGCCTGGGACATGCGCAAGTTTGTTCTCCAATTGCCGGTTGCCGGGACGACCTTCATCCCGTTGGAGGCGGTCGCGCGATAACAGGCGCCATCATGTTGGCCACCGAGACACCGAGACACCGAGAAGACCTTTGGGGGGCAGTCACGCGTGATCCCCGACAAGACCCCTCAGTGCCTCAGCGCCTCCGTGGCCGGGTTTCCAGGAAAGAGTTTCTTTGTGTCTCCGTGCCTCTGTGGCCTTTGATATGACTAATCGCGTGAACGACTTCGCATTCAAGATCGCCACCGCCAACGGGACCGGCTCGGCGAGCGCCAACGGCCTGATCATGCAGGCCATTTTCCGCATGGGCGTGCCGGTGACGGGCAAGAACGTGTTCCCGTCGAACATCCAGGGCCTGCCGACGTGGTACGAGATCCGGGTCAACAAGGACGGCTACACCGCGCGGACGCCGACCTTCGATTTGATGCTGGCGCTCAACGCGGCCACCTACGCCAAGGACGTGGCCGAGGTGCGCTCGGGCGGCTACCTGCTGTTCGACTCGTCGTGGCCGCTCGACGACAAGCTGCAGCGGCCCGACGTCACCTACCTGGGCGTGCCGCTGGCCGAGATGTGCAACGCCACGTTCAAGGGCGTGCGCGAGCGCATCCTGATGAAGAACATCGCCTATGCCGGCGCGCTGGCCGCGCTCGTCGGCATGGACACCGAGGTCATCGCCGCCCTGACCAGGGAGAAGTACGCCGCCAAGAAGGCGCTGCTCGACTCCAACGAGAAGGCGATCGCGCTCGGCTTCGACTACGTGCGGGCCCACTTCCCGTGCCCGCTGCCGATCCACCTGGAGA
>CAYGMD010000309.1:3269-3590 GCA_964350785.1 uncultured Acidobacterium sp. | reverse complement strand
TCCAGCTCGATGCGCCGTTCGTGGCGGTGGCGCAGATCATCATCTACGCCGGCGCCATCATGGTGCTGTTCCTGTTCGTGGTGATGCTGCTCAACGTGCCGCGGGAAGACGCGGCAGAGTGGGATCGCGCGCATCCGTTGTACCGCCCGATGGCGGTCCGCATCGGCGGCGCCCTGGCGCTGCTGCTGGCGCTCGAACTGGGCTGGGCGCTGTCGCGCACGGCCGGCCTGGGCGGGGGCGTGGCGGACGAGCACCCGGCGGTGTCGTCGGTCGCCGAGCTCGGCCGCGTGTTGTTCACCGACTACATGTTCGCGTTTGAAG
>CAYGMD010000309.1:0-3259 GCA_964350785.1 uncultured Acidobacterium sp. | reverse complement strand
GTGGCGATGGTCGGCGCGGTCGTCCTCGCGAAAAAGGAGAAGTGACCATGTCCATTGGCCACTATCTCGTGCTCTCGGGCCTGTTGTTCTCGATCGGCGCGGCCGGCGTGTTCCTGCGCCGCAACCTGATCACGCTGCTGCTGTCGGTGGAAATCATGCTGAACGCCGTCAACCTGGCGTTTGTCGCCTTCGGCCGCCAGCTCGGCACCGTCGACGGCCAGATCATCACGTTCTTCGTGATGACGGTGGCGGCCGCCGAGGCCGCGGTCGGCCTGGCGCTGGTGATCGGCCTGTTCCGCCACCGCGAATCGCTCAACCCCGAAGCCTTCACGTCCCTGAAGTGGTGAACGCAGATGGGGACACCAGGGCCGCAGATGACACGGATAACACTGACTTTCTTGGGAGCCGAGGAATAACAACGTGTTAGCTCTCATACCTTTACTGCCGTTTGCCGGCTTCCTCGTCAACGCGACGATGGGGCGGCGGCTGCCCAAGGCCGTGACCGGCGGCCTGGCGTCCGCCGTGATGGTGATCTCGTTCCTGATCGCCGTCATGCAGGTGTGGTCGCTCGCCGCCATGCCGCCGGAATCCCGGCAGATCAACCAGACCCTGTTCACCTGGATCACGGCCGGCGACTTCTCGCTCGACCTGGCCTTGCGGCTCGACGCGCTGTCGGCGGTGATGATCCTGGTCGTCACCGGCATCGGCTCGCTGATTCACATCTACTCGACCGCCTACATGCACGAGGAGACCGACGAGGCCTACGGCCGGTTCTTCGCGTACCTGAACCTGTTCTGCTTCTTCATGCTGATGCTGGTGCTCGGCTCGAACGTCCTGGTGATGTTCGTGGGCTGGGAAGGCGTCGGCCTGTGCTCGTACCTGCTGATTGGCTTCTATTACGAGAAGCAGTCGGCGTCGGACGCGGCCAAGAAGGCGTTTGTCGTCAATCGCATCGGCGACTTCGCCTTCATTTTGGGCGCGCTGCTGCTGGTCGTGACCTTCAACTCGCTCGACTTCACCACCATTGCCCTGGCGGTGAAGGAGATGCCGCCCGAGGTTACCTTCGGCACCCTGTCGCTGATCACGCTGCTGATGTTCATCGGCGCGACCGGTAAGTCGGCGCAGATTCCGCTGTATGTGTGGCTGCCCGACGCGATGGAAGGCCCGACCCCGGTGTCGGCCCTGATCCACGCCGCCACCATGGTCACCGCCGGCGTCTACATGATCGGCCGCAATGCCGTGCTGTTCGAGCACACGCCGGTCACGCTGATGGTCGTGGCGGTGGTGGGCGCGGCGACGGCGCTGATGGCCGGCACCATCGGCCTGGTGCAGACCGACATCAAGCGCGTGCTGGCGTATTCGACGGTGTCGCAGCTGGGATACATGTTCCTGGCCATGGGCATGGGCGCCTTCGGCGCCGGCATCTTCCACCTGATGACCCACGCCTTCTTCAAGGCCTGCCTGTTCCTCGGCTCGGGCGCGGTGATCCACGCCCTGCACGGCGAGCAGGACATCCGCAAGATGGGCGGCCTCAAGAAGCACATCCCGATCACCTACTGGACGTTCGTGATTGCGTCGGTCGCCATCGCCGGCGTACCCGGCCTGGCTGGCTTCTTCTCGAAGGACGAGATCCTGTTCGAGACCTTCCTGCACGGCCACCAGATCCTGTGGGGCATCGGCGTGCTGACGTCGCTGCTGACGGCCACCTACATGTTCCGCCTGGTCCACCTCACGTTCCACGGCGAGGAGCGGTTCGGCGCGGTCGCGCACGCGCATGGCCACGATGGTCATGACCATCCGCACCAGCCCGACCCGTCCCACCAGCCCCACCCGGCCCATTTGCATGATGCGCCGGCGCCCATGGCCTTTGCCCTGGTCGTGCTGGCGGTCGGCTCGATCCTGGCCGGTTACGTCGGCGTGCCGCATGCCCTGGGCGGCCACAACAGCCTGGGCGCGTGGCTCGAGCCGGCCTTCCAGGCCACCAACTGCGGCGCGCCGGTCACGACCGGCGAGTTGGCCGGGATCGCGATCGCGGAATGCCCGCCCGGCGAGGCGGCCGAGGCCGCCGAGGATCACGCCGCGCTGGAGCTGTCGCTGATGGCGGTGTCGTCACTGGTCGCCTTCGCGGGCATCGGGCTGGCGACCTTCCTGTGGCTGAAGCGCAAGGACATCCCGGCCCAGATGGCGACCCGGTTCTCCGGGGTGCACAAGCTGCTCCTGAACAAGTACTACGTGGACGAGGTCTACGACGCGACCATCGTGCAACCAATCAAGGTGGTGTCGCAGGAGGGCCTGTGGCGCGGCTTTGACGTGAAGATCGTCGACGGCGCGGTCAACGGCGCAGGCTACTTCGTGAGCGGCGTCAGCATAGTCCTTCGGCTGCTGCAGAACGGGTCGGTCAAGACCTATGCGGCATCCATTTTCGCGGGCGCGGTCACCATCCTCGCCTTCTACTTCTGGAGATAGCGCGACGTGAACGGGTTGCCCCTACTCTCCATCGCCATCCTCCTGCCCGTCATCGGGTCGGTCCTGCTGCTGTTCGTGTCGAACCGGGATGGTGCGAAGAACGCGCTGGTCCGCAACCTGACGCTGGCCATCTCGCTGCTGACGTTCGCCGTCACGCTGATGCTGTGGGCGGGCTTCGATGCCGCCGCCGGCGCGCCGGCGTTCCAGTTCGTCGAGCGCCACCCCTGGATTCCCGCGTTCGGCATCGACTACTACGTCGGCATCGACGGCCTCAGCCTGATGCTGCTGGTGCTGACCGGCTTCCTGACGCCGCTGGCGCTGCTCTCGGGCTGGGACAGCGTCGAGAAGAACGTCAAGGAATTCTCGATCTTCATGCTGCTGCTCGAGGCGTCGATGCTCGGCGTGTTCAGCGCCCTCGACGTGTTCCTGTTCTACATCTTCTGGGACTTCGTCCTGATCCCGATGTATTTCCTGATCGGCATCTGGGGCTACGACCAGCGCATCTACGCCGCGGTCAAGTTCATTCTCTACACCATGGCCGGCAGCGTGCTGATGCTGGTCGCCATCATCGGCCTGTCGTGGCTGCACCAGTCGGCGACCGGCGAGTACAGCTTCGACCTGCTCAAGCTGTACGAGATGCAGATTCCGGCCGGCACGCAGTACTGGATGTTCCTGGCGTTCACGCTGGCGTTCATCATCAAGGTGCCGCTGTTCCCGTTTCACACCTGGCTGCCGGACGCGCACGTGCAGGCGCCGACGCCCGGCTCGGTGATCCTGGCCGGCGTCATGCTGA
>CAYGMD010000308.1:0-3692 GCA_964350785.1 uncultured Acidobacterium sp. | reverse complement strand
CGTCAGGTTACGGCCCGTCACGCCGAGCCGGAAGTTGTTGATGGCGAGCATCGCGCTGGCGTCCACATCGGCCGTGAACGACTCGCCGCCCCACATCAACTTGGGTGTCGCCGACACTACTACGTAATCCGTCAACGACTGCAGCAGGCTGATGGCAAACGTCGAGGTCGTGAACGCGTGCACACTGCTCCGCACTTCTTCTCGGCCCTGAGCGGCGGTGACTGCAGTCCCTAGTGGGCGTTCGCCGAACACGCCCCGCCGGTAGTAGGCCAAGCCGAGGGGCGGCAGGGAAATCGCCACCAAGGCGTGGTTCAGGTCCACGCGGTCGCCCGAGCCATCGGGTTTGAACTCGCCAAACTCGAGATTGACACTCGCCAGGGCCCCTGTAGCCAGACCCGCCGGGTTCCAATAAACTGCTGTACCGTCATCGGCTACCCCGACAAAGGCCCCGCCCATCCCGTTCGCCCGGACCCCGACAGAGGATTGAGCTTCGGCCTGCGAGACTAGGATCAGGGACAAAACCACGGAAAACAGCCACCGGTCAAATGTATTTGATGACATGAAATACTATTTTTGAGCCTGCGAAAACGCACGGATTGCGGAAGGGGTTGCAGCGAAAGCCCACGTACGCCAGGCGCTTCGGCGAGGCAAGTCCATCGTATTCAGCAGTTTGGAAGCCTGTCAAGGAAACCAATGACCGTCGAGATTCGTATCAAACACCGAAGGATCGTCTAGATGCGGCGTGTAATCGGCGTGCTGTGGCACCCGCGTCGGACCATGAACGACGTGGTGGCCCGCCCAACGTTTGCGGCCGCGTGGGTGATCGTACTCGCTCTCCTGGCGATCTGTGCGTTCGTCCTTCTCTCGACCGCCGTGGGCCGGCAGGCACTCGTCGACGAACGGGTGCGGGTCATCGAGGCGCTCGGCGGGCGTGTCGACGATGCGGCGTATGCGGCGTGGCAGGCGAATCCGCCGTGGCTGGTGTATTTGACGAGCGGCGGGCGGTTACTGTTGACGCCCGCGATCACGTTGCTGGTCGCGGCGGGCCTGATGGCCCTGGCCGCGCTCGACGGGGTCACAATCCGGTACGGGGTGGCCCTGGCCATTACCGTCCACGCCAGCGTGGTCCTGGCGCTGCAACAAGTCGTCGCCACGCCGCTGCACTACGTGCGCGAGTCGCTGACCAGCCCCACCAACATCGCGGGCCTGCTGCCGATGCTCGATGAAGGCAGCCTGCCCGCGCGGTGGCTGGGGTCGATCGACGGGTTCGGGCTGTGGTGGGTGTGGCTCCTGGCCGTGGGCCTGGCCGCCGCCACCGGGCGGCCGGCCCGGCGCTACGTGGCGCGCCTGCTGGTGGCGTATGTCGGGGTTGCGGCGATCGTCGCCGCCGTGTTCGCGGTGCTCGGGGCTCAGTAAGGCAGTAAGGGGGACACGTGTTTCGCAGGAAGTGGCTTCTCGTCGTAATCGCGCTGTTGATCATCGGTGGCGGCGCCAGCGCATTCTTCGCCCGTCGTGGCGATCCCGGCGTCCTGGTGACCGCCGAAAGCATCCAGAAGCGCGATCTCGAAGCGCTGGTGTCGGCCTCCGGCAAGATCGACCCGAAGAAGACCGTGAACATCAGCGCCCAGACGATGGGCCGCGTGACCCGGCTGGGCGTGAAGGAAGGCGACCGCGTCAAGGCCGGCCAGTTCCTGCTGCAGATCGACCCGGTCAACGCCGAAGCCGGAGTGCGGCGCGACGAAGCAGCCGTGCAGGGCGCCATCACCGGCCTGGAGCAGTCGAAGGCGTCGCTGCAAAGCTCCCGAGCCGCGCTCGAAAACGCCCGGCAGACGCTCAAGCGGCAGCAGGAGCTGTCGGCCGCCGGGCTGACGACGCGCGAATCGCTTGAACGGGCGCAGACCGACGTCGAGATGCGCGAGAGCGACCTCAAGGCGCGCGAGCAGGAGATCAAGAACCGCGAAACCATGCTCAACCAGCAGCAGGCCGGGCTCGCCAGCAGCCGCCACGCCCTGGCGCAGGTCCGCTTCGAAGCGCCGTTCGACGGCATCGTCACCCGCCGCAACATCGAAGAGGGTGAGAACGTGATGGTCGGCACCATGAACAACGCCGGCACGGTGCTGCTCACCGTCGCCGACATGTCGGTGATCGAAGCGGAGGTCGAAGTCGACGAGACCGACATCCCCCTGGTCCAGATGGGCCAGAAGGCCAAGGTCACCATCGACGCGATTCCCGACAAGGAATTCACCGGCACGGTCACCGAGATTGGCAACAGCCCGATCCAGACCGCGGCGGCCGGCACCACGCGCACCGCCACCAACTTCAAGGTGGTGATCACCATCGACGGGCAGATTCCCGAGGTGCGGCCCGGCTTTACGTGCACCGCCGAGATCACCACGGCCACGCGCCAGCAGGCGGTCGCGGTGCCGATCCAGGCGCTGACCGTTCGGGAGCTCCTCTACGACGCGCAGGGCAACGTCGTCCACGAACCGCGGCCGCCCAAGAACCGCTTCCCGTTCGGGGCGACCGCGGCCACCCCGGCGCCGGCCGCGGCCCGCGAGCTCAAGCCGGGCGAGAAGCGTGAGGAAGTGGAAGGCGTGTTCCTGATGAACGACAACAAGGCCGCCTTCGTGAAGGTGAAGGTCGGCGTCGCCGGCGAGCGGTATCTCGAAGTGTTGAGCGGCCTCAAGGACGGCGACATGGTGATCACCGGTCCGTTTGATTCGGTGCGCAGCCTGTTAGACGGCGACCTGGTGCGGACCGCCGCGCCGCCGAAGCCGCAGTAGCCAGCAGCCGCCGGCCAGGTCACCGTGTCGCAGCTCTACGAATCGATCATCCTCGCGCTGGACTCGATCTGGGCCAACAAGCTCCGGTCGCTCCTGACGCTGCTCGGCAACATCGTCGCCGTGTCGTCGATCATCACCGTGGTCGCGCTGATCACCGGGGTCAACGAGGCGGTCACCGATGCGATCGTGTCGGACCTGGGCGCCGATTCGTTCACGGTCACGCGGATGGGCATGACCCAGAACGAAGACGAGTTCGAGCGGATGCGCAACAACCCGCTGGTGACCTTCAAGGACGCCGACGCGGTGAAACGCTTTGGCGAGACAATCGGGTCGGTCATGGCGCAGGCGCAGACCATGTCGCGGGTGGCGTTCCGCGACGAGGAACTGGAATCGGTCCAGATTCAGGGCGTGAGCGAGGAGTACCTCGACTTCACCACCTTCGACGCCGAGCGCGGCCGGATGATGACGCCGATGGAGGTGTCGCGCAAGCGGCTGGTCACACTGATCGGCTGGGGCATTGCCGACCGGCTGTTCGGCGCGGCCGATCCCATCGACAAACAGATCCGAATCGCCGGCGTCCCCTTCACCATCGTCGGCGTCGGCAAGAAGAAGGGCGCGGCCTTCGGCCAGTCGCTCGACGAATACGTGGTGATCCCGCTCGGCTCGTACCAGAAGCTGTTCGGCGCCCGGCAGTCGCTGCAGTTGATGATCAGGCCGCGCGACGCAACCCTGGCGGCCATCGCCAAGGACGAGACGCGGGTGGCGCTGCGCGTCGAGCGCGGGCTCAAGCCGAGCGAGCCGGACAACTTCGGCATCGTCGCCTCGGATTCCGTGCTCGGCCTGTTCCAGCAGGCCACCGCCGGCATCGCCGTGCTGCTGGTCGGCATCGTCGGCCTGTCGCTGCTGGTC
>CAYGMD010000307.1:0-3704 GCA_964350785.1 uncultured Acidobacterium sp. | reverse complement strand
CGGGATGTCGACGAAGTAGATGCCGGCATGGTGCAGCACCGCGCGGTTGCTCGGGTGCAGTTCGACGACTTCGGCAAAGCGGTCTTCGGTCCACGGCACCTGCGAATAGAACATCTGCACGCCGACTTCGCCTTCAGCGGGAATGGCGAACTCGACGGGCATCTCGAGCACGGCATCCGGCTCGCGCTCGCCGAACGTCCAGCCCGACGCGAACGTCGGGGCCGGCGGCAGGTCGGCGGCGTCGCCGCGCACGGCGCCGCCATCGACCCACGCGGCGATGGTGTCGATCTCCTGCTGCGACAGGCTGATGTCGTTGCGCATGGGCAGGCTCTGGGTCATGTCGGCGCCCCAGGGCGGCATCTCCCGCGACACGACCTTGGCCTTGATTGCTTTCGCCCACGGCCGCGCATCGTCGTAGGACAACAGCGTCATGGGCGCAACCTCGCCGGGCCGGTGGCAGTTCGCGCACTTCTTGAACATGATGGGCGCGACGTCCCTGGCGAACGTCGGCGCGCCGGCCGGGGCGGGAGCGGGAGTCTGGGCCGTGGCGAACGAACCCAGAGCCGCCACGCCGATCACGACAAGTGCCAGTCGTTTCATATCGCCCTCACTAAAGTACGCAAGAACTGACATCAGGCCTGTCCCCAGTCCACCAAATGGTGATTTTGGGGGTCAGGCCCCAATCAACCGCGGATAGTAGCCTATTTCGGGGCGCCCGCGACGCAGGTCGCGACGGCCTCGACCGACGACGTCATGTTGATGCGGCTGACCGGCGCGGCCTTGATGTACAGGCCCCGAATCACCATGGTCTTGTCGCGATGCTGCGGCAGGTTGAACTCCCCGACGCCCAGCAGGCGGAACGTGTTCTTGCCGGCGGGCGGCGTCTTGGGCAACTCGGCGGCCGGCGCCTGGTTGGCGATGCTGGGCACAGGATCGGTGGCGGCCACCAGCACCCAGTTGCCGGCGCCCTGCTCCCGCAGGCAGCCGGTAACGCTGACAATCTCCACTCTGTTCGTCGCCGGCGCTTGCGCGGCGAACACCAGCGTCAACGCGAGAATCGAAGACAGGGTCATGACGGTCGCTATGATAGCCGACGTGGCCCTTCGACTCGATGGCCTCCGCGAGCGGAGGCCATCTCGCTCAGGACTCGCGACGCTGGCGCTGGTGGCGATGCTCGCGGCGGCGCCGGCGGCGCTCGCCCATGAGGCCGAGCGCACTCGCGTGTCGCTGACCCTGCAGGGGGACGGCCGCTTCGTGCTCGAGGTAGCCAACGACCCGCTGTGGATGCTGATGCGGCTCGAGACGTTTGCCGGCGGCACCGTCCCCGCCAACCCCACGCCGGCGCAGCGCGACGCGCGCCTCGCGCAACTCGGCAATGTATTTGCCGATCGCGTCGTGCTGTTCGTCGATGGCCATGAAGTGAGGGCTGACGCCGTCGAGTATTTGCCGCCTTCTGAGTCATCTGTGTCATCTGCGGCCCTGGCGTCGTTCCGTCTCGAGGGCGTGATGCCGCCTCACGCATCGCATCTGCGTTGGCTGTACGGGATTGTCGCCGATCCGTATCCGCTGGAGGTTCGCCAGGCCGACGGCTCGGCAACGGTCGAGTGGATCACCGGCACGAACTGGAGCGGCGTGATCGACCTGACGCGCAGCTTTCCGCGGCCGACGCGCTGGACCATCGCGCGGCAGTATCTCGTCCTCGGCTACACGCACATCCTGCCGAAAGGGCTCGACCACATCCTGTTCGTCCTCGGCATCTTCCTGCTCAGCCCGCGCGTGAAGACCATGGTGCTGCAGGTAACGGCGTTCACCGTGGCGCACTCGATCACGCTTGGGTTGTCCATCTACGGCCTCGTCTCGCTGCCCTCGCGCGTGGTCGAGCCGTTGATCGCGCTGTCGATCGCCTATGTGGCGATCGAGAACCTGATCACGCGCGAGCTCAAGCCGTGGCGGCTGGCGTTGGTGTTCACGTTTGGATTGCTGCACGGCCTTGGCTTTGCCGGCGTGCTGCGTGAGCTTGGGCTACCGCGCGAAGAGTTCCTCACCGGCCTGCTGACGTTCAACCTGGGCGTGGAAGGCGGGCAGCTGACGGTGATCGCAATCGCGATGCTGCTGGTGTGGCCATTCGTGCAACGAGGCTGGTACCGCCACCGCGTGGTGATACCAGCCTCGCTGGTGATTGCCGCGATCGGGATCTATTGGACGATCACGCGACTTGCCGCGAACTTCTGGATGCGTTGGCCGTAGGTGTCGGCGGCGTAGACCGCGCCCTTCGAGTCGACGACGATGCCGTGGACCCAGTCGAACTCGCCCGGGCCGAGGCCCTGCTTGCCCCACGTGGCGACCAGCTTGCCGTCCTTCAACGACAGCTTGTGGACGCGCTCGAGGGCGTGGTCGGCAATGAACGCAAAGCCGTCGTCACCCTTGCGCGAGATGGCGATGTCCCACGGGTTCCAGCCCTCGACCTTGATCTCGCGCTGGTAGTTCAGGTTCTTGTCGTACACCTGCACGCGATGACCTTCTCGGTCGATGATGTACATATTGTCCTGCGCATCGAGCGCGAGCTTGTGCGGCAGCACCCACTCACCGGGACCGTTGCCCTTGTCCTCGGGACCGCCCTTGCCCTTGCCGACCTGCTTGATGAACTTGCCGGCCTTGTCGTACATCACGACGCGGTTGTTGCCGTAGCCATCGGTGACGACGATGTTGCCGTTGCGCAGGACGGCGACGCCGGAGGGCAAGTCGAAGTGGGACGCGTCGTTGCCCTTCTCGCCGGTCGTGCCCAGTTGCAGCAGGAACTTGTCCAGCTTGGGGCTGAGCTTCACCACGCGATGCGCGTCGCGCTCGATCATGTAGACGTTGCCGTCCCAATCGACGGCGCCGGAGTGCTGCCAGTTCGGATCGAGCTTCTTGCCGTTGATCTCCTGGTCGCCGCCCGCCATCACCAGGTTGCCAGCGGTGTCGAACACCATGATCGGCTTGGCGCCGCGGTTGAACACGTAGATGCGATCCTGCGCGTCGATCGCGAGACCGGAAATTCCGGGCTGGTTGGTCGGCCCCTGGCCGGGCGCCCGGGTCGCGGTCTGCCCGGTCGCGCGGCGCGCGGCCGCCTGCGCCTCGCGCTCGGCCGGCGGCGGCGGCGCGTCTTTCAACCCGAAGAACTCACCAGGCGGCAGCTTCGGCCAGTTGGGAACAAGCTTGTAACCGCCATCGCCTTGCGCGTGCGCCACCGAGGACGCCAACAACAGGAGGCCGCCGAGTGAAGAGACCAGTGTCCGTCGCATATACTCTCCGGCGGTGAGGATACACCACATGAGACAACCGCTGATGCTTGGCGCGCTCGCCATGGCGCTCGCGTGCGGCACGGTCCACGCGCAGCAGGTTCCCAAGGGCCAGATGCCGACGCTCGGCCGGCCCACGCAGAGCGACGACACGGTGCCGCTGCTCGACTTCGACGCCTACTTCCTCGGCAAGTGGACCTTCGAATGGTCGATGCCCGAGACCGCGCTCGGCCCGGCCGGCGACTACACCGGCACAACCACCTATTCCAAGGTCAAGGACGGCACCTACGAAGCCGTCACCGACGGCCAGGGACCGGCGGGCGCGTTCACCGTGCGCGAAACGATCACGTACGAGCGCGAAAAGAAGACGGTGTCGCGGCAGATTACCGATTCACGCGGACATGGGCGGAGGGAGTCTGGTCC
>CAYGMD010000306.1:0-3706 GCA_964350785.1 uncultured Acidobacterium sp. | reverse complement strand
GGCGCCGGTGAAGAAGGCCGCGCTGCACAAGGCGACCAGCGGCGACAGCGTCGACCTGGGCATGGTGGGCACGCCGGTGGCCACGGCGCCGGCGCCGGCGTTGCTGGCGCTGCTGTGCAACGCCGGCTACGTGCCGGTGATTGCCTGCGTCAGCGCGTCGAGGGATGGCCAGTTGTTCAACGTCAACGCCGATACGCTGGCCGGCAGCCTGGCGGCGCGGGTCAAGGCCAAGCGGCTGGTGATTGCCGGCGCGACCGCGGGTGTGCTCGACAAGCGCGGCCAGACGATTCCGCGCCTCAACAAGACCCACATCGCGAAGCTCGTCACCTCGGGCACCGCGAACGCGGGCATGGTCGCCAAGCTCACCGCCTGCCAGGCCGCGCTGGCCGGCGCCAGCAGCGTGGTGATTATCGACGGACGTGACGCCAGGCGGATTGCCAGGGCCGTGGCCATGCAGAAGACCACCGCGACTTCGAAGGTAGTGAAATAGCCGTGACGACGACCGCACAAACCGTGACCGCCCTGGAAGCCCAGCACGTGCTCCAGACCTACAAGCGCCAGCCCGTCGTGTTCGTGCGCGGCGAGGGGACGCGGCTGTTCGACGCCGACGGCGGGGCCTATCTCGACTTCATCTCGGGCATCGGCGTGGTGGTGCTCGGCCATGCCCACGCCGGGCTGGCCGCGGTCATCGCCGAGCAGGCGAAGACGCTCGTCCACACGTCGAACCTCTACTACCACCCGCTGCAGGGGCAGCTCGCCGCCCGCTTGTCGGGCCTCTCGGGCCTGCAGCGCGCGTTCTTCTGCAACAGCGGCACCGAGGCGGTCGAGGCGTGCCTCAAGTTCGCGCGCCGCTTCTGGTACTCGCAGGGCGTGAAGCACCGCACCAATTACGTTGCCCTCGAACACGGCTTTTCGGGCCGCACCATGGGGGCGCTGTCGGTGACGGCCAACGCCCACTACCGCGATCCGTTTGGCCCGCTGATTCCCGGCGTCACGTTCGTGGCGCCCGGCGACATCGCCGGGCTCGAAGCCGCGGTCACCGAATCGACCGCCGCGATCATTGCCGAACCGATCCAGGGCGAAGGCGGCGTGCGGCCGCTGTCGCCGGCGTTTGCCGCGGCGATCGCCCGCGTCACGAAGCAGACCGGCACGCTGCTGATCGCCGACGAAATCCAGTGCGGCCTCGGCCGCACCGGCCACCCCTTTCATTACCAGTCGTTCGGGTGGAGGCCCGACCTGGTGACGGTGGGCAAGGCCATCGGTTCGGGCATTCCCATTGGCGCGGCCCTGGTCGCCGAACCGGTCGCCCAGCAGATCTTCGCGGGCGATCACGGCACCACCTATGGCGGCAACCTGCTGTCGACGCGGGCGGCGCTCTACGTGCTCGACCAGCTCGACGCCCTCGCGCCGCACATCGCCGAGATGGGCGCGCTGTTCGAGACGCGGCTGCTCGACCTGCAGCGCCGGCACCCGGTGGTCACCGCCGTGCGGGGCGCCGGGCTCATGCGCGGACTCGAACTCGCGATCGACGCCCAGCCGGTCGTCGAGGCCGCGCTGCAGGCGCACCTGCTGGTCAACCGCACCGCTGAACGCGTGGTGCGCATGCTGCCGCCGCTCACGGTGTCGGCGGCGGAGATTGACGAAGCCATCGGGATTCTCGATGCCGCGTTAGGGGCCGTCAAGGTCGAGGGCTCGACGGTTGAGGTGAAAGCGTGACGATGCGAGTAGTGGTGGACAACGGACCGGGCCAGGGACGCCGGTCGCTCTCGGCCACGCGGCCCCGTCCGGCCGCACCGGCGACGACGCTGCGCGCGGCGGTGGCCGCCGACGCGCCGGCGCTGCACGCCCTGATCGCCGCGCACCTCGAGGAAGGCCGCCTGCTGCCGCGGACCCTCGGCGAACTGTCGGATCACGCGCACCGGTTCGTGGTCGCGCTCGTGGGCGACCGCATGGTCGGCTGCGCCGAACTCGCGCCGCTGTCGGCGGGGGTCGCCGAAGTGCGGTCGCTGGTCGTCAGCCACGAGGCTCGCCAGTCGGGCCTCGGTCATCGCATGGTCGACGAGCTGGGCCGCCGGGCGCGCCGCGAAGGGTTCGCGCGCCTGACCGCGTTTGCCCACGACCCGCGTTTCTTCGTGCGCCTCGGCTTCTCGATCGTGCCGCACACCTGGGTGCCGGAAAAGATCGCGCACGATTGTCATTCGTGCCCGCTCTTCCGCAACTGCGGCCAGTACGCCATCGTCCTGGACCTGGCCGGCGCCCAGGCCCAGTCGGCCACCGGCGCGCGCGCGACTGCGGGGACCAGCCGTGGCTGAGTTCCATTCCGTTCACGGCGGCATCACGGCTCCGGCCGGCTTTCGCGCCAGCGGCCTGCACTGCGGCATCAAGGCCAGCGGCAAGCCCGACCTGGCCCTCGTCGTCAGCGACGCCCCGGCGCAGGCGGCCGGCGTGTTCACGCTCAACCTGGCCAAGGCGGCGCCGCTGCTGGTGTGCGAAGACCACCTGGCCGCCACCGGCGGGCGGGCCCGCGCCATCGTCACGAACAGCGGCTGCGCCAACGCCTGCACCGGCCCGCAAGGCATGGCCGACGCGCGCGAGATGGCGGCCCTGACCGCCGCGGCCGTCGGCTGCGACGTGCAGCAGGTGCTGGTCGCCTCGACCGGCGTGATTGGCGTCAACCTGAAGATGGACAAGCTGCGGTCCGGTATTCCGCAGGCCGTGGCCGCGCTCAGCCCCGACGGCGGCGCCGCCGCCGCGCGCGGGATCATGACCACCGACCCGTTCCCCAAGGAATACGCGGTCGAGGTGCGCACCGACATCGGCACGTTCCGCGTCGGCGGCATGGCCAAGGGCTCGGGGATGATCGAGCCGCGCATGGCGACCATGCTGGGCTATCTCACAACCGATGCGACGGTCGATCCGGTGATGCTGTCGCGCGCGCTGTCCGACGCGTGCCGGTTCACATTCAACGCGATCACGGTTGACGGTGAGCCGTCGACCAACGACTGCGTGCTGGCCCTGGCCAACGGCATGAGCGGCGTCGAGATCACCGAGAACCTCTACGCCGACCTGTTCGAGGCGTTCCGGACCGTGGCCCACGAGCTTGCGCTGGGCGTGGTGCGCGGCGGCGAGGGCGCCACCAAGCTGATCGCCGTCACGACCACCGGCGCGGCCACGGACGCCGACGCCTGGATGGCCGCGCGCGCGATTGCCAATTCGCCGCTCGTCAAGACGGCGGTCCACGGCGGCGATCCCAACTGGGGCCGGCTGGTCGCGGCGGCGGGCCGGTCCGGCGCGGCGTTCGTCCTTGACGGCGCCCGCGTCCAGATCGGATCGCTGGTCCTGTTCGAGAACGGCCGGCCGTTCGACGAGCTCGCCCCGAAAGCCGCCGACTACCTCACCGGCAAGGACATCGCCATCGAGGTGAACCTCGGGACCGGCGGCGCGCATACCGCCACCGTGTGGACCTGCGACCTGTCGGCCGAGTACGTGAAGATCAACGCTGAATACAGAACCTAGATGCCAAAATGAAACCCGAAGTCGACAAGTTGATTCGCCGCGCGGAAGATCTGATCGGCCGGCTCGAGGCGCTGCTGCCTCAGCCGCCCGGCCCCGTGGACTGGCATGCGAGCGTCGCCTATCGCTGGAGAAAATCCGTGAACGGCCGGGGCGTGCTACTTCCGGTGCGCCACGTCCACAAGATCCGTCT
>CAYGMD010000305.1:0-3714 GCA_964350785.1 uncultured Acidobacterium sp. | reverse complement strand
GAAAAACACCATGTCCTGCGACTGGTTCTGCCGGCCGCCGCCGCCGCCGCCGCCACCCCCACCGCCACCACCGCGATCGGTGCCCGACCCGAACTGGAACACGCCCGAGTTCTCGAGGAAGAAGTCGCGCTTCTCGGGGAAGAACAAGCTGAAGCGCGTCAGGTTCACCTGCTGCTCGTCGGCTTCGACCTGCGAGAAGTCGGTGTTGACCGTGAAGTCCCACGTCAGCCCCGAGGTCACGCCATACTTGACGTCGAAGCCGGCGTCGTAGTCCTGGTCCACGGCGAGCTTTGCCACCTTGTTGAAGCTGGCGAGCGCGTACGGCTTGACGCGGATGTTGGCGCCCGGCGTCAGGCCCTGCAGCCCTTCGACCGTGCCGGCCATCGACACCCGCGACAGCTGGTGGATGCGGCGCAGCGGCGACCAGTAGCTGTTCTCGTTGAGCCGGCGCAGCCGGCGCTGGAAGTTGATGCCCCAGGTCTGCAGCGCCTCGGGGCCGAACTTGAGCGTCTTGAACGGGATCTCGATCTCCGCATACCAGCCGTCCTCGCCGATGCGGGCGGCCACGTCCCAGATGCCGTCCCAATTCGCGTTGTTGTCGCGGCCCTCGTTCGACATCTGCGAATCCCACTTCGCGCCCATCGGGTTGATCGCGAACAGGTAGCCGTTGCGCTCGTCGTGAAACGTGTCGATCACCACCTGGAAGCCGTCGGCCGAGCTGGTGTTGAAGTCCTTGCGCAGCTCGTTGACGATGATCTGGCCGGGATCGGGGTCCTTGGCGAAGACGCCGATGTAAAGGGCGCGGTCGTCGTACAGCAGCTTCACCTCGGTGTCGTAGGTCGCCGGCTGACCTTCCCGCGGATCGTTCTGCACGAAGCCCTTCGCCACCGGCGTCCCGGCCCACGACGCCTCGTCGAGCCGGCCGTCCAGCGTGATGGCGCCCTGCGCCTGGGTCGCCGGCAGGCGCCGGTCGCGGCGGGCGGCGTTGTAATCCACCACGGCCGCCGGCGGGCTTTGCGCGGCCGCCGTCAGGGCGGACGCCAGGAATAAGACGCAGGCAAGCGGGCGAACCAGTGGCGGCATTGGCTTCATGAGCGCGGTCGTGATGGCAAACTGTTGACGAACGGAAGCGTGTATCGTGTCCCGGAACTCGGTCGTGACGTGTAACGAGTTGTAAATACCGTCGGCGCTCGCGCGCCGCCGTAGGTGCCAGGCACCAACCCAGGGGTTTTTGATGAAGATTCTGCTCACCTCCGCGCTCGTGATGTGGCTGTCGCTGTCAACCGATGCACAGGAGGCCCGCCGGCGATGGGAAATGGAGCGCCAGATCCGGCTCGACAAGTTCGAGCAGGTGCTGCCGCGCGCCATGCGCGACAACCGCATCGACATGTGGATTGTCGCCGCGAAAGAAAATCACTACGACCCACTGTGGCGGGACCTCGGCCGCGGCTACATCACCGGCGTCGGCTACTACGTCTTCACCGATCGCGGCGGCGACCGCATTGAGCGCGCCGCGCTCGGTCCGAGCGGCTACCTGCTGGCCGAGTCGGGCGCCTACGACACCATGGCGCCGGCGGCGACGCTGGCCGAGTACGTCAAGAGCCGAGACCCCAGGAGGATCGGCGTCAACATGTCGGAGCAGATCGGCCCCGCCGACGGCCTGTCCGTCACCATGTTCGCGCACTTGAAGAAGACGCTGGGCGAACCCTATGCGTCGCGCTTCGTCACCGCCGAGAAGCTGGTCGCCGATTTCCGGTCGCACCGCGTCGCCGCCGAGATTGTCGCGTTCGGCGAGGCCGCCGGCATTGCCATCCAGCTGACCGAGCGGGCGCTGTCGAACGAGGTCATCACCCCGGGCAAGACGACGCTCGAGGACGTGGCGTGGTGGATGCAGGACCGGCTGCTCGATCGCGCGCTCGGCTCCGAGTTCGACATGCCCTCGGTCTACGTGACCGGCCCCAACGGCATCGTCGCGACCTCGTCCAGCCGCATCATCCAGCCGGGTGACGTGATGATGATCGACTGGGGCGTCCAGCTGATGAACTTCGGCACCGACGTCAAGCGCGTCGCCTACGTCCTCAAGCCGGGGGAAACCACCCCGCCCCGGAGCATCCAGGCCGCGTTCGACAAGGCGATCTCCGTGCGCGACGTGGTGAAGAAGGCGATCAAGGTCGGCGTGCGCGCCGACGAGACCATGAAGAACATGGACGCCGCGCTGCGCGCGGCCGGGTTCGGCGTGATCGAGTTCAACCGGCCCAACCAGGACGACAAGACCGACGTGACCTACGGGTTCCACCCCGTCGGCAACACCGGCCACGACATCGGGCCGTCACTCACGACCTGGCAGCCGTTCCAGAGCACCTTCGTGATGCACGCGCAGCACATGTTTTCGTTCGAGTACTTCGCCTATACCCCGATCGCGGAGTGGGGTGGGGCCAAGCTGCGGATTCCCATCGAAGACGATGCCCTCCTGACCGAGGCGGGCATCCAGTTCCTGCATCCGGCGAACTACCGGCTGCTGGTCATCAAGTAGCCGGCGAACGCTGCCGAACTTACGCCCTTGCCCTCGGCCGCCCTCGACACTGGGGACCGCGATGCCGTCGTGGGAACGTCTATCTACGGCAGTGGTGCCCGCGGCTACTTCACCGTTGATGTGTACCAAGACCACGGCCAGGCGCCGGTGACGCATAATCGAACTGGATGCTCGAAACACTGCTGTGGTGGCTGCTGGCGGCGTTCGTCTTCGTGGTCGCGGTCAGCGTCGTCGGGTATCTCGTCATGCGCTGGCTGTTCATTCGCACCGCGGAGCGCATGGCCCGCGAAGTCGATCGCCGCGTCGGGGCCGCGGCGGCGCGCACCTTCACGCACCTTGCCAACTACGCGGCAGCCACCGGGATTCCACTGGACGAGGCGAACCGGTTGTTCGGCGCCCACGTCGATCGGCTGGCCCGGCTCATGGACAGCGCGATCACGCTCCCGATCATCGGCAAGGTCGGCCTCGACGCGGTGCTCGGCCTCGTCCCCGTCGTCGGCGACCTCGCCGGCACGGCCGTGTCGTTGACCGTCGTCGCGCGCGCGCTTCGCTATGGTCCGCCGGCGGCGCTCGTCTCGAAGATGCTGGCCAACGTCGCCGTCGATCTCGTCCTGGGCTCGATTCCGTTCATCGGCTTCTTCGCCGACATCTGGTTCAAGTCCAACGTTCGCAATGCCCAGTTGATGCGGGAGTTCCTGGCGAGCCGTTCCTGAGCCGCATTGCAGAATTTGCGATTTGTAAAATGTCGGCGGGTGGGAGCTTTCCTGTTGACGCATCCCTTCGACGATGAGACCGTCGTCGGAGGGGGACTGGCTTATGCAGGGGAGGGGCGCCGGCGGGGCGTTGATGCGAATGACCGATAGCGACAACGACGTGATCGTGATCGTCACCGAGCGGTTCGAGCGGCGGCTGACCGAAGAGTCCAGCGAACTGCGCGTCGAAATGGCCCGCGGGTTTGGCGAGGTGCGCACCCAGATTGCGCAACTGCGGGCCGAGATGATCGACCGTAACGCCGACTTGCTGAAATGGGGCCTGGTGTTTGGCGTCTCGCAGACCGCGGCCATCGCGGGAATCGTGGCCGTCCTGCGGTAGAACTGGGCCGCGCAGAACGCGGCCCAGCGGCAACTCTAGACAATATGGAATGACCGGCCCGCTATCGTAACGTCGTAGTGCCGTTGCAC
>CAYGMD010000304.1:0-3716 GCA_964350785.1 uncultured Acidobacterium sp. | reverse complement strand
GTGCGGGTTCTCGCCGTAGCGCAGGTCGCGCAGCTTGTGCGCGTGGACCGACAGTTCATCAGGCAACCCTAAAGGGTTGACTCCACCAGTGGCCACCGCGCTGCCTCCACCAATGCCTGCCGGGTCCGTGCCGTGGCGAGAGAAGGCGTCGCCGTCGACGCTGACTTCCGCCAGCGTGCCGGCAATCGCCGTGTCGTAGCTGCCCGTGTGCGCGAAGGCGCGGCGGGCCAGGTCGAAGCGGAACTCCAGCGACGGCCCGCCGGCGCGATCGAGCTCGGCGATCACCTCCTCGTAATCGCCGGGCGAGACGACGATCAGGACGTCGCGAAAATTCTTGGCCGCGGCGCGGACCAGGCTGGGCCCGCCAATGTCGATTTGTTCGATCAGATCGTCGAAATGGATCCCCGGCTTGGCCGCCGTCTCGACAAACGGGTAGAGGTTGACGACCACCAGGTCGACCATGGCGATGCCGTGCTCGGCCGCCAGGGCCAGGTCCTCGGGATGGTGCCGGCGCGCCAGGATGCCGCCGTGGATCTTGGGGTGCAGGGTCTTGACGCGGCCGTCCATCATCTCGGGAAACCCGGTGACGTCGCTCACGTTCACCACCGGCAGACCCGCGTCCGCCAGCGCCCTGGCGGTGCCGCCGGTCGACACCAGTTCAAAGCCACGTTCCGCCAGCGCCCGGCCGAACGGGACCAGACCAGCCTTGTCAGAAACACTCAGAATCGCACGGCGCATTGCCCCTCACCCTCATCCAATCGAAGAAAACACGAAAACCAATAGGTGGCCGTTTGCATTGCCAATTGACACCAAATGTAACGGCCCGGTATCATCCCCGCAGTCCATTTGTGCGGACCAGAAGGCCGCAAGTTGCGGCCTTTTTTGTTGCCCACCACCTCATCCATCGGGCCGAGGGTGTGGGTCGATCACTACGGTGGCTCAGCCACCTGCAAGACAGGAACAGAACGATGCGTATTACAGGCAAGGTCAAGTGGTTCAATAACGCCAAGGGTTACGGCTTCATCGAGCGCGAAGGCGGCAGCGATGTGTTCGTGCACTACTCGGCGATTCAGGGCGCCGGCTTCCGCTCTCTCGAAGAGGGCCAGCCGGTTGAGTTCGAAATCGTCGACGGACCGAAGGGTCCCCAGGCCGGCAACGTGACCCGCGCCGCGTAGTTATCGCTTGACCGAAACGGTGCCGGGCTCCCTCCCGGCATCGTTTCCCCGTAAGACCGTCAGTCTTCCCCCGCCCGCACCGGCTTCACCGTCAGCGACACTTTCCCGTCCTTCACCCCCACCCGGAACGCGACCTCGCTGCCCTCGGCGGCGTACTTCTCCACCTGCGCCTTCACGAGCGCGGCCAGCCGATCCATGGGCACGGCGGTTTCACCGGCCGCCTGCTTCATGGCGGCAAGCTTCTCGTACAACTCCTTCACCCGGCCATCGTCCGCGCCCGTGCTGGCAAAGCGCACCACTGTTTCGCCCGGCGGCTGCTGGGCCTGATCGGCCTTGTCCAGGGTGCGCAGCGGCGGTGGCGGCTTGGCCCCGCCGCCCCGCTTGGGCCGGCCGCCCTCCATCTGCGCCAACTGCCGCTCCCACAGCTCGCAGAATTTGGCGTACTTGTTCTGGAGCGACTCGAAACGGAAGCGGTCGGCGGTGTTGCGGATGAAGGATCGGTCGTGTTTCTTGATCAGCGCCTCGACGCGCGCGCGCGTCTCCCACGGCAGCCGCGGCAGGCGCCCGGCGAAGAACATGTTGTATTCGGCCTCGAGCCGGCGGATCTCCGCCTCGAGGTGCTGCATCTCCTTGTCGAAGTCGCTCGTGGGAGGCGCCACGGCCCTTGGCTAGTCGAGAAGAAGGAACCAGATCAGCGGCAGCCACAACTCGCGCGAGTACGGGATGGGCCGATCGTCGATCAGCACCTCGCACCCAGGCACGGGGCCGATGATCTCGAACAGGTCTTTGAGGCGGAGGGCATCGCCCGGGAAGAAGCGCGCCCGGTGACGACGGTTGGCGCCCTGCCCGGTTTCCAGGTATTCAGCCGAGGCCCTGGCCTTGGCCACGGCGGTCTCGTAGTTCGGGCCGTCAAACGGCGGGAACACCAGGGTCACCGAAAACGGCAGGTCGCGGGGTCCAAACAGGGTGTTGTGGAGATCGGGATCGAGCGCGGCCAGCTCTTCGGCCGTCGGCTCTTCCGGTTTCTCGACGTACGGCCAGAACTTCTCGGCCGGACGGTGCGTTCGCTGCGTCATCGGAAGGGGGATCGTACTCCGAAGGTGCCAAAGGTGCCAAGGGTGCCAAGGTGCCAAGGTGCACTATGCTTTTTGCCGTGCCCGACTTCAGGATCATCCCGGCAATTGAGGCCCTGCGGCAACGAGAGGCCGTGCGCGCGCTCGAGGCGGCTTTTGGCGCCGCCGCCACGGTCGCCGCGCTGCGCGCCGGCGCCGAGGGGCTGCGCCAGGCCATTGCCGCCGGAACCGGGCCGGCCCATGCCGAGGCGGCCGCCGCGAGCATTGAGGCCGCGGCGCGGGCGGCGCTCGCCGCCGGCGCCCGCGGGTCGCTCCGCCCCGTCATCAACGCCACCGGCGTCGTCATCCACACCAACCTGGGCCGCGCGCCAATCGCCGCCACGGCGCTCGAGCGCGCCACCGCCATTGCCACCGGCTACTCGAATCTCGAGTACGAGCTGGCCAGCGGCACGCGGGGCTCGCGCACCGTGCACGCCGAGTCGCTGATCACCACGCTCACCGGCGCCGAGGCCGCCATCGTCGTCAACAACAACGCCGCGGCCACGTTGCTGATCCTCGCCGGCCTCGCCGGCGGTCGCGAGGTGGTGATCTCGCGCGGCGAGGCGGTGGAAATTGGCGGCGGCTTCCGCATCCCCGACGTGATGCGCCAGTCGGGCGCGACGTTGCGGGAGGTGGGCACCACCAACCGGACCCGGGTCAACGACTACACGGCCACGGTCACGCCGGCGACGGCGATGTTCCTGCGCGTGCACCCCTCGAACTTCCGCATTGAAGGCTTCACCGAGCGCCCGGCGCTCGCCGACCTGGTGCGGGCCGGCCGCGCCGTGGGCGTGCCGGTGGTCGAGGACATCGGCAGCGGCTGCCTCGTCGACGACCTGGCGGGCGAACCGTCGGTGCAGGCGTCGCTGGCCGCCGGCGTGGAGCTGGTGTGCTTCAGCGGCGACAAGCTGCTCGGCGGGCCGCAGTGCGGCATCATCGCCGGCACGCGCGCGCTGGTCGACCGCCTGCGGACGCATCCGCTGATGCGGGCGCTGCGGGCCGACAAGATCACGTTCGCGATTCTCGAAGCCACGCTCGCGGAGTACGTCGCCGGCCGCGCCGCCGAGACCATCCCCGTGCAACGGATGCTGCACGCGACGGCCGATGAGATTGAGGCGCGGGCCATGGCCCTCGGGGAACAGCTTGCCGGGCACGGCTGGCGGATCGCGTTGATGAGCGGCGCGTCCGCCGTGGGCGGCGGCAGCGCGCCGGGCGTCACGCTCCCCACGGTGTTGCTGGCGATTGCCCGCGGCGACGAATCCGCGGCCGCCACCGAGGCCTGGCTGCGCGGGCTCGACCCGCCGGTGGTCGCGCGGATTGAGGACGATCGCGTCGTGCTCGACTTGCGGACCGTGCTGCCTGAGCAAGACGAGGTGCTGGCAACGCTGCTTGGGTCCTGGTCCGGCTGAAGCCGGACCAGGACCCAAGC
>CAYGMD010000303.1:0-3751 GCA_964350785.1 uncultured Acidobacterium sp. | reverse complement strand
GAGCGGGCCCTTGGCGTCGACGCTGCCGCGGCCGAACAATACCTCGCCGCCGGGCGAGGACTCGATGCGCACGGGAATGTTGCCCGGCACCGTGTCGATGTGTCCCAGCAGCACGATGGTGCGCGAGGCGGACGGCTCGCCCAGCTCGCCGACGGCGTTGCCGGCGTCATCCACGAACGCCCGGTCGTAGCCGTTGGCGCGCATCTGCTCGACCAGCCACGCCGACGCCTGCGCTTCGTGGCGCGACAGCGAGGGAATGGCGACCAGCCCGCGAATCAACTCGACGGCGGCGGCGCGTTCCATCAGGCCTTTAATTCCTTGATCGCCTTGGCAATGGCCTGGACGCCGAAATCAATCTCCGCTTCGGTGATGACGAGTGGCGGCAGCAGCCGCAGCACCGTCGGCCCGGCCGGCAAGGCAATGACGCCGTGGTTGAGCATCAGGCTCTTCAGCACCGGCGCGACCTTGGTCCGCAACTCGACCGCGATCATCAGGCCCAGGCCCCGGATGTCGCGGACGGCGGCGACGCCCTCGAGCACGCTGCGCAGGGTGTTACGCATGTGCGCGCCGAGCACGGCGCTGCGCTTGATCAGGCCCTCATCCTTGTACGTCTGGATCGCGGCCAGCCCGGCCGCGCACGCAATGGGCGACCCGCCGAAGGTGCTGCCGTGGGCGCCTTGCGAGAGCACGTCGCGAACGGCCTTCGTGTACGCCAACGCGCCCATCGGGAAGCCGCCGCCCAGGCCCTTGGCCAGGCACATGAGGTCGGGCTCGATGCCGGCGTGTTCGACCGCGAACCACTTGCCGGTGCGGCCGAAGCCGGTCTGGATTTCATCGACAATCAAGAGGGCGCCGCGCTCGCGGCACAGCCGCTGCGCCGACTGCAGGAAGTCGGGCGTGCCGACGTTGACGCCGCTCTCGCCCTGGACGACCTCGAGGATCACGGCCGCCGTCTGGCCGGTGATCGCCTGGTCGAGCGCCGCGGCATCGTTGAACTGCACGTGCGTCGTCTCCAGCAGCGGCAGGAAGCCTTCGCGATACTTCGGCTCCCAGGTGACCGACAGCGCGCCAATCGTGCGGCCGTGAAAGCCCTTGGTGGTGGCGACAAACGCCGGCCGCTTGGTGGCCAGCCGCGCGAACTTCAGCGCGCCATCGACCGCCTCCGCGCCGCTGTTGGCGAGAAACAAGTGGGGCAGGTGCTTCGGCAGCACGTCGACGAGGGCCTGCGCAAACTCCGCCCGGACGTCGTTGTAGAGATAGTTCGGACACAGAGTGAGCGTCCCGGCCTGGCGGCTGATGGCCTCGACGACCGCCGGATGACAGTGACCGAGCATGGCGACGCCCTGGGCCGAACCCAGATCGAGATACTTCTTGCCGTGCTCGTCGAACACCCACGAGCCTTCGCCGCGGGTGATGACCACATCGCCACGCCGCGCCGTGGTCCCACCGAGTATCCGTTCTTCGACTTCCGCGTATTTCATGTTTCAAATCCAAGGGCCGCAGATTACGCAGATTACACCGATGCTGATGGCGCGCTGACCGGCGGCCGGCCGCGAAGCGGCCGGGCCGGGAGCGTAGTGGGCCGGGAGGAACGAGCTGAACGTTGGCTGGAGCTCATTCCTCCCGGCCCACTGCGCCCCCGCGCCGCGGCTACGCCGCGGACGCCGGTCATCTGCGTCATCTGCGTCATCTGTGGCTCTGAGCTAGCTGATGTGCGTCCCCGCGCCCGCGAGCGCGCGGGTAATCGGCTCGTCCACGCGGCCGTCGGCGAAGATCACCTTGCCGACGCCTTCGGCAAGGGCTTCGACCGCGCCCATGACCTTCTTCTTCATGCGCCCTTCGGCAAATTCCATAAAGCGGTCGGCCTGCGCTTTCGGGATCTCCGAGATCAGCGTCGATTCGTCCGGGAACTTCCTCAGCAAACCGACCTGATCCGTCAGGATCACCAGCGCCTCGGCGTGGAACGCGCCGGCCACCATCGCCGCGGCGCGATCGCCGTCCACGTTGATCGCTTCGCCGGCCGTCGAGGCGCCGGGAGGCGTCAGGACAGGGAAGTAGCCGCCGGCAATCAGCATCTTCAACAAATCGGCGTTGACCTTCTCGACCGTGCCGGTCCAGTCGTCGCGCAGCACCATGCGGCGGCCGTCGACGCGGATGCGCAGCGTGTCCTTGCGGACGCCCTCGAAGATGCGGCCGTCGAGGCCCGACAGGCCGACGGCGTTGACGCCACGCACCTGCAGCTTCTCGACCCACATCTTGTTCAACTGGCCGCAGTAGACCATCTCGAAAATCTCGAGCGTGCGCCGGTCGGTGCGCCGGCTGACGTGGCCGGTCTCGCTGGTCACGAACTGCGCCGGATGGCCCAGGGCCCCGGCCACCGCGTTGGTCGTCTGCGCCCCGCCATGGACCAGCAGCAACTCGGTACCCTTGGCGCGCAACGCGACGATGTCAGAGACGACGGCGTCGATGTTGAGGGACGTACCGCCCCCCACTTTCACCACGATCATTGGCGAACCACGAATTCAAAGGAGATCAAGAGATTAGGAGTAAGGCTCTTTAAAGACATGGCTCCTGAACTCCTGGTCTCTTGTTAAATGGGGTGAAGGCCGGGGAAGTCGAGGCCGAGCGCCTCGTCCCATCCCATCATGACGTTCGCGCACTGCACGGCCGTGCCGGCGGCGCCCTTCATCAGGTTGTCGATGGCGCACAGCGCCACCACGCGCCCGGTCGAGCCGTCCATCTCGAAGCCGACGTCGGCGTAATTGCTGCCCGACAGGATCTTCGGCTCCGGATAGCGATAGAGGCCGGTGCGTTCCTTGACGATCCGCACGAACGGTTCGGCGTTGTAGGCCTCGCGATAGGCCTTCCACACGTCCTTCTCGGCGGTGCCGGGCTTCACGAACACGTGCGCCGTCGCCAGCACGCCGCGGACGTTGTCGACTGCCGTCGCGCTCAGGTGCACGTCGGTCGTGACGTCCTTCAACTTGAGCGCCTGCAGCACCTCGGCCGTATGCCGGTGGCCGGTCGGCGCGAAGCTGCGCATCACGCCCGCCCGCTCGGGATGGTGCGTCGAGTCGCCGGCCGCGGCGCCGCCTTCGCTGCTGCCGACCTTGACCTCGCAGATGATCCCGCGCGCGGCGTCAATCAGTCCCGCCGCCGCCAACGGCCACACCGCCAGCGTCGTCGCCGTCGCGTTACAGCCGACGCCGCTGACATACCGCGCCGCCTTCAGATCGGCGCGATGCAGTTCCGGCAGCCCATAGACGAACTTCGCGAGCCAGCCGGGGTTGGTGTGCGGCTTGCCGTACCACTTGTCGTAGCCGGACGCGTCGCGCAGCCGGAAATCGGCGCTGAGGTCGATGATTCGATCGGCGAGCGTCGCCAGGTGCTCGATGCGGCTCATGGCGCTGCCGTGCGGCAGGCCCAGGAACAGCAGGTCGCACTTCTCAACCGCTTCCGCGCGGACGAACTTCAGTTGCGTGCGCTTCCGCAGGTTGGCGTGCGTGAAGTGCACGAACTGGCCGTCGAGCCGTTCGCTCGTGACCTGCTTCACCTCGAGGTTGGGATGCGCGAGCGCGAGGCGGAGCAGTTCGCCGCCCGTGTAGCCAGACGCGCCAATGATGGAGACGGTGAGTGGAGTACCCAAGATCTGTCTGTGTCTAATCCGTGTTTAATCTGTGGCTGTGGATCAGCGGCCTAGGTGTGAATGCTACACACGTTGTTCATTCGGGAGTCTCTGGAAACAATGGGG
>CAYGMD010000302.1:0-3759 GCA_964350785.1 uncultured Acidobacterium sp. | reverse complement strand
CACGCACCCCTTCTGTCTTGTCTTAATTCATCCATTCATCTACATTAGTAGATATGGAACAGGCGTCCGCGCTCTACCGGCTCCTGGGCGACGAGGCCCGGCTGCGGCTGCTGCGCGTGCTCGACCAGGACCGCTTCAACGTCAAGGAGCTGACCGGCATCCTCGGGCTGGCCCAGTCCGGCGTGTCGCGTCACCTGGGCCTGCTCAAGGAAGCCGGCCTGGTCGTCGAAGAACGCGACGGGTCGTTCAGCTTTTATCGCCTCGCCCCGGCCGTGCGCAGCGATCGCAAAGGCTCCCTCTGGCCGGTACTCCAGGCGCAGTTTGCCGAAGGCGCCGGGTCGGCCATCGTCAAGGCCGACGAGGCCCGGTTGCAGGAAGTCTTGCGGCTGCGGCGCGAGAACTTCGAGCACGTCAGCGCCGATACCCGGGACGGCCGGCAGTTGGTCCCCGGCCGCAGTTGGGCGGCCTGGTCGCGCGCGCTCGGCATGCTGCTGCCGCCGCTCGACGTCGCGGACCTGGGCTGCGGCGAGGGCTATCTCACGGTCGAGACCGCGCGCTGGGCGCGCCGGGTCGTCGCCGTCGATCGCGCCACCGGCGTGCTCGACCGCGCCAAGGCGCTGGCCGCGCGCAAGCGGCTGGCCAACATCACCTGGAAAAAAGGCGAGCTCGAAAAGCTGCCAATCGACGACGCGACCATGGATGTGGCGCTGCTGTCGCAGGCGTTGCACCACGCCGGCCAGCCAGCGGCGGCGCTCGCCGAGGCCGCCCGCATCCTGAAGCCGGGCGGCCGGCTGCTGATTCTCGACCTTCGCGCCCACGACGAGACCTGGGTGAGGGACAAACTCGGCGACCAGTGGTTTGGCTTCAGCGACGACCACCTCGCCGGCCTGCTCACCCGCGCCGGTTTCAAGGACGTTCGCGTCGCCCTCGGCGCGCGGCGCACCCACGATCCTTTTGCCGTGCTGCTGGCCATTGGCACCAGGCCGGCCAAGGCCCGAAAGAAAACATGACGACGACCCTCGAGACCCTCGAACAGCTGCTCGCGAAACGCATTCTCGTCCTCGACGGCGCCATGGGCACCATGGTCCAGCGCCGCAAGCTGACCGAAGCCGACTTCCGCGGCACGCGCTTCGCCGCGCATTCGCACGATCTGAAGGGCAACAACGACGTGCTGGTGCTGACGCGGCCCGACGTGATTGCCGAGATCCACGCCGAGTACCTGGACGCCGGCGCCGACATCATCGAGACCAACACCTTCAGCGCCCAGGCCGTGTCGCAGGCCGACTATGGCCTGGAGGCGCTGTGCTACGAGCTGAATGTCGAGGCCGCGAAGCTGGCGCGCCGGGTCACCGACGAGTGGACGGCGCAGACGCCCGGCCAGCCGCGGTTCGTGGCCGGCTCGATCGGCCCGACCACCAAGACGCTGTCGATCTCGCCCGACGTGAACAACCCGGCGTTTCGCGCCATCACCTTCGACGAGATGAAGAACGCGTTCAAGGAACAGGCGCGCGGCCTGATCGACGGCGGCTCCCACCTGCTGCTGGTGGAGACGCAGATCGACACCCTCAACGCCAAGGCGGCGCTGGTCGCGGTGGAAGAGGCGTTCGCGGAAACCGGCCGGCGCCTGCCGCTGATGATCTCGGCGACGCTCACCGACCTGAGCGGACGGACGCTCTCGGGCCAGACCCTGGACGCGTTTTACGTCTCGATTGAGCACGCCAAGCCGTTCAGCGTGGGCCTGAACTGCGCGCTCGGGGCGCGGCAAATGCGGCCGTACCTCGCCGAGCTCGCCCGCACGGTGCCCGGCCACGTCAGCTGCTATCCCAACGCGGGCCTGCCCAACGCCTTCGGGCAGTACGACGAGACCCCCGACGAGACGGCGGCGCTGGTGAAGGACTTCGCCGACAGCGGCTTTGTCAACATCATCGGCGGCTGCTGCGGCACCACCCCGGACCACATTCGCGCGATTGCCAGGGCGGTCGCGGGCGTCGCGCCGCGCGCGGCGCACGCCGACCCGGCGGCCGGCCTGACGCAGCTGTCGGGACTCGAACCGTTGATCATTCGCCCCGACAGCAACTTCCAGATGATTGGCGAACGCACCAACGTCACCGGCTCGAAGAAGTTCGAGCGGCTGGTCAAGGCGCGCGACTGGGCCGGCGCGGCGACCGTCGCCCTCGACCAGGTCCGCGGCGGCGCCAACATCATCGACGTCAACATGGACGAGGGCATGCTCGACTCGGAAGCGTGCATGACCGAGTTCCTGAACTACATCGGCACCGAGCCCGAGATCGCGCGGCTGCCGATCATGATCGACAGCTCGAAGTGGTCGGTGATCGAGGCCGGCCTGAAGTGCGTGCAGGGCAAGGCGATCGTCAACTCGATCAGCCTCAAGGAAGGCGAAACCGACTTCCTGGCCAAGGCGCGGCTGGTGCGCCGCTACGGCGCGGCGATGATCGTGATGGCGTTCGACGAAAAGGGCCAGGCCGACACGACCGCGCGCAAGGTGGAGATCTGTTCGCGCGCCTACCAGCTGCTGACCGAACAGGCCGGCGTGGCGCCGTCCGACATCATCTTCGACCCGAACATCCTCGCCATTGCCACCGGGCTCGAGGAACACAACGACTACGGCAAGTACTTCATCGAGGCGACGCGCCTGATCAAGCAGGCCTGCCCCGGCGTTAAGATCAGCGGCGGCGTCAGCAACCTGTCGTTTTCGTTCCGCGGCAACGAGGTGGTGCGCGAAGCCATCCACTCCGCGTTCCTGTTCCACGCCATCAAGGCCGGCATGGACATGGGCATCGTCAACGCCGGGCAGCTGATCGTCTACGAGGACATCCCGAAGGACCTGCTCGAGCACGTCGAAGACATCATCTTCAACCGCCGGCCCGACGCCACCGAACGGATGGTCGCGTTCGCCGAGCAGGTAAAGGGTTCGGGCACGAAGCGCGAGAACGACCTGAAGTGGCGCGAGGGTTCCGTGGAGGCGCGCCTGTCGCACGCCCTGGTCCATGGCAACGTCGACTTCATCGAGATCGATGCCGAGGAGGCGCGCGCCAAGTACGGCCGGCCCCTGCTGGTGATCGAAGGGCCGTTGATGGACGGCATGAAGGTGGTCGGCGAGCTGTTCGGCGCCGGCAAGATGTTCCTGCCGCAGGTGGTGAAGAGCGCCCGCGCCATGAAGCGCGCGGTCGCCTACCTGGAGCCGTTCATGGCCGCCGAGAAGGCCGAGCGGCTGGCCGCGGGCGGCGCCACCGAACGCAGCAACGCCGGCAAGGTCCTGACCGCCACCGTCAAGGGCGACGTCCACGACATCGGCAAGAACATCGTCGGCGTGGTGCTGGGCTGCAATAACTACGAGGTGATCGACCTCGGCGTGATGGTGTCGTGCGACAAAATCCTGCAGGCCGCGCTTGACCACCAGGTCGACGTCATCGGCTTGAGCGGATTGATCACGCCGTCGCTCGACGAGATGGTGTTCGTGGCGTCGGAGATGCAGCGCCGGCACATGACGCTGCCGCTGCTGATCGGCGGCGCGACGACCAGCCCCCAGCACACCGCGGTGAAGATCGCGCCCGAGTACTCGGGCCCCGTCGTGCACGTGCTCGATGCCTCGCGTGCGGTCGACGTCGTGTCGAACCTGATCAGCGACGAGCATCGGCCCGGCTATGCGAAGAAGAACCGCGAGCTGCAGGAAGAGACGCGTGCGAAGTACGCCAACCGCACGTCGCGCGCACTGATCTCGTACGAGAAGGCGCGCGC
>CAYGMD010000301.1:0-3807 GCA_964350785.1 uncultured Acidobacterium sp. | reverse complement strand
CGATTCGCGCCCGAAGATTGACGACACGATGACGATGGCGCCGCCGTGCTGGCGCAAGTGGGGCACCGCCAGGCGCGACGCGCGAATCGCCGGGAACAGGGTCTGGTCGAACGCTTCCTGCCACTCCGCGTCGCTGGTGGTCTCGAGGTCGGCGCCCTTGGCCGCGGCCACGCTGTTGACGAGCACGTCGAGCCGGCCAAACGTCGACACCGCCGTGGCGATCACCGCCGCGACGCCGGCGTCGGTCGCCAGGTCGGCCGTCACGCCCTCGGCACGGGCGCCATTCGCCGCCGAGGCCCGCAACTGCGTGACGGCACGGTCCAGCTGTTCCTGCCCGCGTGCGCACACCACCACGTGCGTGCCCTCGGCCACCAGCGCCTGCGCCGCCGCAAACCCGATGCCGCGGCTGCTGCCCGTGATGACGGCAACCTTTCCCGTGAGCCCTAGATCCATATTTTCCTAACCCGCACCTTTGGCACCTTTGGCACCCTATCTCCCCGTCAGGTCGTTGAGCCGCCAATCAAACGCGTGGAACACCATCGCGAACTCGTTCTTGCGCAGGAACTCGGCTTCGTTCGGCACAATCAGCGGATCGATCAGGGCCAGCACCGCACGCTCGAGCGGGCTGCGGCTGGCATAGATGGCCGGGGCGCGGTTGGCGAGCGTGCGCGTGAACAACGCCTCGCGCCACGAGAACATCGGGTTGACCGACAGCTTGTTGTTGCCGGCGTCCACCTGCACGAGCACGCGCCGTGTCACCAGCTCGCTCGTCATGGTCGTCAACTGCTGGTCGAGCCGGTCGGCCGTGAAGGCCTCGCTCTTGAGGCGGCTGCCGCCGACGGCGCCGCGGCTCAGGGCGAGCAGCGCGCGCGGGTCGTCGAAGGCGCCAATCACGTCGCGCTCGAGGCCATCGAGCGTCAGTTGCCGGCCGCCGGCGCGGAACGTGCGCCGTTCGAACGCGCCGGGAATCTGGCGGATGCTGTTGGTTGGATAATCAGGCGCCTTGCCGCGAATCGGATAGGCGTCGATTACGGTGCGCAGCACGAACGCGTTGTAGGCGTTGATCCAGTAGGCCAACTGCCGCGGCTGCGGCCACTTGGCGACGGTGTCGGCGCTCACCTCGCCGAGCGCCAGCACGTAGCGATCGAACTTGGCCCGCTCCTGGCGCAGCGCGTAGTAGTAAACCAGCCCGTCGCGGACGTAGAGGTCGAGAATCTCGTCGAAGGGTCTGTGGATCGGGTCGACCGACACCGGCGGTGGTTCTTGGGCAACCGGCAAGCCGGCAGTGATCAGCAGCAGGAGGGCAACAACCAGGATCCGCATCGGTCCTTAGAGCTTAGCCAAGAAACCGTTCAGCGCCGCGTTGAATGCGTCGGGTTGTTCGAGGTTCGACAGGTGCCCGGCGGCGGGAATGGTCACGAGCGTGGCGCCGGGAACCGCCTCGGCAATACGACGCGACTCGTCCGGAGGCGCCAGCTCGTCCTCCTCGCCCACGAGCACGAGCGTCGGCACGGTGACCTGCGACAGCAGCGCCGTCGAGTCGGGCCGGTGCATCATGCGGTGGATGGCGCCGCGAATGGCCACCGGCGACTGCTGCTTGATGAGCCGGCGGACCTGGGCCTCGATGGCCGGGTTCAGTTCGCGGGTGGTCTTGCCGAGCAGCTTGGGCATCATCTCCCGCGCCACGCCCGACGGCCCTTCGCGGTCGACCAGGGCGAGCATGTTGCGGCGGTTGGCGCGGCCCTCCGGCGTGTCGGCCGTGGCGCGCGTGTCGGCGAGCACCAGCGCCTCGATGAGTTGCGGCGCGCTCTGGAGCAGCGCCAGTGCCGCGTACCCGCCCATCGACAGCCCGCCAATCACCGCCCGCGAGATCTGCAGCTCCCCGAGCAGGTCCACGACATCGCCGGCGTAGTCGGAGATCGCCAGCGCGCTCAGCGAATCGAGTTCGGTGGAACCGCCGAAGCCGCGCAGGTCCGGCGTGATCAGCCGCCAGCCGGCGGGAATGCGGCGCATTTGCGGCTCCCACTGGTTGGCGCCGACGGGAAATGCGTGCAGCAGCACGTAGGTTCGCAGCGTGCTGTCGCCGGGGGCTGAATCCAGGTAGGCAACGGTGCTCGAGCCGATATGGCAGTACTGGCGCGTCATCAAAGGGTAGCGGCATTGTATCTCGCCGCCTCCCTGCGCCTAGATCTCGATCGCGCCGCCGAACGACTTCAAGTGCTCCCGGAAGGTATGGGCGGGATTTGCGGCGCGCTGCTTCAGGTAGCCTTTCAAGTCGAGTTGCGATCGCAGCAGCTCCCCCTTGAGCAGCCGCGCGGCCTGCGCCCCCTCGCGCACCGCGATGTCCTGCGCCGTCTCGATTACCTCGGCGAGGTGCGTCAAGCCAACGAACACCACGCCATCGTCATCGGCAAAGACGATGTCGCCGGAGCCGGCCGTGACCGCGCCAAACCGCGCGTGCGCGAGGGCATCGGCCGCGCGTGCCCGCAGGTCGAGGGGACCGTTGGGGCAGGTGCCGAGGCTCCAGACCTTCGCGCCCATGGCGCGGATGGCGGCGGTATCGCGATGGGCGCCCCAGCACAGCGTCGCGGCCAGGCGGCTCATGTGCGCCTCACCGACCACGAGGTCGCCAATGCACCCTTCGTCCAGACGCCCGCCGTTGTCGATCACCAGCACATCGCCGGGGCTGGCCTCGGCGATGGCTTCGAGGAAGACGTCGGTACTCCCGGCGTGCTGCGCCGGGCACACCGGGCCGGCGACGCGGGAGCCGGGAATGGTGCAGCGAAGGCCCGGCGGCCCCACCCGCACCGGCAACGACAACTGCACGCACGCATCGGCAATGAACGGTGTGCTCCAATCGAACGCAGCAGGAATGGCCATGCCCCAATTCTAGCTGGAGTGCCCAGGGCGGTACGTGAAGCCGCTGGAGGCGATCAAGGAGCCGCGATAATCGAGAGGATCAGCTCGCCCAGGTCGGCGGCCTTGCGGTCGCCAACCCCCTTGACGTGACGCAACCCTTCGATCGAGTCCGGCTTGGTCCGGGCGATCTCGCGCAGCGTCGTGTCGTGGAAGATGACGTACGGCGGCACACCGCGCTTGCGCGCGACCTGCATGCGCATGGCCCGAAACCGCTCGAACAGGTCGCGGTCGACGCCCTCCCAGCCTTCCGTCTCGACGCGGGCGCGCTTGGGCAGCCGGCCCTTCTCGGGCCGCTTCTGGCGCGCCAGCGAGAGATCCGGCTGCGCGCCGGCGTCCTTCAACAGGGCCAGGCCGTCCGCGGTCAGTTGCAGGATCGGATACTCATCGCCGCCCTGCTGCAGCAGGCCGTGGGCCAGCAGTTGATCGATGTAGCCGCGCAGTTCGTCGATGGCCGCGTCCTGCAGCAAGCCAAAGACCGACAGCTCGTGATGGCCGCGCGACCGCACCTGCTCGCTGTCGCTGCCGCGCAGCACGTTGCCGACATGCGCGGCGCCAAAGCGCTGCCCGACCCGCGCGACGCATGACAGCACCTTGCGGGCAATGGTCACCGGGTCGGCCACCGTCTCCAACTCTCCCAGGCAGTAGTCGCACGCGCCGCAGTCGTCCTTGGTGAAGGTTTCGCCGAAGTAACCGACCAGCCGCTTGTGGCGGCAGCCGACGCTGGCGGCGTAGCGCTCCATGTCGCGCAGCAGGGCGCGGCGCGCGTCCGACATCTCGCCGTTCTTCTCGAGCATCACGCGCCACTTCAGGAAGTCGGCGCCGGAGGCGATCAGCACGCACTCGGCCTCGAGGCCGTCGCGGCCGGCCCGCCCCGATTCCTGCTGGTAG
>CAYGMD010000300.1:0-3808 GCA_964350785.1 uncultured Acidobacterium sp. | reverse complement strand
GCCCGCGCCCCCGGCCCCGCCCGCACCCGCGCCGGCGCCCAAGCCGCCCAAGCCGCCGGGCTGGGACGCCGCGGAGTGGGACACCCTGTTCGAACACGAGTTCGACTTCGCGGAACTCGCACACGACATGGCAGCGTTTGGCGAGAAGTTCCAGGCCGAGTTCGAGACCCATTTCGGCAAGGACTTCGAGAAAGGTTTTGAGAAGGCCTTCACCAAGGACTTCGAGAAGGACCTCGGCAAGACGCTCTCGAAGACGCTCGAAGCCGTGTTCGGTAAGCCCAAGCAGTAAGCGGGCACAGGCGCCCGAAGGGCGTTCCCGGTAATCTGTGCCAATCGGTGTGAATCGGTGGCCTAAAATGCCGGGATGCCGCTCATTGACGCGCTGCTGCCCGAATTCGATCGCGAGATGGGCCAGACCCGCAAGGTGCTGGACCGCGTGCCGGACGGCCAGTTCGACTGGCGTCCGCACCCCACCAGCATGACGCTCGGCCGCCTGGCCGAGCACCTCGCCGAGATGCCGCTGTGGGCCACGACGACGATGGCCCAGGATGGCATCGACATGATGACGCCGCGGCCGGCCGGCCACAAGTCGCCGGCCACGCGCGCCGAGGTCCTGGCCATGTTCGACGCCAACCTCAAGACCGCACGCGCCCACCTCCTGAACAAGACCGACGGCGAATTCGACGCGCCGTGGCAGCTGAAGGCCGGCGGCCAGGAGATGTTCACCATGCCCAAGGCGTCGGTGATGCGCGCCTTCGTGCTGAACCACATGGTCCACCACCGCGGCCAGATGACGGTGTACCTGCGCATGCTGGGCGTGCCGATTCCGTCCATCTACGGGCCATCCGGCGACGAGCGACCGCCGATTTAAGACGGCCACAGATAAGACGCAGATTATTCACAGATTCTAGAAAGACCTGTTAGTTCTGTGTCTAATCGGTGTCCAATCTGTGGCCGTTTTGGGTGTAATCTGCGGCGCATGGCTGCATCAGTGACCCGTCGCGACTTCGCCCGCTTGTTTGCCGTCGGCGGCTCCGCCGCCTTGTTTGCCGACCCGGCCTGGGCGAAGACCATGCCCCAGGCGCCGGCCTTCGCGCCCGGACCGACCGGCACCGGCGAGGCGTTCTGGAAGTCGGTCCGCGAGCAGTTCGTGATGCCGCCCGACCTGGGTGTGCTGAACGCGGCCAACCTCTGCCCCGCTTCCCGGCCCGTGCTCGAGGCCCTGCGGCGCGAGACCGACAGCGTCGACCGCGATCCGTCGGGCCAGAATCGCGCCCGCCTGACCGGCGAGAAGGAGGCCACGCGCAAGGCGCTGGCCGAGTTCCTGCGCGTGACGCCTGAAGAGGTTGTCATCACCCGCAACACCAGCGAAGCCAACAACATGGTCTCGAGCGGCCTCGACTTGAAGGCCGGCGACGAAGTGATCGTCTTCCACGACAACCATCCCAGCAACCTGGTGGCCTGGAACGAGAAGGCCAAGCGGTTTGGCTTCACGGTGATCGAGATCGCCCAGAAGAACCCGCACCCGGGGATGGAGTATTACGTCGACGCCTACAAGAAGGCGATCACGAGCAAGACCAAGGTGCTGACCTTCACGCACCTGTCGAGCACGGTCGGCGACCTGTTCCCCGCCAAGGAGCTGTGCGCCCTAGCGAAGGAACACGGCGTGCTGTCGTTGGTGGATGGCGCGCAGACGTTCGGCCTGCTCGACGTCAACCTCACCGACATCTCTCCCGACTTCTACACCGGCAGCGCGCACAAGTGGCCGTGCGGCGCGCGCGAGTGCGGCGTGTTGTACATCAACGCCCGCACCCACACGAAGATCTGGCCATCGATTTACAGCGCGTACCCGGGAGCCGTCGGCATCTCGAAGACGTTCGAAAGCTTCGGCCAGCGCGATGAAGCCACGATGATCGCGCTGCGCGAGGCGCTGCAGTTCCAGACCAAGGTCGGCCGGGCCGCCATCGAACAGCGGTCGCGCGCGCTGGCGAATCAGCTGATTGCCGGGCTGTCGAAGCTGCCCGACGTCAAGGTGTGGACGTCGCCGAACCCGGCGCTCAATGCCGCCGTGGTGTCGTTCCAGCCGGGCTCGCTGAACGCCGGCAAGCTGGGGCAACTGCTGTATGAGAAAGACAGGATCGGCACCGCGGGACGCGGCGGCGCCGATCGCGGCGGGCTGCGCGCCTCGCCGCATTTCTACAATTCCCCCGAGGAAGTCGATCGGCTGGTCGGCGCGGTCAGCCGCTACCTGAAGACTGGCGTCTAGACCCAACCACGAAGAGCACGAAGGTCACGAAGACTTATAAAGAAAGAGCTTCGAGTTCTTCGTGCCTTCGTGGTTGCCCGAGTCTTACTTGCGCAGCGTGGGATACGTGATCCCGAGCTGATCGAGGTAGGTCTTGTACTTCGTCGGGTCGTAGTAGTACTTCCGCATCTGCTCGCGGTACTTCTCGAGGATTGCCTTGTTCAGGTGCGTCGGCGCCGGCGTGTCCTTGGTGATGAACGGGATGTACTTCACGTCCTTGGTCTGGACGTTGTTGAAGTAGTCCCACGCGCCCTTCACCAGCTCCGGCTTCGTCAGTAAATCCAGCACGGTCATGGCCTGGGCCTTGGCGCCGGCGACCACGCCCTTGTGGGCAATCGGCGTCGCGCTGGCGATGCCGCTCGACCAGTTGTGGCCGGGCAGGCCGGGGATGTTGGCCGGGTAGCTCAGCGTGATGGTCGGCATGTTCCACGAGATGTCGCCGATATCGTCGGAGCCGCCGCCGGTGTTGTCTTCGAGGGCGACGGGCTTACCCAGCTCGCCGAGCTTCACGGCCAAACCGTTCTGCGTCGCGTTGCCCAGTTCCTTCTGCAGGCCCTTGGCGAGCGCCTGGTCCTGCTCGCTCCACGTCGGCAGGCCCACGGCCTGGATGTTGGCCCACATCGTTTCCGCCACCACCTTGTTCATGTGGCGGGGATACGCCGTGCCCAGGATGCGCGAGCTGACCTTGGTGTTGGTCATCAGCGCCGCGCCCTCGGCCATCTTGTTGCCGATCTCGACCAGCTCCTTGATGTACGGCTGGTCGATCTCGCGGAAGTAGAACCAGATGCTGGCGTTGCGCGGGACCACGTTCGGCTGGTCGCCGCCGTTGGTGATGATCGAGTGCGAGCGCTGCGACAGCCGCAGGTGCTCGCGGCGGTACTGCCAGCCCACGCTCATCAGCTCGACCGCGTCGAGCGCCGAGCGGCCGCGCCAGGGCGCGCCGGCGCTGTGCGCCGTCTCGCCCTCGAACGTGTACTCGATCGAGACCAGACCGGTGCCGCCCTGCTGGCCCCAGCTGGTGCCGAGGTTGGCGCCGACGTGGGTGAACAGGTTGACGTCGACGTCCTTGAACATGCCGTCGCGCACGAACCACGCCTTCGACGCCACCAGCTCTTCGGCGACCCCCGGCCACAGCATGATCGTGCCGGGCAGCTTGTCGCGCTCCATGATGCGCTTCACCGCGATCGCCGCGATGATGTTGAGCGGCATGCCGGTGTTGTGGCCTTCGCCGTGTCCCGGCGCGCCCTCGACGATCGGGTCGTGGTACGCCACGCCCGGCTTCTGCGACGACTGCGGGATGCCGTCGATGTCGGACCCCAGGGCGATCACCGGCTTGCCCGAGCCATACGTGGCCACCCAGGCGGTGGGCATGCCCGACTGCCCGCGCGTGATCTTGAAGCCGAACTTCTCGAGCTGGCCGGTCAGGTACTTGGAGGTCTCGACTTCCTGCATGCCCAGCTCACCGAAGCTGAACACCGAGTCGACCATCTCCTGCGCCAGCTT
>CAYGMD010000299.1:0-3812 GCA_964350785.1 uncultured Acidobacterium sp. | reverse complement strand
GCGTACTTGTTCGTCATCACCGAGCCGGCGGCTTCGAGCACGGCGCTGCTGACGAAATTCTCCGAGGCGATCAGCTCGAGGCCGTCGGCCTGGCGTTCGGTTTCGTCGGCAATGGCCGCGGCGATTTCGGGGTCGGCTTGGGCGAGGGTGCGTTGCATCAAGGGCAAGGTCATGGGAAGGCCTGATTCTAGCAGGTGCCAAGGGTGCCACGGTGCCAAGGGTGCCACGGTGCCACCGGGCCACGTTAGAATTGGGCATGCACATCGCACTCGCGGCCGATCACGCCGGGTTCCATCTCAAGGATTCGCTCAAGCGGACGCTCGAGGAGATGGGGATCACCTTCGAGGACTTCGGCACGACCTCTACGGTGTCGGTGGACTACCCCGATCTGGCCGTGGCGGTGGCCGGAGCGGTGGCGAGCGGCAAGTGCGACCGCGGCATCCTGGTGTGCGGGACCGGCGTGGGGATGGCCATTGCCGCCAACAAGGTGGCCGGCATCCGCTCCGCGCCGGTGGTCGATACGGACACCGCGAAGCTGGCGCGTGAGCACAACGACCTCAACGTCCTGACGCTTGGCGCCCGCGTCACCCCCGAAGCCCGCGCGCGCGAGATCGTCCGGGTGTTCCTCACGACGCCATTCGAAGGCGGCCGCCATGCGACTCGCGTGGGCAAGATTCACGAGATCGAAAAGTAACGCTCGGTAATTTGCACCCTGGCACCCTTGGCACCCCTGGCACCGTGACACTATAGAGGGGTGACAGCCACCGCCATCGTCAACGCCAAGGGCGAGGATCGCATTCGCGGCGGCCATCCCTGGATTTACCGCTCCGACGTCATGGACGTCGCCAACGTCGAGCCCGGCATCGTCGTCAACGTCCGGGGACCGCGCAACCGCGACCTCGGCCATGCCCTGTTCAGCGACCAGTCGCAGATCACGCTGCGGATGATTGCGCGCGACGATCGCCCGATCGACGAGGCGTTCTGGCGCGAGCGGCTCGCGACGGCGATCGGCTTCCGCGAGATCCTCGAGATCGACGCGACCGCGTACCGCCTCGTGCACGGCGAAGCCGACCTGCTGCCGTCGCTGATCGTCGATCGTTACCACGACTACCTGGTGCTGCAGGCGCTGTCGCAGGGGATGGACCGGCTGACGCCGTTGCTGGTGCCGCTGCTGGTGGAGCTGACCGGGGCCAAGGGGGTGCTGGCGCGGAACGATCCCAAGGTGCGCCTGCTCGAAGGTCTCGAACAGAAAGTGGAGGCCGTGCACGGCACGGTGCCCGAGACCATCACGGTGCGCGAAGGCGCGGTGACCTACGACGTCGATCCGTGGCACGGGCAGAAGACCGGCTTGTTTCTCGATCAGCGCGAGAACCGCCAGGCGGCGGCGCGCTACGCGCACGGCGTGTTGCTCGACTGTTTCAGCTACAACGGCGGCTTCGCGCTGGCGCTGGCGCCGCGCTGCCAGGCGGTGGAGGCGCTCGACGTGTCGGCCGACGCCGTGGCCCGCATCAGCGCCAACGCGGCGGCCAACGGCATTGCCAACGTCACGGCGCGCGAAGCCAACGTGTTTGACGAGCTGCGGCACCTCGAACGCGACGGCGCCAAGTACGACACCATCGTCCTCGACCCCCCGGCTTTTGCCAAGAACAAGGCCGCGGTCACCAACGCCCTGGCCGGCTACAAGGAAATCAACCTCCGGGCCCTGCGGTTGCTGGCCCCCGGCGGCTACCTGATCACGTGCAGTTGCTCGTATAACGTGGACGAAAGCATGTTCGCCCAGGCGGTGTTCGATGCCTCGGTGGACGCCCATATTCCCGTAACTCTCGTGGAAAAACGCATGCAGGGGCGGGATCACCCGGTGCTCCTGGGGGTCCCGGAGACCTACTACCTGAAATGCTTGATTCTTCGCAAACTGGCCTAAAATGGGTCCGATGCCAAGCCGATATAGTGGAGCGGCTCCATGCGCGTAAGTGATGGCAGCCATTAGGCTGGCGCGGGAGTGACAACTAGTTACCTAGCGTGTACACTCCCCAACCGCGAACTACTCGTTCACACTTTTCGGAGGGGAAGATGGCAAACGGTATCTTCGGCCGGGTTTTGACTGGAGCGGTGGGCATGATGGGCCTTCTGGCTCTGCCTGCAACGCTTTCAGCTCAGACGACCGCAACGCCGACGTTCACGAAGGACGTCGCGCCGATTTTTCAGAACAAATGCGAGTCGTGCCACCGTCCGGATTCGATTGCGCCGTTTTCGCTGATCACGTACGAGGAGGCGCGCCCCTGGGCGCGTTCGATCCGCGAGCGCGTGGCCTCGCGCAACATGCCGCCCTGGCACATCGACAAGACCGTCGGCATCCAGCACTACAAGGATGACCGGTCGCTGAGCGACAAGGAAATCGACACCATCGTGAAGTGGGCCGCGAACGGCGCGCCGAAGGGCGACCCGAAGGACATGCCCGCCCCGAAGAAGTGGGACGACGGCAACGGCTGGAATTACGCCAGCAAGTTCGGCGGCCCGCCCGACCTCATCATCAAATCGCCCAAGTACACCCAGAAGGCCGTGGCCATGGACGCCTGGTACAAGCCCGTCGTCGAGACCGGCCTGACCGAGCCCCGCTGGGTGCGCGCCATTGAAATGCGCCCGGGCACGCTCAAGGGCCGCAAGATCACGCACCACGCCCTCGCCTACCTGATGCAGGACGAGAAGGAAGTGCAGGCCATGCTGAACAACGCCGATGCCGACAGCGGCGCCGGTCTGTTCATGGAATGGGCCGTCAACAAGCAGGGCGAGCTGCTGCGTCCCAATACCGGCAAGCTGATGCTCCCCGGCTCGAAGATTCGCTGGGACATCCACTACAGCGCCGGCGGTGAGGACATCACCGACGAAGTCGAACTCGGCATCTACTTCTACCCGAAGGGCCAGGAGCCGAAGTACCGCACCGCGCTGTCGCTCTACAGCGGCGTGACCGGCGGCAACCGCAACCTCGACATCGCGCCGAACTCGATCAGCGTGGGCCAGAACTTCCACGTCATGCGCCGCGCCGGCCGCGTCGAGAACTTCCAGCCGCACATGCACCTGCGCGGCAAGGCGATGATGGTCGAAGCCATCCTCCCGAACGGCACCCAGCAGGTCCTCGGCTACGTCCCGAACTTCGAGTTCAACTGGATGAACAACTACGTGTTCGACGACGACTACGCGCCGCTGCTGCCCAAGGGCACGATCATCAAGATCACCGCGTGGCACGACAACACGGCCGCCAAGAAGAGCAACCCGGACCCGACGCAGTGGATCGGCTGGGGCGACCGCACGGTCGACGAAATGGCGCACGCGTGGATCAACACCTACATGAGCGACGACGACTTCACGAAGGAAGTCGACGCGCGCAAGGTGAAGTTGGCGTCCACGACCGAGCGGCAGCAGCAGCAATAGGACGGTCAGGCTTTTCATCGAGGGGGTGCCCGCAACCGGCACCCCCTCACTGTTTGCGCAGGAGTTTTTCAGATGACAATTCGAATCATGGGGCGCACGGCCCTTGCCCTTGTGGCCACGGTCTGCCTGGTCGCCGGCACCCAGGTTGCCGCCCGGCAGCTCGTCATGGAGCCGCTCAAGGACGCGGGGCAGAACATCTACCCCGCTTTTGAAGGCTGGTACCAGAACGAAGACGGCAGCTACACGCTGCTGGCGGGGTACTACAACCGCAACAAGAAGCAGACCCTCGACATCCCGATCGGTCCCGAGAACCGCATCGAGCCGGGCGGCCCCGACCAGGGCCAGCCCACGCACTTCGTGGTCGGCCGCGGCTGGGGCACGAT
>CAYGMD010000298.1:0-3818 GCA_964350785.1 uncultured Acidobacterium sp. | reverse complement strand
CGCCGCTCGTGGTGAAGGACAAGATCGTCGTCGTCCTGCGCTACTTCCCCGAAGACGCCGACCAGAAGACGCGGGCGATCCTCGCGCGGTATGCCGACCTTCGCTACAAGGCGCAGGCGGCGCGCCAGCGCGGCGCCAAGGGCATGGTCGTGATCACGGGGCCGCGCTCGCCCAACGCCGGCGCCGTGGTGCCCATGAGTTTCGACACCGCCATCGCCGGCTCCGGCCTCGTCGCCGCCAGCGCCAGCGCCGAGGCGTTCGCGCCGATCCTGGCGGCATCCGGCAAGTCGCTGGACGAGGTGCAGAAGGAGCTCGACGGCGGCAACCCGCACGTGGCGGGCTTCGCCATTCCCGGCATCATGGTCACGCTCAAGGCCAATGTCATCCGCCAGCAGCAGACCGGCCACAACGTGGTCGCCTACCTGCCCGCCACCACGCCGCTGACCGGCGTCGTCAAGCCGTGGGTCGCGGTGGGCGCGCACTACGATCACCTCGGCCGCGGCACCACGGGTGGCTCGCTGGCCGGCAAGGACGAAGTCAACCAGGTGCACCACGGGGCCGACGACAACGCGTCGGGCACGGCCACGGCCCTCGCGATTGCGGAGGCCTTCAGCAAGCAGCCGCGCAAGCGCAACCTGCTGATCGCGTTCTGGTCGGGCGAGGAGCTGGGCCTGCTGGGCTCGGCCGCGTTCGTGGCCAAGCCGCCGGTGCCGCTCGACAGCCTGTCGGCGTACCTGAACTTCGACATGGTCGGCCGCGTCGCCGACAACAAGCTCACCGTGCAGGCGACGGGCACCAGCGCGATCTGGCCGCGGCTGCTCGAGCAGGCCAACGTCGCCGCCGGCTTCGACCTCGTGCTGCAGGAGGATCCGTACCAGCCCACCGACGTCGGCAGCTTCAACACCGCCAGCGTGGCGTGCCTGACGTTCTTCACCGGCGCGCACCAGGAGTACCACAAGCCGGGCGACACCGCCGACAAGATCAACTACGAGGATCTGGTCCGCGTCGGCGAGCTCGCCTCGGGGGTTATCAAGCGGCTGATGGACGCGCCCGACGCGCCGCTGTTCACCAAGGTCGAGCAGAAGACCGAAACCGGCGGCCGCGCCGGCCTGCGCCTGTTCACCGGCACCATTCCCGATTACGCGTCGGACGTGAAGGGCCTGCTGCTGGGCGGCGTGATTGGCGGCGGCCCGGCCGAGCAGGCCGGGCTGGCCAAGGGCGACGTGATCATCGAGATTGCCGGCCAGTCGATCACCAACATCTACGACTACACCTTCGCGCTGGAGCTGCTGAAGATCGGGCAGCCCGCCAAGGTGTTCTACCTGCGTGGCGGCGAGAAGCGGGAAACCACGCTGACACCGGCGGCCCGCAAGTAAGCGTGGAGTTCGAGGTCGTCGGCAAGGCGGCCGACTTCGCGCCCGGCGCCGGCAAGATGGTGGTGGTCGGCGGGCGCCACGTGGCGCTGTTCCGGCTGGGCGATGTGTTTCACGCCCTCGACAACCTGTGCCTGCACCGGGGCGGGCCGCTCTGCGAGGGCTCGATCGCGCGCGGCGTGGTCACGTGCCCGTGGCATGGCTGGTCGTTCGAGATCGCGACCGGCACCTTGGTGCAGGACCCGCGGGTGGGCGTGTCGCGGCACGAGGTCCGCGTCCTGGACGGCGAAGTTGCCGTCCGCCTGACCGACTGATCTGCTAGGCTCGTTGGACGTTCTTCATCTGGAGGCTTACATGTTTCGAGTGCTGTCGCTGGCCGTCGTCTTCGCGTTCGTTCTCGGCGTGGCGCCGCGCGCCCAGGGCAACCTGTCGGGCGCCTGGGACATGAACATCAACGGGCCGCAGGGTCCGATCACGGCCGCCGCCGCCCTCAAGCAGGACGGCGAGGAGGTCTCCGGCACGTTCGACAGCCCGCAGGGCACCGTGCCGGTCAAGGGCACGCTCAAGGGCAAGACGCTGTCGCTCAGCTTCAGCGTCGACGGCCCCCAGGGTCCGCTCGACATCAAGGTCAACGGCGAAGTCGAGGGCGACGCCATCAAGGGCGTGATCGACTTCGGCATGGGCACCGCCGACTTCACGGCCGCCAAGAAGAAGTAGGCACCCGACTGGGTCACGCCGAACTGCGTGACCTACTTCGACTGGCTAAAACCCGCCGGCAAGGCGACCGACGTCGCATCGACGTCGGTCGTCAGCTTCAGCACCTCGACCGAGGTCGTCATGATGACGGCGCGTTCGGGCTTGCCGCTGTTGCCCTTCTCCGCCCCCTCGGCCATCTTCTTCAGGCCACCCAGCATCCCGCCGAGACCGCGCTTCTTCGGTTCCTCGGGCGCCGGCGGCGCCGCGGCCGTCTGCCCCGCCGTGCCGGGCGGCACCGCTTCCATCCTGACGTCGGTCAGGATCGCAGTGCCCGACAGTTTGCCGCCTTCCGCGCGCATCTTGTCGAGCGCGGGCTTCATCTGCGGGTACATGGCCATGGCCATCGCCATGTCCTGCGCGGACGCGCCGGCGACCATGGGCCCGTAGAGTTTCTCGGCGTAGCGCCGGTCGAAGTCGGCCAGGTCCTTCGTCGACGGCGCCTCAGGCGTCAGCCACATGTCGGTGGTCATCACCATGCCGCCCGCCTGATCGAGGGTCTTGCCTTTTTCGCGCACCGTGACGGTGACCACGGACTTGGTCGTGTTGAAGCCGTTGATGGTGCGCGTCTCGGACGTGCTCTTCACGTCGAAGTCGACTTCGTATTCCTTGGCGTTGGGGTCTTTCTCGTCCGGCTGGGCGGGTTCATTGGCCTGCTCGCGCGCGTTCTTCTCGGCCTCGCGCTTCGCGTCTTCCATCTGCTTGCGCAGTTCGGCGAAGGTCGTGACCTTGTAGGTCTTCTTCTTGAGGTCGAGGTCGTAGATCTTCTCCTCGGCCAGGTCGATGATCTGGCCGGTGGTGTCCGACATGGTGGCCTTGCGGTCGCCCTTCACGGCCACGGTCGAGGTGACGCCGTCGCGGGCGCCCTTGCCGCCGAACAGGTTGACGAGCTTGCCGATGGCGCCGCCCAGCTGGAACTTGACGCGCTGGTCGGTGCGGACGTCGGCGCTGACCGACGCGGTGGCGGCCGCCACGACGAGGACGAACGCAAGGATGCGGGCACGAATCATGTGGACCTCTCCCCTGAGTTTAATAGCTGACCAACAACTTCGCCGCGGCCTGGATCTCCTGCTCGCTGACCAGGAAGACTTCTTCGAGCGGCGGTGAATACGGGACCGGCGTGTCGAGCGCGCCGAGGATGCGGATGGGCGCGTCGAGCGCCTCGAACGCCTCCTCCTGGATGATGGCGGCCAGGCTTTCGCCGATGCCGCCGGTGCGCGAGTCCTCGTGCACGATCAACACCCGGTTGCAGTGCCGCGTGACGGCCAGCACGGCCTCGCGGTCGAGCGGCGCCAGGCTCCGCAAGTCGAGCACCGAGGCCTCGATGCCTTCGGCCGACAGCTGGTCGGCCACGCGCAGGCAGTGGTGCACGTAGGCGCCGTAGGAAATCATCGCGAGATCGGGCCCGGCCCTCCGTAGCGCTGCTTTCCCGATCTCGCCGCGCGCAGGAGGGTCGGCCGGCAACGCCTGCTTCACGCGCGGATCGCGGTAGAGCGCGATGTGCTCGTAGAACAGCACCGGATCGGGATCGGCCACCGCCGCCGCCATCAGCGCGCGCGCGTCCTCGGGCGTCGAGGGCGCCACGATCTTCAGGCCGGGCGTGCGGTAGAACCACGGCTCGGTGTTCTGGCTGTGGTACGGGCCGGCATGACGCAAACCACCCCACGGCATGCGCACGACCATGGGCACGCT
>CAYGMD010000297.1:0-3849 GCA_964350785.1 uncultured Acidobacterium sp. | reverse complement strand
AAGGGACGTTTCACACCAAGCAGGCGGCGGCGTACGGCACGACCGTCGTGGGCGGCGTGACGCCGGGCAAGGGCGGCACCACGCACGAGGGGTGGCCGGTCTTCAACAGCGTCCACGATGCGGTGCGCGAGACCGGCGCGAACGCAACGGTGATCTTCGTGCCGCCGCCGTTTGCAGCCGACGCGATCATGGAGGCGGCCGATGCGGGTATTCCACTCGCCGTCTGCATCACCGAGGGCATTCCCGTCGTCGACATGCTGAAGGCGATGACCTTCCTCAAGGACTATCCCGGCACGCGCCTGATCGGCCCCAACTGCCCGGGCATCATCTCGCCCGGCAAGGGCAAGGCCGGCATCATTCCCGCGAACATCTGCAAGGAAGGCCGCATCGGCATCGTCTCGAAGAGCGGCACGCTCACCTATGAGGCCATCGACCAGCTCACGCGCCAGGGCCTGGGGCAGAGCACCTGCATCGGCATCGGCGGCGACCCCATGATCGGGACGACGCATATCGACGCGCTGGGATTGTTCCAGGACGATCCGGAAACCGACGCCGTGATCATGATTGGCGAGATTGGCGGTTCGGCCGAGGAAGAGGCCGCCGCGTGGATCAAGGTGAACTTCAAGAAGCCGATCGTGGCGTTCATCGCGGGCCAGACGGCGCCTGAAGGGCGCCGCATGGGGCACGCCGGCGCCATCATCGCCGGTGGCAAGGGCACGGCGGCCGAGAAGATGGCCGCGTTGACCGATGCCGGCGTCCGCGTCGTCAAGAGCCCGGCCGACATGGGCCAGGCGCTGGTCGAAGTGATGAAGTAGCCAGTAGCCAGTAGCCAGAAAGACTCTGGCATCTGGCTACTGGCATCTGGCTACTACCTGGTAGCGGCGGGGCAGGAGCTCGAGATCATCTTGAGCTCCTTCACCTTCAGCATCAGCAGGGTGATCGGAATGTCGTCGGTGCCGTGATTGGCCGACACACCGGCGTCCCGGGCCGACGTGGTCACGTTCTTGCCCGGGCCTTCGATCTCGACCATGTGTCCGGGCCCCTTCCGGACGTCCTCCATCTCGATTTCCGACTTCTTGACGTCGGTGATCTTGCCGACCACCTGGACGGTGTGGCCCATGTGGGCCTTCATGTCGTCGCCCTTCTTGTCGATCCAGTACATGCGCCGGCCGTGCTTGCCCATGTCGGAGTTGCCGACCGGCCATTCCTGGACCTGGCCCAGGACGTAGGTGTCTTTCTTTTCGCCGGCGACGACGCAGCCCTGCAGGGTGATGGTGGCGCCCTTGTCGAACTTCTTGCCGTCGATGTTCCCTTGTGCGGCACCGAGCGACCCCAAGGTGGTCAAGCCGGTGGCCAGGGCCAGCCCGGCAGCAATGCGAAAGGTCTTCATATCAGCCTCATTCAGTGGCAATCGGCCCGAACATCGGGCTTGAGCCGCCCTGACGTTTGCATAACGACTGCCAGCCCGACCTCGGCTATACTCCTCGTTGTGATTGGCGCGTCGCGGAATTTCACGTCGTTTACCAATGGTGGCTTCTTGGCCACCAATGGTGGCTTCTTGGCCACCACCGGCGGCTTTACGGCCGCCAGGGGAGGCGTGTAGGTCCGGACAGAAGTCGCAACAGTTCACGAGGACCTGAAACCGCCGCCCCAGCCCACGCTGGGGCGGCGGTTTTCTTTTGTGGCGAACAGTCAGGGGGAGATCATGACCGGTCAGGATTTGGCGGCCCTTCGAAAGAGCCTGGACGACATCGACGCCGTGCTGGTGTCGGCGCTGGGCGAGCGGGCGCGGCTGGCGCGCGACATTGCCAGGGTGAAGGCCGACGGCGACGGCCCGGTGCGGGATGCGGACCGCGAGACCGCGCTTTTGCAGCACCGATCGGCGGTGGGCGAGCGGCTCGGGCTGGACCCGGCCTTCGTGCGGCGCATCTTCCGCGAGATCCTGGACGATTCGGTCCGGCGCCAGCACGACGAGCTGCAGGCGGCGCCCACGGCCGGCCAGCCGGAATTGCGGGTCGCGTTCCAAGGCACCGAAGGCGCCTACGGCCACCAGGCGGCGCTGCAGCATTTCGCCGTGACCAGCCGCGCGGTGGGCCTCAAGGCGTATCCCACCTTCAAGCACATGCTCGAGGCGGTCATCGAGGGGGACGTCGATCGCGGGATGCTGCCCATCGAGAACACGACGGCCGGTTCGGTCTACGAGGCCTACGACCTGCTGCTGCGCTACAACCTCTCGCTCGTGGGCGAGGAGATTGTCGACGTGCGGCATTGTCTCCTCGGCGTGGCCGACGTGCCGGTCTCGGCGCTCAAACGCATTCACTCGCATCCCCAGGCGCTGGCCCAGTGCAGCGAGTTTCTGGGCGGCCTGCCGGGGTGCGAGGGGGTGGCGGCGGCCAACACCGCCCTGGCCGCGCAGCTGGTACGGGACCTGCACAACCCCGCCGAGGCGGCCATTGCCAGCGAAGAGGCCGGCGTGCATTTCGGGCTTCATGTCCTGAAGCGCGACATCGCCAACCAGCCCCTCAACTACACGCGTTTCGTGGTGGTGGCGGCCAGCCCGGTGGACTGCGATCCGCGCATTGCCGCGAAGGTGTCCATGGTGCTGGCGACCCGCCACGAGCACGGGGCGCTGGTGCGCTGCCTGAACATCATCGCGGACGAGGGGCTGAACCTGACCAAGCTCGAATCGCGGCCGCGGCCGGGCACGCCGTGGGAGTACGTGTTTTACATCGACGTCGAGGGGCACGTGGCCGAACCGCGGGTGCAGGCCGCCCTGGCCGGCCTGGCGGCGCGGACCGTATTCCTCAAGGTCCTGGGGTGCTATCCGTCCAGGGACTTGCCACGGCCATGACGAGGTTTCAGGTACAATTGGCCGGATATGGAAAGAACGTTTGCCATCATTAAACCCGATGCCGTCAAGAAGGGCGTCGCTGGACAGATTCTCGCTCGCATCGAAGGGGCCGGTTTCCGCGTCATCGGCATGCGCATGATTCACATGAGCAAGGCCGAAGCCGAGGGGTTCTACCACGTCCACAAGGCGCGGCCGTTCTTCGGCGGGCTGACCGACTTCATGTCCTCGGGCCCGTGCGTGGTCCTGTGCCTCGAGGCGCCCGACGCGATCAAGAAGTGGCGCGACCTGATGGGCGCGACCGACCCGGCCAAGGCCGAGCCCGGCACCATGCGCAAGGACTTCGGCGCGTCGATCGACAACAACGCGACGCACGGGTCGGACGCGCCGGAGACGGCGGCCTTCGAACTCGGCTATTTCTTCCGGGGCATGGAGCTCTAGAACCTCGCCGGGAGTCGGGAGACGGGAAGCGGGAATCGACGCTTCACACCGTCTCCGGCTCGACTCCCGACTCCCGACTCCCGGTTCCCGGAGGGCGACGAATGGCGATTAAGGCAGATCGGTGGATTCGTAAAATGGCCCTCGAGCACGGCATGATCGAGCCGTTCGAGGATCGGCAGGTCCGCGCCGGTGTCGTGTCGTACGGCGTCTCGTCGTACGGCTACGACTGCCGCGTCGGCAACGAGTTCAAGGTGTTCACCAACGTCTACAACACGGTGGTGGATCCCAAGAACTTCGACCCGAAGTCGTTTGTCGACATCGTCGGCGACGTGTGCATCGTGCCGCCCAATTCGTTTGCGCTGGCCTCGACGGTCGAGTACTTCCGCATTCCGCGCGACGTGCTGACGGTGTGCCTCGGCAAGTCCACCTACGCGCGGTGCGGCATTATCGTCAACGTGACGCCGTTCGAGCCCGAGTGGGAAGGGCACGTGACCATCGAGATTTCGAACACGACGCCGCTGCCGGCCAAGATCTACGCCAACGAGGGCATTGCCCAGGTC
>CAYGMD010000296.1:0-3854 GCA_964350785.1 uncultured Acidobacterium sp. | reverse complement strand
ACGGTGCTCCGTTCGCCGCACGTGGACAAGAAGTCGCGCGAGCAGTTCGAAGTGCGAACGCACAAGCGCCTGATCGATATCTTCGAGCCGACGCCGCAGACGGTCGACGCCCTCATGAAGCTGGACCTCCCGGCGGGTGTCGATGTCGAAATCAAGGCGTTCGGCAAGGAACACGGAAAGTAGGACGCGATGGTCACCGGAATCATCGGTAAGAAAGTCGGCATGACGCAGCTGTTCCTCGAGGACGGCACGCTCGAGCCCGCCACGGTCATCCAGGCGGGCCCCTGCATCGTCGTGCAGAGCAAGAACGGCCAGACTGACGGCTACGACGCCGTGCAGATCGGCCTGGTGGAGAGCAATCCCATCCGCAACGCCAACAAGGCGCTGACCGGCCACCACAAGAAGGCCAACGTGCCGCCGACCCGCGTGCAGCGCGAGGTCAAGGTCGCCAAGGGCGCCGAGGCGCCGAAGCCCGGCGACCAGGTGCTGGTCTCGATCTTCAACCAGGGCGAGCGCGTCGACGTGATCGGCACGAGCAAGGGCCACGGCTTCCAGGGCGTGGTGAAGCGTCACCACTTCCGCGGCGGCGACGCGACCCACGGCTCGATGTTCCATCGCGCCCCCGGTTCGATTGGCGCCTCGTCGTATCCCTCACGCGTCATGCCCGGCATGCGCGCGCACGGGCACATGGGCGTGGACCGCATCACGGTCCGCAACCTCAAGGTGCTGAAGATTGACTCGGAGAACCACCTGCTGCTGGTGAAGGGCGCGATTCCCGGCGCCAACGGCGGCTACGTGGTGATTCGCAAGGCCGTGGCGGCGAAGCCCGAGCCGCAGCCGCAGCTGCAGGAAAAGCCCAAGAAGGGCAAGAAGTAGGACGCCATGACTATCGATGTCGTGAACGCGGAAAACCAGAAGGTCGGCTCCGTCACCCTCAACGACGAGGTGTTCGGCGGGCGCGTCAAGACCGACCTCATCCACGAGTCCGTGGTGCGGCTCAACGCGGCCGAGCGCCGCGGCACGCACGCCACCAAGAACCGGGCGAACGTCAGCGGCAGCGGCAAGAAGCCCTGGCGCCAGAAGGGCACCGGCCGGGCCCGCGTCGGTGAAATCCGCAACCCGCTGTGGCGGGGCGGCGGCACCGTGTTCGGCCCCCAGCCGCGCAGCTACGAATACCAGCTGCCGAAGAAGGTCGAAAAGGGCGCGCTGCGCGCGGCCCTGATGGAGAAGCTGCAGTCCGGCTCGCTGATCATCGTCGACGCGATGACCGCGTCGGACGTGAAGACCAAGGCGGCGGCCGGCGTGCTTAAGGCCATCGGCGTCACCGGCAAGGCGTTGTTGATCGACGCCCGCCTCGACGAGAACTTCGCGATGGCCGTGCGCAATCTCGCCCGCGTCACGCTGGTGCAGAGCAACCAGGTCACCGCGCGCGACGTGGCCAACACCCGCCAGGTCGTGGTCACCACCGCGGCCATGGCCAAGCTGGAGGCGGCGCTCACCGCGTAATCATGAAACTGACCGAAGTCATTCGCCGACCGCTCGTTACCGAAAAGACCACGGTGCTTCGTGACGATGGCAAGACCATCGTGTTCGAGGTGGCCAAGGCCGCGAACAAGATCGACATCCGGCGCGCCATCGAGAAGTTGCTGGGCGCCAAGGTGGCCGACGTGCGCACCTCGATTACCCGCGGCAAGCTGAAGCGGCAGGGCCGCTTCGTCGGCCGCCGTTCCGACTGGAAGAAGGCATACGTCACGCTGCGCGCGGGCGAAAAGATGCCGGACTTCCTCGAAGGCGCCTAAGAGGACGATCATGCCGATCCGTAAATATAAGCCGACAACGCCGGGCCGTCGCCAGATGACGGTACTCGTGTTCGACGAGATCACGACCGACAAGCCGCACGGGCCGCTGACCGAGAACCTGCACACCACGGGCGGCCGCAACAGCACGGGCGAGCAGACCATCTGGTGGCGCGGCGGCGGCCACAAGCGCCTCTACCGGATCATCGACTTCAAGCGCGACAAGGCCGGCATCCCCGGCAAGGTCGCGACGATCGAGTACGACCCCAACCGGTCGGCCCGCATCGCCTTGATCAACTACGCCGACGGCGAGAAGCGCTACATCCTGCAGCCGATGGGGCTGAAGGTGGGTGACGCGATCATCGCCGGCGACAACGTCGACATCCTGACCGGCAACTGCCTGCCGCTCAAGAACATCCCCCAGGGCACGATGGTCCACAACGTGGAGCTCAAGCCCGGCAAGGGCGGCCAGATGGCGCGCAGCGCCGGGGCCAGCGTGCAGGTGGTCGCCAAGGAAGGCGACTACGTCTCGGTCAAGATGCCGTCGGGCGAAATCCGCAAGATCTACCAGGACTGCCTGGCGACGATCGGCCAGGTCGGCAACATCGACCACGAGAACGTGTCGATCGGCAAGGCCGGCCGCAGCCGCTGGCTGGGCAAGCGTCCGCACGTGCGCGGCGTCGCCATGAATCCGGTCGACCACCCGCTCGGTGGTGGTGAAGGCAAGACCTCGGGCGGCCGGCACCCGGTGACGCCGTGGGGCGTGCCGACCAAGGGCTACAAGACGCGCCGGCCGCAGCCGAGCGACAAGTTCATCGTTCAACGCCGAAGTAAATAATTATGAGCCGCTCACTCAAAAAAGGCCCGTTCGTCGACACGCACCTGCTCGAGAAGGTCGAGGCGATGAACCGCGCCAGCGAAAAGAAGGTCGTCAAGACCTGGTCGCGCCGCTCCACCGTCATCCCCGAAATGGTCGGGCATACGCTGGCGGTGCACAACGGCAAGAAATTCGTGCCGGTGTATCTCACCGAGAACATGGTGGGCCACAAGCTCGGCGAGTTCTCGCCCACGCGCCAGTTCAAGGGGCACTCGGCCCGCACCGACAAGTCGGCCTCGCCGGCTCCGGGCGGCGCGCCGTCGGCTCCGGCGGGAAAGGGCTAAGCCATGGTTCGTGCAGAGGCAACGGCCAAGTACATCCGCACCTCGGCCCAGAAGGCCGGGCTGGTGCTGGATCTGATTCGCGGCAAGGACGTCAACCTGGCGCTGTCGGCCCTGCAGTTCAGCCGCAAGTCGGTGGCGCGCGACGTGGCCAAGGTGCTGCGCTCGGCGGTCGCCAACGCGCAGCAGCAGGAAGCCTTCGGCGGCGACGTCGCCCGGTTGTTCGTGTCGGGCGCGTTCGCCAACAACGGCCCGTCGCAGAAGCGCGTGCGTCCCGCCCCGATGGGCCGGGCGTTTCGCATCGTGAAGCGGACCACGCACCTCACTGTGCAAGTGACGGAGCGGGCGCAGGTAATCAAGGCGGTTCCGGCTGAGGGTTCGGCCAAACCGGCGAAGTCAAAGCGCGGCAAGGCATCGCAGCCTGCCGTTGGACAGTAAGAGGGGATCGCTGTGGGTCAGAAAGTTCACCCTTACGGGTTTCGCATCGGGTTCAACAAGACCTGGAAGTCGCGCTGGTTCGCGACCAAGGACTACGCCAATCTTCTGCACGAAGATCTGTCGCTCAAGAAGGACCTGAAGAAGCGGTTCCAGCATGCCGGCGTGGCGATGATCGAAATCGAGCGCGCGGCCCGCAACCTGAAGATCAACATCCACACCTCGCGGCCCGGCATCATCATCGGCCGCAAGGGACAGGAAGTCGACAAGCTGAAGCAGGAGATTCAGAAGCGGACCAACCGCGAGGTCTTCATCAACATCCAGGAGATCCAGAAGCCGGAACTGGATGCGCAGCTGGTCGGCGAGTCGGTGGCGATGCAGCTCGAGAAGCGCGTCGCGTTCCGCCGCGCCATGCGCAAGGCGGTCGAGTCGGCGCTGCGCTTCGGCGCGCGCGGCATCAAGGTG
>CAYGMD010000295.1:0-3911 GCA_964350785.1 uncultured Acidobacterium sp. | reverse complement strand
CCGCGTTGCTGTTCGCGGCCCGCCAGGGGTTCACCGACACGGTCAAGGCGCTCGTCGAGGGCGGGGCCGACCTCAACCAGTTGAACGCCGGCGACAAGACCAGCCCGCTGCTGATGGCGATCATCAACGGCCACTTCGACCTGGCCACCTACATGATCGAGAAGGGCGCCAACCCGAACGTGGCGGCCTTCAACGGCGTGACCCCGCTCTACGCGGTGCTGAACATCCAGTGGGCGCCGAAGTCGCTCTATCCGAGCCCGAAGGCCTACCAGCAGCAGACGACCACCTATCTCGACTTGATGAAGGTGCTGCTCGAGAAGGGCGCCGACCCGAACGTGCGCCTGCAGCGCAAGGTCTGGTACCAGGCTTTCAATTCCGACTTCGCCGGCGTCGACGAGAGCGGCGCGACGCCGTTCTGGCGCGCGGCCTACGCCAACGACGTCGCCGCCATGAAGCTGCTGGTGGCGTTTGGCGCCGACCCGAACATCCCGACCATGAAGCCGGCGGGCCGGCCGTTCACCGGCGAGGGGATTCGCCAGGTGCAGGACCTGTCGGGCGTGCCGCCGGTGCCGTATGGCGGCCCCGCGGTCTACCCGCTGCACGCCGCCTCGGGCGTCGGCTACGGCGAAGGCTTCGCCGCCAACTCGCACCGCTATGCGCCGACGGGCTTCCTGCCGGCGATCAAGTACCTGGTCGAGGAACTGGGCGCCGACGTCAACGCCACCGACCACGAGGGCAACACCCCCGTGCACCTGGCCGCGTCGCGCGGCGACAACGACTCGATCCTGTTCCTCGTCGCGAAGGGCGCCGATGTGAAGCGCGTCAACCGCGAGGGCAACACCACCGTGGACATCGCCAACGGGCCCGTGCAGCGCACGCAGCCCTACCCGGAAACCATCAAGCTGCTCGAGTCGCTCGGCGCCAAGAACAACCACAAGTGCATCACATGCTGAAGAAGGCTTTCGTAAGCGCTGTGCTCGTCACGGCGGTTGTCGGGTTGACGGTTTCGGCCGATGGCCGTCAGGCGGTGCCCGCTGGTGGCGACACACCTTCAGGTGTGTCGAAGACGCCGGCGCAGGCCGACAAACCTAAAGGTTTGTCGCCACAGGCCGTGGCGGCGCACGCGCCAGCCAATACCACCATGCTGCCCGCCGAGCAGACGGCGCTGGTGAAGCAGTACTGCGCCGGCTGCCACAGCGAGCGCGGCAAGGCCGGCGGTCTGTCGCTGGCCGCCTTCGACGCCACCAGGCTCGAAGAGCACGGCGAGACCACCGAGAAGATGATCCGCAAGCTGCGCGCCGGCATGATGCCGCCGTCCGGCGCCCGCCGGCCGGAACCCTCCGTGCTGACCGGCCTGGCCGCCGCGTTCGAAGGCCGCATGGACAAGGCCGCCGCGCTCAAGCCGAACCCCGGGTCGCGGCCCTTCCAGCGGCTGAACCGGGCCGAGTACGCCAACGCGGTCAAGGACCTGCTGAACGTCGACGTCGACGTGACGGCCTACCTGCCGCCCGACACCATCAGCCACGGCTTCGACAACGTCGCCGACGCCCAGACCTTCTCGCCGACCCTGATGGACGGCTACCTGCGCGCGGCCAGCCAGATCAGCCGCCTGGCCATTGGCGATCGCCAGGCCTCGGCCACCTCGACCACCTACAAGATTGCGCGCGCGGCGTCGCAGATGCGGCGCGTCGACGGCGCGCCCATGGGCACGCGCGGCGGCACCTCGGTGGTCCACACGTTCCCGGCCGACGGCCACTACGTGTTCAAGACCTCGCTGCACTACGAGCCGCTCGGCGGCCTGGCCGGCCGCAACACCATGACCGCCTATGACCTCAAGGAGCAGGTGGAGGTCTCGGTCAACGGCGAGCGCGTCGCGTTGTTCGACCTGAACACGCGCATGAGCGAAACCGATCCGAAGAACAGCCTCGAGTTGACGACGCCGCCGGTGCACGTCAAGGCCGGCCCGCAGCGCGTGACGGCGGCCTTCGTCCAGCGGCTGGACGGCCCGGTCGACGACCTGCTGATGCCGCTCGAGAACACGCTCGCCGACGTCAGCATCACCTTCGGCGTCACCATGCTCCCGCACCTGCGCGACTTCGTCGTCCAGGGGCCGCTCGACGTGACCGGCGTCTCGGACACGCCCAGCCGCCTGAAAGTGTTCTCGTGCCGGCCGACCAGCGCCGCCGAGGAGGAATCCTGCGCCGCCGAGATCGTCAACCAGCTGGCGACGCAGGCGTTCCGCGGCGCGCCGACCGCCGCCGACCTGCAGGACGCGATGAAGTTCTACGAGCAGGGCCGCAAGAAGGGCGGCTTCGAGCCGGGCATTCGCCTGGCGGTGCAGTCGATCCTGATGAGCCCGCGCTTCCTGTTCCGGCTGGAAGAGCAGCCGGCCGGCCTGCGCGCGGCCACCTATCGCATCAGCGACGAAGACCTGGCGTCGCGCCTGTCGTTCTTCCTGTGGGGCACCGTGCCCGACGCGGAACTGGTGCGGGCGGCCTCGCTCGGCTCGCTGCGCACGGCGGCCGGCCTCGAGAAGCAGGTGCGCCGCATGCTCGCCGACAAGCGCGCCGAGGCGCTGTCGACGCGGTTTGGCGCGCAGTGGCTGCGGCTGCAGGACCTCGACAAGATCTTCCCCGACTACCTGCTGTATCCCCAGTACGACGACACCCTGGCGCGCGCCATGAAGCGCGAAACCGAGCTGTTCTTCGACAGCATCGTCCGCGAGGACCGCAAGGTCACCGACCTGCTGACCGCCGATTACTCGTTCGTCAACGAGCGGCTGGCCAAGCACTACGGCATTCCCAACGTGACGGGCAGCGCGTTCCAGCGCGTGGCCCTGCCGCCGTACCGCCGCGGCCTGCTCGGCCAGGGCAGCATCCTGACCCTGACCTCGGTGGCCGACCGCACCTCGCCGGTGCAGCGCGGCAAGTGGGTGATGGAAGTGCTGCTGGCGTCGCCGCCGCCGCCGCCGCCCCCCAACGTGCCGTCGCTGGACGACTCGGTGAAGGCGACCGAGGGCGGCAAGATGCTGTCGACGCGCGAGCGCATGGAAGAGCACCGCAAGAACCCGGCCTGCACGTCGTGCCACAAGGTGATCGATCCGCTCGGCCTGGCGCTCGAGAACTTCGACGTCACCGGCGCCTGGCGCATCAAGGACAACGAGGTGCCGGTCGACGTGGTCGGCGACCTCTACGACGGCACCAAGATGGACGGTCCGGCCGGGCTGCGCGACGCGCTGCTGAAGCACTCGGACGTGTTCCTGACCGGGTTCACCGAGAGCCTGATGACCTATGCGCTCGGCCGCCGGATCGAATACACCGACATGCCGAGCATCCGCACGATCGTGCGCAACGCCGGCAAGGGCGACAACCGGATGTCGGCCTTCGTGATGGGTGTGGTCAACAGCCCCGCGTTCAAGATGGGCGTGGCCGATACGGGCAAGCAACGCCGCGCGACCGACGTCGCCCGGGACAAGTAGCGCCAGGAGGGCAGCACTTCAGTGCTGCCGCAAGGGTTGCCGGAAGGGCAGCACTTCAGTGCTGCCGATGCAGCAGGAGCAGAGACGATGTACATCACGCAGAAGCACATTTCCCGCCGCACCGTTCTCAAGGGCGTCGGCGTCACCATGGCGTTGCCGTTCCTCGAGGCCATGGTGCCGGCCCGCGCCACCTTCGCCCAGGCGCGGGGCAAGGTCCGGCTCGCGGCCATTGAAATGGTGCACGGCTCCGCCGGCAGCACGGCCTTCGGCATCCAGAAGAACCTGTGGGCGCCGGCCGCGGTCGGCCGCGACTTCGACCTGTCGCCGGGCTCGCTGGCGCCGCTCGAGCCGTTCCGCAACGACATCACCATCGTCAGCAACACCGACGTGCGCAACGCCGAGGCGTTCACGGCGCCGGAAATCGGCGGCGACC
>CAYGMD010000294.1:0-3947 GCA_964350785.1 uncultured Acidobacterium sp. | reverse complement strand
GACCAGGGCCAGCCCACGCATTTTGAAGTGGGCCGCGGCTGGGGCACCATTGCCATCCGCGTGCCGAAAGACTTCGGCGACAAGAAGATCACCTGGACGCTGACCGCCAACGGCAAGACCGTCTCGGTGCCCTTCGGCCTCACCAAGGGCTACCAGATCGAGCCCTACCTCGATGCCGCCATGGGCAACAAGCCGCCGGTGATCCGATTCTCGGAAAAGGGCGAAGCCCTCACCGGCCCGCCCAAGCTCTCCGCCTCGGCGACGGTCAACGGCGTCGTCGGCGAACCGGTGACGCTGAGCTACTGGGTCACCGACGACGGCCACGAAGAGACGCCGACCGGCGGCTCCGCGGCCGCCCCGCCGCCCGGCGGCGCCGCGGGCCCGCCCCGCCGTCCCCGCGTCAGCACGACGCTCACCAAGTACCGCGGCCCGGGCACGGTCACGTTTGCCGACTCCACGCCCGCGATCGAGAAGGACAAGGTTACGACGACCGCGACGTTCTCGCTGCCCGGCGAGTACTGGATCCGCATCGAAGGCAACGACTCCTCCGGCGTTGGCGGCGGCGGTTTCCAGTGCTGCTGGACGACCGCGTACATCAAGGTCTCCGTGAAGGCGGCGTCGACCGGCGGTCACTAAGTACGAATGCTTGTAACGCGTTGTCTTGCGCACGCGAGACACACGCGCACAACTCGAGCCGCGATTCATCACTGGTGAATCGCGGCTTTTTCGTTTCCGCGTCGCATTCCAATTTCCCGGATCACGCCGCGACAGTTCAGCGTTGACGTAGGTGCTTCACGCAGTTAACGTTTCTGCTGCTCTTGGCGAAGGGTGCCTGCGTCTGCTGCGCGTGCGGACGTTGTCGGGTGCCTCTTTCGCTGATTGGGGGGAAACTGATGGCGCGTAAGTTGTTTGCAAGAACGTTTTTGCTTGTACTGGCAAGTCTCGTACTCGTGCCCGCGATCGCGCGGGCGCAAAGCGTGTTCACGGGAACCGTGAAAGACACCTCGGGCGCGGTGATGCCCGGCGTGACGGTCGAAGCCGCCAGCCCGGCCCTGATCGAGGGCGTGCGCTCGGCGATCACCGATGAGAACGGCAGCTACCGCATCGGCGATCTGCGGCCGGGCACCTACAAGCTCACCTACACCCTGCCGGGCTTCAACACCGTCATCCGCGACGGCGTCGAACTGCAGGGCAACTTCGTCGCGACGATTAACGTCGACCTGACCGTCGGCACGCTGCAGGAATCGGTCACCGTGTCCGGCGCCTCGCCGGTGGTGGACGTGCAGAGCAACGCCAAGCAGCAGGTGCTGACCCGCGACGTGCTGAGCGCGGTGCCGACCGCCGGCACCATCCAGGGCCTCGGCCAGCTGGTCGTCGGCGTGACGCTGAACGTGCCCGACGTCGGCGGCTCCCGCGCGATGCAGCAGACCTACTTCGCGGTGCGCGGCCAGGGCGGCGCCCAGACCGTGGTGCTGGTCGACGGCATGATGACCAACGGCCTGATGGGCGACGGCGCCGTGCAGGCGTACCACAACGAATCGATGACGCAGGAAGCCGTCTACCAGACGGCCGGCGGCAACGCCGAGACGTTGACCGGCGGCGTCAACATGAACCTGATTCCGAAGGACGGCGGCAACCAGTTCCGCGGCGGCGCCAAGGGCTTCAAGTCGCCCAAGGGCTGGCAGGGCGACAACCTGACCGACGACCTGCGCAAGCTCGGCGTCAGCGCCGTCGACAAGATCGACAACTTCTACGAGTGGAACGTCGAACAGGGCGGCCCGATCGTCAAGAACAAGCTGTGGTTCTTCGGCGCCTTCCGCCGCGCCAAGTACGACCGCCCGATCGCAAACACCTTCTACACGCCGAGCAACGTTCCCTTTCCGGTCGGCTTCCAGCAGTGCCGGACCGGCGCCGCCAGCTGCGAGCAGGGCATTTCGGACGAGAAGATGAACAACCCGGTCGTCCGCCTCACCTGGCAGGCGTCGGAACGCAACAAGATCGCGATCTATACGGACCGCGCGCTGCGCCTGCGGGGCCACGCGATGGGCGCCAACACCGATCCCAAGACCGCCTCGGTGGTGTGGAACACGCCGAACTTCTCGACCGGTTCGGTCAAGTACACGTCGACGCTGTCGTCGAAGATGCTGCTCGAAGTCGGCACCTCGTACAATCGCGAGCGCTACGACAACCTGTACCAGCCCGGCATCCTGGCCGAGCGTGGCACGGCGGAGTGGTACCAGCGGGTGCGCCGCAACGACACGAGCACGGGCCTGCTGTGGGGCGCCTCGGGCGCGCAGCTGGGCAACTATCCCGATCGCTACAACCTGCAGGGCGCCATCTCGTATGTCTCGGGCGCCCACACCGTCAAGGTGGGCTCGGCCTACCAGTTTGGCAAGTACCCCCGGTACAACAACGCCAACGGCGATATCTACCAGACCTACAACAACGGCGTGCCGACCCAGGTCAGCGTGTTGAACACGCCGTTGCGGGTCGAAGAGAACCTCGACGCCAACTTCGGCGTCTACGCCCAGGACACCTGGAACCTGGACCGGCTGACGTTGAACTACGGCCTCCGCTACGACTTCAACCAGCAGACCATCGTCGGCCAGGCAGCCCAGGTCGGCCGCTTCGCCAACGTGCCGGCCTACGGCGACATCGCCTTCCCGACGTGGAAGGACTTCTCGCCGCGGGTGTCGGCGGTCTACGACATCTCGGGCAACGGCAAGACCGCCATCCGCGCCGGCTTCAACAAGTTCGTGACCGCGCAGACCACCGGCTTCGCCCAGCTCTACAACCCGACCGCGCTGACCACCTTCGCGCTGCCGTGGACCGACGTCAACGGTGACGACATCGCCCAGGGCGAGCGCGGTTGCGCGTACCTGAGCGCGGGCTGCGAGATCAACTTCGCCAACCTGCCCGCCACCTTCGGCGTGCGCTCGCTGGCGCAGTTCGATCCCGGCATCAAGCGTCCCTACTCGCTGGCCATGAATTTCGGCATCACGCGGGAGCTGTTCGCGGGCTTCTCGCTGGCGGCCGAGTACTACCGCATCGACTTCAAGAACCTCACCATGCGCACCAACTCGCTGCTGAACGCCGACAGCTACAACCAGTTCAACGTCGTCAGCCCGCTCGACGGCAGCGTCATCCCGGCCTGGGTCATCAAGCCGGCGTTCCGCGGCCAGGTCGCGAACATCGACAGCACCAGCGATGAGATGAAGCGCAACTACAACGGGCTGGACATCAACTTCAACGCGCGCATGGCGCGCGGGGTCCGCGCCTTCGGCGGCTTCAACCTCGAGCGCACGATCAACAACGTGTGCGCGGCGGCGGCCAGCGACCCGAACCGCTCGCTCTACTGCGACCAGTCGAAGAGCGGCATTCCGTGGCAGAAGCAGTTCAAGGCCACGGTGGTGTACCCCGTCAAGTGGGGCGTCCAGGTGAGCGGTTCGTGGCAGAGCCTGAACGGCTACCTCGCCGGCACGGCGGCCCAGGCCTACGGCGGCTTCACCGCCGGCACCGGCTTCGACCGCCCCAACGGCCAGGCCACTTACTGGCAGCTGACCTCGACCACCCGCTACGCCGCCAACTGCACCGGCCCCTGCACGCCCGGCGCGCTGGTGCTGCCGGAACTGGCCGCCAGCGGCGTCGCCAACATCCAGGTGCCGCTGGTGGCGCCGGAGACCGAGTTTACGCCCCGCATCAACCAGGTGGACTTCTCGGTGAGCAAGCGGTTCAACTTCGGGGCGATCAACATGACGCCGAAGATGGACCTGTTCAACGCGCTGAATTCGGACGATTACTCGTCGGTCAGCACGGTCCAATACGGCGCGGCCACCTACATGCAGCCGTCGGTCATTCTCCAGGGCCGCATCATCCGCGTCGGCGTCGACGTGACCTGGTAGTTTCGGGCAGGTAGGGCAGGTAGGGCAGGTAGGGCAGGTGGGGCG
>CAYGMD010000293.1:0-3951 GCA_964350785.1 uncultured Acidobacterium sp. | reverse complement strand
ATGAACTACTGCCTGGTCATGGTGAGGCCCGTGACGGTGGCCTCGGTGTTGTGCGCAAAGCGGATGCCGTAGACGCCGTCGGTCGACTTCAGCTTGCCTGCCGCCACGACGTCGGCCTTGGGGTAGCTGCCAACCACGGTACCGTTCACCGAGCACTCGATCTTGTCGGCGGTCACGGTCATGGCAATCTCCTGCTTGACCGACGCGCCCTTGCCGGCGGCCTTGCTGATCGCCGCATTCGCCTCGGGCCGGCGCGCGCTCACCGCGAACGGCGCCGGGCCCATGCCGCGGACGATGAACGTGCCGTCGCCGTAGGCCGAGCAATAGATGAAGCTCTGGTCGGCGGTGCCGAGGTCGTTGCCGCCGATGACGATGCCATAGGGGTGCGGGTGGCTGTTGAGGCCCATGTAGTTGGACTCGATGAACGTCGCCTTCACCGTGTAGTTGCCCGTCGCCTTGTTGGCGGGGTTCCAGTACGTGGTCGCGGGACCGGTGCGCACTTCGAGCACGCCGTTCTTCTCGGCGAGCCGCGCGTTGTTCAGGACCTGGCCGGCCTTCTCTTCCTGGGCGTCAATCTTGCCCATCCAGCCCTTGGCGAAAATGCCGCCGTCCTTCACCGCAACGGCGCCGTCGGGCTGGGCCGCGGGGGCCTGGGCGCGAATGACCGCCGGGGTACACAGTGCAACTGCAAGCGCGAAACCGTAAACGAGACGCATGGGATGTCCTCTCACTGGAAATCTTGGTTGGGCCGTGGCCGAGGGAACATCATACCCGGTTCTTATGGCACCTAGCGACCTCCGGCATGGGTGCGCTACGCTAACGGAATGACCCTTCGCCAATCCCTTGCCCTGGCCCTGCTGACCTTCGTCCCCGCGTGTTCGAATCCGGCCCCGGCCCCGGCACCCGCCACCTCAACGGCGACCGCGCCGGCGACGCCGCCCGCCGACCGGAAGTACTTGCTCGAGCGAGTGGACGATGCGTCGGTGGTGCAGTTGTACGCCGACGGGTTCTCGTCGCTGCCGCTGAAGCAGAAGACGCTGATTTGGCACCTCTACCAGGCCGCGATTGCCGGCCGCGACATCTTCATCGACCAGAAGCACAAGGATGCGCTCGAGATGCGCGGCATCATCGAGCGCATTGTCGCCAACCCGCAGGGCGTGGACGCGGCCACGCTCGCCGAGGTGCAGCGCTACACGAAGCTGTTCTGGCTCAACAACGGCCCCTACAACAACCTGACGGCCCGCAAGTTCGTCCTCACCTGCAAGCCGGATGCGTTTGCCGCCGCCGCGAAGACCGCCGGCGCCGACGCCACGGCCGTGACGCGGCTCCAGCCGATGTTCTTCGACCCCGCGGTCGATCCCATCGTCACCAACAAGACCCCGGGCCCGGGCAAGGACATCCTGCAGTCGAGCGCCAACAACCTCTACTCGGGCGTGTCGATGGCCGACCTCAAGGGCTTCGAGGAGAAGCACGGGCTGAACTCGCGCCTGGTGAAGCAGAAGGGCAAGCTGGTCGAAGAGGTCTATCGCATTGATGGCCGCTACGGGAAGTACATCGCCGAGATCGTGAAGCATCTCGAGGCGGCGGTGCCGTTCGCCGAACCGCCCATGGCCAAGGCGCTCACGGCGCTCGCCACCTTCTACCGCACCGGCGAAGTGAAGGATCGCGAGGCCTACGACATTGCCTGGGTGCAGGACAAGGACTCGCCGGTCGACACCATCAACGGCTTCATCGAGGTCTACCTCGACCCGCGCGGCATCAAGGGCGGCTGGGAGGCCCTGGTGTTCTACGTCAACCAGGAGAAGACCACCCGCATCAAGACCATCGCCACCAACGCGCAGTGGTTCGAGGACCACATGCCGTGGGACGCCCAGTACCGCAAGGCCAGCGTCCAGGGCATTGTCGCCAACGCCATCGACGTCGTCGTCGAGACCGGCGACTCGGGCCCGGTGACGCCAATCGGGATCAACCTGCCCAACGACCAGGCCATTCGCGAGAAGTTCGGCAGCAAGTCGGTGGCGCTGTCGAACGTGAACGAGGCGTATGATCGCTCCACGCCGGGGTCGATGCGCGGCGAGTTCGCCTGGTCACCGGAGGAGGTGGAGCGCGCCACCAAGTTCGGCACCTTCGCCGGCGAGCTGACCACCGACATGCACGAGGTGATCGGCCACGCCTCGGGCAAGCAGGCCGAGGGCAAGGGCAATCCGCAGGCCCTGATCAAGGAAGAGTTCTCGGCGCTCGAAGAAGGCCGGGCCGACCTGGTGGGCCTCTACTTCATTGCCGACCCGAAGCTGGTCGAGCTCGGCATCATCCCGGCCGCCGATCACGAGGCCATGGTGCGCGCCGAGTACGAGGCGTATACCCGCAACGCGATGGTCCAGCTCCGCCGGATCCGCGAAGGCACGCAGATCGAAGAAGACCACATGCGCAACCGGCAGATGATCGTCCGGTGGCTGATGGCCAACACCAAGGCCATTGCAGAGCGGACCCGCGACGGCAAGACGTACCTGGTGATGGTGGACGCGAAGCTGTTCCGCGACGGCGTGGGCAAGCTGCTGGCCGAGGTGCAACGCATCAAGTCGGAAGGCGATTACGCCGCGGCCAAGAAACTGTTCGCGACCCACGGCGTGCACTTCGATCCGAAGCTGCGCGACCAGGTGGTCGCGCGGGTCGAGAAGCTGAACCTGCCGTCATACACCGGCTTCGTGATGCCCAAGCTCACGCCGGTGATGACCAACGGCCAGATCAGCGACATCACGATCTCGTATCCCCAGGACCTGACGCAGCAGATGCTGGAGTACTCCGGCGTCAGGAAGTAGCTACTGCTTCGGCAGCCGGGCCGGCCGCGGCACGATCGACCGCCGGCTGGTCTCGTTCGCCGCCGGGCCGTTGAAAAACAAGTCGTCGCTCACCAGGTCCGCGGTCACGCGATCCCGGGAATCGCGAAACCCCGTGCCGTCGGCGTCGGTGTAAAACACTTCGAAGGCGCCGCCGGCGGCCACCGCCTGGATAACCACGCGAGGGGACGAACGCAGGAGCGAGCGGCTCACCGAGCGCGAGAGCCGCTGCTGCTCGATCTGGCCGCCCGACAGCCGGGCGCATTCGGTGCCCACCTGCCCATTCGCATCGCGAACGCGCGACATGCCATAGACCGGAACCTTGAACCCGCGCGGCGTCCGGTGGACCCCGGGACGCTCGGCGCCAGCCAAGCCATCGGCCGACACGAACCACAACGAGAACAGGCCCGCGAGGGCAAAGGACAGGGAGAAGCGGCGGATGGAGGTCATGGTGGTGTCAGCTAATGGTCGAGCCGGCTAGTCTGACACATCTGCGCCGAACCCCCTCAGGAGTCGGATGTGCGTCCCCGATGCTCAGCCAGCCAGGCGTCGCTGACCGCCCCCACGTCGATATGCCTCTCGCGCGGCCGCCGGCGCGCAAACCGCAGCAGCGTCAGGGCCGCCATCACCAAGCCGCCCGCCAAACCAATTCCCAACCACATAAATTGCCCCCCGCCGAGTGTAGCGAGTCGCGGCGCGAATGGAGCTCGACACTTACGCACTAGTTGCGCAGGGCTGGCGAGACGCCGTCGTTCAGCTGCCGCGCTTTTCCGCGTTGTCCCGCAGGTGACGGCGACACCAGTCGGCGGCGAGGCGCGACACTTCTTCGAGGGTCCCGGGCTCCTCGAACAGGTGCGTCGCGCCGGGGATAATGGCGAGCTCCACGGGCGCGCGCATGTGCCGCATGGCGGCGCGATTGAGTTCGATGACCTGCTCATCGTCGCCGCCGACAATCAGCAGCGTCGGCGCCTGCACGAGCGGCAGGGCGTCGCCGGCCAGGTCCGGCCGGCCGCCACGAGAAATGACGGCCCTGACAATGGCCGGCCGCTCCGCGGCGGCAATCAGCGCCGCGGCGGCGCCGGTGCTGGCGCCGAAGCAGCCGGCTGGCAACGCC
>CAYGMD010000292.1:0-3991 GCA_964350785.1 uncultured Acidobacterium sp. | reverse complement strand
GCCCCCGCCATGGCGCAGGCGCCCCCGGCGACGACCCCCTCGGCCACCGCCCAGGATGACGACCCCGACCTCGATCCCAACAAGGCGCAACCCGACTTCGGCCTGGCGACCCTGGCCACCAACCTGCGGCTGCCGCGGCACAAGATGGTATTCCGGATGTCGCACCGCTTTGCCCGGCCCCTGGGGCAGGGCAACTTCAGCGACCTGCTGGCCGACTTCTTCGGCTTCGACTCGGGGGCGCTGATCGGGCTCGAGCTGCGCTACGGCCTGGTGCGCGGCGGGCAGGTGGGCATCTATCGCACGTCCGACCGCACGATTCAGTTCTTCGGCCAGTATGAGCTGGCCTCGCAAAAGACCTTCCCCGTCGGCATCAGCGCGCTGGCGACCGCCGAAGGAACGGATAACTTCAGCGACAGCTATTCGCCGGGCTTGGCGGCCGTCATCTCCCGCGAGGTCGGTGATCGCGCGGCCCTCTACCTGCAGCCAGCCTGGATCAACAACTCGAACCCGGACCCGGCCGAGCTGGTCGACGACAACAGCACCGTGGTCATCGGCCTCGGCACGCGACTGCGGATCCGCAAGTCGACCTACCTGGTGCTTGAAGCCTCGCCGCGCGTCGGCGGCCATGCGCCGAACGTGACGCTGATCAGTTTCGGCCTCGAGCAGCAGGCCGGCGGCCACCTGTTCCAGTTAAATTTCTCAAACGGGGTCGGCACGACCCTGGCCAGTGTCGCGCGGGGTGGCAGGTCTTACGACGACTGGTATATTGGGTTCAACCTGTCGCGAAAGTTCTACTAGGAGCAATCACGCCAATGACGAACACGATTTGGAAGGGGCTGGGAATCGCGGTGCTGGCCGCCGCCACCGCGGCGGCATGCGGGGGCGGCAGCAGCAGTTCGACGCCGACCGCGCCGACGACACCGACGACAACCACGCCGCCCACGACCACGACACCGCCAACAACGACGCCACCGTCAACGACCGCGACCATCACGATTGGTGCAGACGGCCGGGTCACGCCTTCTAGCGTCACCGTCGTGCGCGGCGGACGCGTCGAGTTCGTGAATAACCACAACCGCAATCACGAGATGAACTCGGATCCACACCCTGAGCACTCCGATTGCCCTGACATCAACCAAGTGGGGTTTCTGCAGCCCGGCCAGAGAAAGCAAACAGGCAACCTGAACGTCGCGAGAACCTGCGCCTTCCACGATCACGGCGAGCCAAGCAACGCCGGCCTGAAGGGCACGATCGTCATTCAGTAGTCGTAGACGCCCTTGCCCACCTTGCGGCCGAGCCGTCCGTCGCGGACGTGCTGCTCGAGCAGGGGGCAGGGGCGGAACTTCTCGCCGAGCGTCCGGTGCAGGTACTGCAGGATGCTGAGGCGGGTGTCGAGCCCCACCAGGTCGACGAGCTCGAACGGCCCCATCGGGTGGTTCAGCCCCAGCTTCAGCGCCTTGTCGATGTCGCGGGCGCTCGCCACGCCTTCCTGCAGCATGTAGAACGCTTCGTTGCCGATCATCGCGTTGATGCGGCTGGTGACGAAGCCTGGCGACTCCTTCACGAGCACCGTCTCCTTCCCCATCTTCGCCGACACCGCCTCCATCACGGCAATGGTCCCGGCCGAGGTGTCGAGCGCTTGCACCACCTCGATCAGCTTCATGCGGTGCACGGGGTTGAAGAAATGCATGCCGCCCAGGCGGGCCGGGTTGGCCAGCACCGCGGCCATGTCGGTGATGCTGAGGGCCGACGTGTTCGACGCCAGCACCGCATGCGCCGGCGCGGCGGCCTCCACCTCGCGGAACAGCGCCAGCTTGAGGTCGATCTTCTCGGGCGCGGCCTCGATCACGATATCGGCGTCGCGCACCGCGTCGGCCACCACCGTGGCCAGGCGCAGGCGCCCGCGCATGGCGGCCGCGTCCTCGGCGCTGACCTTGCCGAGCTCGACGCCCTTCTGGATCACGGCCGTAATCGCGGCCTGGCCCTTGTCCAGCTGCGCCTGCGACACGTCGTAAAGCACGGTGTCGTAGCCGGCCGCCATGGCGGCGTGGGCAATGCCGTGGCCCATGGTGCCGGCCCCGAGAACCGCAACGGTCTTAACGTCCATGAAACTCCGGCTTTCGCTTGGCCAGGTTGGCGGCAATGCCCTCGCGGGCGTCCTCGCTCTCGAACAGCCGCTGCTGCAGCTCGCGTTCGAGCGCCAGGCCCTCGTGGAAGCCGACCTCGAGGCCCGACTGGACGGCCCGCTTGATGTGACCGACGGCCTTGCTGGCCTTGTGGGGCGGCGTGAACCGCTTCGCGTAGTCGTGGACCGCCTGCGCGAACGACCGGCCCGCCAGTTCGGCTTCGCCCCACACGTGATTGACCAGGCCCATGTCGCGGCCTTCTTCAAACGTGAACAGCGAGCCAAGCGCCATGGTCTCGATCGCCTTGGCCTTGCCGACGAGGCGGGCAAAGCGCTGGGTGCCACCGGTGCCGGGCAACACGCCCAGGGCTACTTCGGGCATGCCGATCTTGCCGCCGCCCTGCCGCGCAATGCGGATGTCGGCCGCCATCGCGACCTCGAGGCCGCCGCCGACGGTGTGGCCGTTGAGCGCGGCGATCACCAGCTTGGGCGTCTGCTCCAGGCGATTGAGCGTCTCGTTGGCGTGCAGGCAGAAGTAGTACTTGAAGCCGGGATCGGCGTCCTTGAGCATGCCGATATTCGCGCCGGCGCAAAAGAACTTGTCGCCGAGCCCGGTGAGGACGAGGACGTGGACCGCCGGGTCCATCCGCGCCTGCAGGATCGCGGCATCGAGCTCCTGCATCATTTCGTAGGAGTAGGTGTTCGCCGGCGGGTCGGCCAGCGTCATGGTGGCGACACCGTCGGCGACGGCCAGCTGGATCTTGTTCTGGGTCATATCGGGAGTCGGGAGTCGGGAGTCGGGAGTCGGGAGTCGGGAGTCAGGGTCCTTCGACTCCCGGTTCCCGATGCCCGTCTCCCGGCATTATTGCTCAGTCCTGACGTACTCGAAGTCGATCGGTTGGCGGTTGATGCCGCGCTGGGGCGGCGCGATGTAATTGGCGAACTGCCCCGGCTTGTAGACCGGCGTCGCCTGGATGCTGTGCAGGTAGCGCTTGTCTTCGGGTGACGGCAGCCACTCGTACTTGCGGCGTTCCCAGTCCGCGGTCGACAGCTGGTTGCCGTAGGGATCGAAGTGCTTGGCGGCGTAGACGCCGACCTTGCGGTTGAACTTGCGCGACGGCAGCGTGATGCGCTCCGACATGCCGTGCGCCTCGAGTACGCGCTTGTTCCAGCGATCGACGCCGGCCTGGCAATCGCCGACATACCAGTCGCGCAGCACTTCGTTGAGCGCGTTGCGCATGGGCACTTCCTCGCGGATGATCAGGCCGCTGTCGTCCATCAGGTCGAGGACGTACATGTTTCCCGCCAGGATGTGGTCGTCGTCGAACTTGTCTTCCTCGGCGCGGCCCTTGAGGCCGTTCGAGAAGTAGGCGGCGGCGTTGCTCGACACTTCGCTGCCGTGCAGGTCGAGGCTCTGGCTGAACCAGAAGTTGACGAACTTCTGGATCAGGGGCAGGTCGATGCCGCCGTGCTTGCGGACGTCGCCCGAGAAGCCGGTTTCGCGCAGCAGCTGGCAGGTGCGCTCGAGGATGCGGGCGATGCCGGTCTCGCCCACGAACATGTGGTGGGCTTCTTCCGTGAGCATGAACTTGGTCGTCCGCGCGAGCGGATCGAGCGAGCTTTCCGACAACGACAGCAGCTGCGACTTGCCGTCGCGGTCGGTGAACATGGTGAAGGCGAAGAAGTCGAGCCAGGTGTCGATCGGCTCGTTGAACGCCTCGAGCATGCGCGGCGTGTCGTCGTTGCCGCTGCGGCGCTCGAGCAGCGCCTCGGCTTCCTCGCGGCCGTCGCGGCCGAAGTGCTTGTGCAGCAGGTAGACCATGGCCCACAAATGGCGGCCTTCCTCGACGTTGACCTGGAACAGGT
>CAYGMD010000291.1:0-4005 GCA_964350785.1 uncultured Acidobacterium sp. | reverse complement strand
GCGGACCAAGGAGATCGGCATTCGCCTCGCGGTCGGTGCGCGCCGCCGCGACGTGATGGTGCAGTTCCTGGTCGAGGCCATGGTGATGAGCCTGATCGGCGGCGTGCTTGGCGTGGCGATTGGCCTCGCCGCCGCCCGCGGCCTGACCGCGGTGCTCGACTGGCCGACCGAGGTGTCGCCGGCGACCGTGGCCGCGGCGTTTGCGATTGCCGCGCTCGTCGGCATCGTGTTCGGCTATTACCCGGCCCGGCGCGCGTCGCGCCTGGATCCGATCGAGTCCCTCCGGTATGAATGAGGGAAGCGGTCAGGACGCCGGCAGGGTGAACGGGATCTCGATCTCGAACGGCTCGCCGCGCAGGAGGTAACCGACCTTCACGGTCACGTCACCCGGCGCCACCGGCTGGCCGGCGGCCACCCAGCTTTCGCCGCTCTCGTCGATGGCCAGCGCCAGTGATTCATCCGGCGCCCCCTTTCGCACAATCACCATCGTCACCCGCGCCGCCTGCGACGCCGGCAAGTCTTCGCGCACCGCATCGCTGAACCAGATGCGATGCCGGCCGCCCCGATCGAGCACGACTTCGTAGTGCACCTCGCCGTTCATCAGCACCATGCCGCCGTGATGCGGCGAGTGGTCGCCGTGCGGCGTGGTGATGCCGGCGTGCTGCGCATCTTTCAGCTTGGGCGCCGGTTCAGCCGCCGGTGGCGCCGGCTGCGAGCACGCAACACTCAACACAGCCACAGCAGCACCAATGGCACCCCTGGCACCGTTGGCACCTTTGGCACCCTTGGTACCTATTTTCATTTGAGAATGCTCTTGGGCATCTTGACGTGCACGCCCATCGTGCCGTCGACCAGCTGCGTGATGGCGACATCGCCGGCCATGCTGGTGAGCTGATAGGCCTGGTGCTTGTCCCACCCCTTCCTGGCGGCGACGAAATCCACCATTTCCTGGATCGCGATGCGCGTGGCCTTGGTCAGGTCCACGTCGGTGCCCATGCTGATGTAGTGCGTCGCGGTTTCCGCACGCGGCCAGGCCAGCGTCATGCCCTTACGAACCGTGAGCTGAACCTTGCCGCGCAACGAGGTCTCGAGGCCGGTCTGGTCCACTTCGCCGTCGCCCTGCGCGGCGTGGCCATCGCCGATTTCGAACAACGCGCCGGGTACGTGCACGGGAATCCACAGGGTGGTGCCGGCGACGAGCTCCTTGTTGTCGAGATTGCCGGCGTGAATGCCCGGCGGGTTGCTGCTGACGCGGCCCTGCGCCGGCGGCGGCGCAACGCCCATGCTGCCGAAAAACGGTTTCAGCGGAATGACGACGCCAAAGAAGTCGGCGGTCATGGCCTTGCGATCCATCTGGATGATGGTGGGCCCCCGTCCGGCCGCGCAGTTCTCGCGAATGAACCCGCTGCAGCCGTTGTAGCCGTACCCGATGGGGAGGTCGATCGACAGGACCTTGACCTCGAGCGCGTCGCCCGGCTGGGCGCCGGTCACGAAGACCGGGCCCGTGAGGATGTGGCCGCCGGGTCCCCGATCCTTGACGGCGTCGACGATGGCGCGCAGGGAGGCCTGGACGTCAGCCGGCGGCACGCCGGCCTTCTCGAGCCGCTCGGGTGTCGAGGTCAGCAGCGTGTCGACGTCGATGATGTCGCCCGAGGCAATGGTCAACACGGGCTTGGTTTCCGACCAGTAGTGGCCGTACGCCACGGTGGCCGGCGTGGCCTCGAGCCGGTGGGTGCGTGCCGCCTGGGCCGAAAGTATTGCTGCCGGGACCACGAGCATGAGGCCGAGGAGAGGCCTCATCGCAGGGTCGTCCAGATTTCCTGGCGGACGAAGTCCCGCAGGGTCGCCGACCGTTCGCTGTTGCGCTTCCGCTGCGCCTCGTCCGGCACCACCCGCTGGGTCGCCGCGTCCAGGCCCTTGCTCAAGGCCTCGGCAGCGGCGCGGTTCTTCAGCTTGAAGATGCGCAGGTGCGTCCAGTCGGTGATGGTTGCCGAGGTGCCCATCTGTGACGGTGTGACCGTCACCACCTCCTCGAACACGCCGGCCTTGCGGGCGTCCTCGTCGATCTTCTCGGCCGTGCCCCTGATGTAGTCGTTGTAGGCCTCGGCCTGGCCCGGCTTGGCCCGCCAAAAGTAGGCGACATAGACCGGTCCATCGGCCGCCTGCGCCAGGGCGATTGCCGGCGCGGCGGCGCCAGACACCAGGCCGGCGAGAAATAGCGACGCAATCATTCGAATCATCTGCGCATTCTACTCATATGCTATTGGCCATGTCACAGCCGTGGTACCGCGAAGTCAGCCGGCAACAGTGGAAGACCTTTCTCACCACGTTTGCCGCGTGGACGCTTGATGCCTTCGACTTCACCATCATCACCTTCGTCCTGACCGACATCCGGCGCAGTTTCGAGGTCAACCTGGCGCTGGCCGGCGCGCTCGCGACCGTGACGCTGATGTTCCGCATGATCGGCGGCATCGGCGCCGGCATGTACGCCGACCGGTATGGCCGGAAGGGCCCCATCCTGTTCTCGATCGCGTGGTTTACGGTCTTTGCGTTCTTGAGCGGATTGTCGACCAGCTACCTCATGCTGTTTGCCTGCCGGGGACTGTTCGGGATCGGCATGGGCGGCATGTGGGCCGCCGGCATGCCGCTGGCGCTCGAGCAGTGGCCGGCGAAGCATCGCGGGATCGCCTCCGGCATCCTGCAGGGCGGCTACTCGGCCGGGTTCCTGCTGTCGTCGCTCGTCTATCAGCTCGGCTACCCGCTGATCAACGACGATCCGGAGTGGGCGTGGCGGCTGATGCTGTGGGCCGGCGTGCTCCCGGCGATTGCCATCTTCTTCCTGATGACGCGCGTCAGCGAGAGTCCCCTGTGGCTGGAGCAGCAACGGCGCCACGCCGGCCAGCGGCAGCGCCTGTCGCTGGCGCGCCTGTTCGACGCCGACCTGCGGTGGGTAACGATCCATACGTCGTTCCTGATGGGGGCCTTTGTCTGGATGTACCAGTCCACCACGATCTGGTACCCGACGCTGCTCGGCAACCTGAAGCAGCAGCCGCTGGCGTTTCTGCTGCTGCTCAATGCCGGCGGCGTGCTCGGTTCGATCGCGTTCGGCACCCTCTCCGAGAGATGGGGCGGCCGGCGCGGCGCGGCGACTCTCGGCATGGTGGCCGGCGTGCTGTCCGCGCCGGTCTACCTGTTTTCCGAGACGAGCGGCGGCCTGTTACTCGGGGCCTGGCTGATTGGCTTTTGCGCGTCGGGCGCCTGGGGCATCGTGCCCGGGTATTTGTCGGAACGGTTCCCGACCGAAGCCCGCGGCGTCGGCACGGGGTTCTCGTACCACGTCGGGGTCGGCATCGGGGCGTTTGCCCCCTACCTGATCGGTGTGCTCACCGACGCCGGCACCGCGCTGCAGACGGCCATGTTCTGGTGCGTGATCGGCGGCGGCATCGGCGTGATCACGCTGCTGTGGCTCGGCCCCGAAACGCGCGGCCGCGAACTGGAGTAACGCAACCACGGAGGGCGCGAAGCGCACGAAGCCATGGATGCTTCGTGTGCTTGGTGCGCCTCGTGGTTGCCTTTACGCCAGTGCTTTGATGATGTCCCAGCGCGTGATGATGTAGGTCGCGTCGAGCTTGAAGTCGCGCACCAGCACCGCCGGGCTTTCCGGCGTCAGCATGGCCGCCAGCGCATCCACGCTCGTGGAGATGTCGGCAAACGGAATGGCCGGCTGCATGATGCCTTCCACCGTGCCGTGCAGCACGTCGGGATTCTTGACGATGGCCGAGTAGAGATAGCCTTCGTTCACCGAGCCGACCAGGCGGCCGTCGGCCGTGACGGGAATCTGCGAGTAGGCATTCTCGGTGAGGATGTGCGCGGCCTTCTCGACGCTCTCGTTGCGATCGATGGTCACGAGCGGCGCCTTCTCGCGGTTGGCGACCAGGTCGCGCGCGGTCAGGCCCTTGCGATCGATGAAGCCCTTTTCCCGCATCCAGTCGGGGTTGTACATCT
>CAYGMD010000290.1:0-4040 GCA_964350785.1 uncultured Acidobacterium sp. | reverse complement strand
TGAAGTCCAACGCTTCCGAGTCCAGTCCCGGCATCGGTTGCTCGTCGTACGCCTCCCCGCGAGCAAAGCGGCGTGACGGAGGTGGCTGGATCGGCCTGAGAAGAGGTCCGACTTCGCCGCGACGCGGCTTCGTCGGGACAGCCTTCGGGGGAAACGAGAGCGAAGACTGGCTGGGAGGCAGGGATTCGAATTCGGAGAGACGTGTTTTTCTAACTTGGTGATGGCGCGCGACTTCTGGTCTTAAGCGCTTGAGTCACAGGCGGTTACGTCGCTCTAGTTTGTTCACTGCCGTCCACCCGAGTTCTCCCGATTCCGCCCCCGTCGTGGAGACATTCTGGAGACGCTGCAATCGAAATCGATCGCGAAACAGAATTCGGCCAACATTCGATCCTGTGAGGACGTTTCGGCCCTGCTGAGATGACTATTCGGTGCGAAGGACTTCGACCGGATTGACGGCGGCGGCTCTCCACGCCGGGAAAAAGGCGGCGGCGATCATCACGCTCGCAAGCAAGACGGAGGCAGTCACCACCGACCACGGGTCCGTGGCGCCAATGCCGAAGAGCATCGACTCCAGATAGCGTCCTAAGGTCATGGCAGCTCCAATACCTATGAGCAGGCCGAGCGCAGTCCGTCGCGAGGCCTGCATCACGAACTCACGCACCACGCGCGCTGGTGTCGCACCTAGAGACATCCGAATCCCGATTTCTCGCCGGCCCAATGCCACCACGTACGCGACGACTCCGAAGATCCCGAAGGCCGCAATCACGAGCGCCGAGACCGCGAACACGCTCATCAAGCTGGTGTAAAGGCGCGGTCGGGATCTGGCGTTGCCGATAATGTCGTCCATCGTCGCGACGGAAACCACTGCGGCATCCTGGTCGATGCCGCTGATCGCGGACCGGATGCTCGGCAATACGTTGGCGGGAATGTCTGCGGTCCTTGCCACGAGGTACGGCCCAAGGCCTGCAGGACCCGGCAACGCGGGATTCTGCCGGGCGTCGGTGTAGATTTCCGCGGCTGAGGGCGCGGTCAAACCAAACCGCACGAAATCATTTACAACGCCGATGACTTCCCATGGCTTCGGCGACGCGCCGAAATACACGATCTGGCCGATCGGATCCGACCCAAGGAGACCGGATCTCACAAAAGTCTCGTTGACAACCGCCACGCCCGGCCGAGTCGCATCGTCATCTGCGGCGAATCCACGTCCTTTCGCGATTCGTACACCCAGCGTCCGGAAGAAGTCCTGATGCACCCACATCCCGATTGGGTGTTCTGCGGGTCGCTTTGCCTCCCCGGGTGGTTCGAGCGGCCTCAATTCGGTGGCGACCCTTGTGCCGGAACTCGCCTGAACGAATGGCAAGAAGTGGGTATATGAGGCTGCCACCACACCCGGCACCGCGTTGATCCGCTCGACGACGCGACTACTGAACGCTTCAAGTGATCCTTGGCTGTATCGTCCAGCTGGAAAGGAGACACGGAATGTGAGGACATTGGTTGCCTCGAACCCCAGATTCACCCGCATCAGATTCGTAAAGCTCCGAATCAGCAATGTGCTTCCGACCAACAAGGTCACGGCTAAGGCGACTTGGACCACGACGAGAGGCCCGAGTGCAACCAATTGGCGCGTTCCGCCGCCATCCGAACGGTACTTGGCACGCGACGATTCTCCAGCGAACGCCCCAAGACGCAGTACTGGCCAGATGCCCGCGATGACCGCACTGAAGATGGCAAGCAGAATCACAGTTGCCAGTGTCGTCATGTCAATGTGCACTTCGGCGAGCCTTGGCAGGCTGACACCAGGGCCAAGGTCGCGTCGCATCATCGACGTGCCGAGAATCGTGAACACGCGGACGCACCCGACCGCAACTGCCAATCCCACTGCGCCACCGAGCCCAGCAAGCACAAGGCTCTCGGTGAGGAGTTGCCGCACTATTCGTGATCGTGTTGCACCGAGTGCCAAACGAGTCGCAACCTCACGACGACGAGCTGTTCCCCGGGCAACGAGCAGAGTCGCGACGTTTACACACGCGAGCAGAAGAACGATGCATGAAGCGGCAATGAGAAGCTGCAACGCTGGACGGACTGGGTCGACCAGGTCGTCTTTCAAGTTCACGAGCCTGAAAGGCAAAGACTCGCCTGCCGCCCGGTACTCGTCAGGACTGGGCAGGCCTCTAAGGTCCTGCAGGAGTGCGCTCAGCTCCAGCGATGCGGCCTGCAGAGGGACACCGTCGCGAACCGCGGCATACACCATGAACCGTTGAAAACGGCCGGACGTGCGTACGGGACGGAATGGCTGCCAGGCATCGGTGGACGCATCAGGGAAGGCGAACGATGCCGGCATGACACCGATGATCGTGACAGGGCGGCCGTCCATTTGTATCGACTGTCCTAGAACGCTGGTCGAGGCGCCGAACCATCGCTGCCAGGCGCCATGACTGAGCACGATCACAGATGCAGACGAACTGGTCTCTTCACTGGCCTCGAAACCACGACCTAACATCGGGCGCTCGCCAAGCATTGGGAAAAACGCTGCAGACATCCGCGTTACCGTCAACGGAAGCGCCTCATTCCTTCCGGTCACAGTGCTCGTGCCTCCGACGTACGTCCCGAGATATGCCAATAGTTGAGCGCGCGCCTGTAACTCGCTGAATTCCTCGGGCTCAACAGCGATCGGCGTCCGATGAGCGATGCCCTGGCCCTCGAGTGAAGGCTCTTCAACAATTCGCACGAGGCGTTCTGCATTGGCAAACGGCAGCGGACGAAGGAGCACTGCGGTTGCGACTGTGAAGACCGCAGTAGTGACGCCGATGCCCAGGCCGAGTGTCACCATGGCTGTGATTGCGAAGACGGGAGCGCTTCGAAGCTGCCGAAGGGCGAAGAGGAGATCGGGTGACCAACTCATGGCCCGCTACGGTAGCGGCCGCAGACTTGCCCGTCAAGCGATAGCTACTAGTCGGTAGTCCTTGGTTCCTGATTCGTGATAGAACCGCCCTCGGCCATGATTGATCGCCTGATGTCCGACGTCATGTCGCTGCGCACGAGGAATAGCGTCGCGCCATTTGCGAGCTCGGACGCGAACTTTGCAGGCCGTTCGCCAGGACTCACTGCGCATGACGAACGATAGGAGGCCTTTACCCACCTAGCAAAGAGCGGCCATCTGGACCGTCAGTGCCACGACATTTCGTGCGGACGTTCTGGCGATCCATCGACCCAGTCGACCGCTCCGCGGCGTATCCAGAAATGGCATCGGCAGTGGTTGAGTACGTGGACGGATGGAGTGACAGTCGGTCTACCGAGCGCGTCAACTGTGACGCTCCAACGAGGTCGGCGCTTCTCAGAGAGCGAGAGCTGAATCCTCTCTCCGCATCCGCCTGGACAGCGCAAGCACGCCCACTTCTGCAAGCCATTGTCTCGGACGACAACCATGACGCCGTCGTTCATCTCCTTCGGAGATGGATGCAGCGTGGTCGTCCGCGCGACCATTCCGGGTCGCGGAATCAGCCGACACCATGTTAGAAGAGTCCGTGCGATTGACTGCCAGAGCATGGCTCAGTTCGTGCGATCGAGGAAGGGCTCAACGTCCCCGCGACCCCAGTAGTCCTGCTGCGAGCAAATCGAGCAGTGCGGGCTCTGTTCGCACCCGGGTCGTCGATCGAGCAGCAAGTCGTATCGGCGAACTCGGTGCCAGACCCAGCCGCCAGGGTCTCTGAAGCATGCCAGCGCTTGAAGCAGTTCGTCGACAGCGAGGCACGCAGTAGCCGTCGTGAAGGTAACGACCGCGGGCGCGCGATTGCCAGCTCCGCGTACGTACGCCTCGCGCTTGCGCCGTTCGTATTCTTCGGGGCGTTGGCGTTGTAGGTCTTCGTCGCGCGCGAGAATTGGATCGATGACGCCGCGGCAGAGCAAGCAGGGCGCGCCAGGTATGAGTACGGTGACCCGGCCAGTCAGATCTTGCAGCTCGCCATCGGATCCAGGGGCGATCGCTAGGAGCCAGTCCGAGTAATCGTTGTGACGGACACGTTCTCTCGTTCTGCGCG
>CAYGMD010000289.1:0-4052 GCA_964350785.1 uncultured Acidobacterium sp. | reverse complement strand
CCAGCGCGGCCTGATCGTCGCGCCGCCCCGCACCGGCAAGACGATGCTGCTGCAGGCCATCGCGCAGTCGGTGGCGAAGAACCACCCCGAGATCTACCTGATCGTGCTGCTGATCGACGAGCGCCCGGAAGAAGTCACCGACATGCAGCGCTCGGTCGACGGCGAGGTGATCTCGTCGACCTTCGACGAACCCGCCCAGCGCCACGTGCAGGTGGCCGAGATGGTGATTGAAAAGGCCAAGCGCCTGGTCGAGCACAAGAAGGACGTGCTGATCCTGCTCGACTCGGTCACGCGCCTGGCGCGCGCCTACAACACCGTGATTCCGGCCTCGGGCAAGGTGCTGTCGGGCGGTCTCGACAGCAACGCCCTGCAGAAGCCCAAGCGCTTCTTCGGCGCCGCCCGCAACGTCGAAGAAGGCGGCTCGCTCACCATCGTCGCCACCGCGCTCGTCGACACCGGCTCGCGCATGGACGATGTGATCTTCGAGGAGTTCAAGGGCACGGGCAACTCGGAAATCCACCTGGATCGGAAGCTGTCCGACAAGCGGACGTTCCCGGCCATCGACATCCTCAAGAGCGGCACGCGCAAGGAAGAACTGCTGCTGCCCAAGGAAGACCTGAGCCGCATCTACGTGCTGCGGCGCGTGCTCAATCCGCTGTCACCGGTCGAAGCCATGGAACTGCTGCTGGACAAGATGGCGAAGACCAAGAACAACGCCGAGTTCCTCTCGGCCATGCAACGCGGATAGTGCCAGAAGAGCGGCACTTTCGTGCCGCCGGAGATTCAATGATCACAATCAAGGTTCGAGAGAATGGCTCGCTGCTGATCGAGGGCGAGGACGTGAAGTTGGTGGACTGGACCGGCGCCGAGTACGTGGTGCCGAAGAAGCCGTTCTCGCTGTGCCGCTGCGGCCAGTCGAAGCAGAAGCCGTTCTGCGACGGCACCCACAAGACGTGTGGATTCGTCGGCAACGAAGCCGCCCCCGGGCCCAAGGCCAATCCGCCGGCGCCGCCGCCTACAGCTTAGGCACCATCCAGGGCACCACGTAGGCCTGGAGCATCGCGAGCACGCCCATCAGCCCGGTCAACACCAGGCTGTGGAAAATGACCTTTGAGAAGATTTCGCCCTCTCGGCCCACGGCGCCGACGCCCGCGGCGCCGACCGAGAGGTTCTGCGGACTGATCATCTTGCCCATCACGCCGGCCGAGCTATTGGTGGCGCCCATCAGGATGGGATCAAGGCCCGACACCTTGGCCGTGGTCGCCTGCAGCGGACCGAACAGGGTGTTGGAGGAGGTGTCGCTGCCGGTGAGGAATACGCCCAGCATGCCGAGCCACGCCGAGAAGAAGGGGAACAGCCAGCCGGTTTGCGCCAGTGCCAGCGCCATGGACGAGGTCATGCCCGAGTAGTTCATGACCGTGGCGATGGAGAGAATGAAGGCGATGGTGATAATCGGCAAGCGTAGCTGGGCCGCCGTCTTCTGGAAGGCGACGCCGAGGATGCCTGGCCTCGCTCCAGCCATCACCATGGGGATCAGCGCGATGAACGTGGCAAACAACACCAGCGTCCCGGCCGTTGCCAGGAAGTCGAGGCGGTACGTCAGCGCGTACGGCGAGGTCGCCGCCACCACGGGTGCCCCCCGTTGCACGAGCGGCGCCGGCTTGCCGTCGACCATGTTGTAGCCGCCCGGCCAACTGAACTCCCACACCGGGAAGCGGAACCCCTGGGGCGCCACGGTCGCCGGCGCCCCCACCCACGGCTCGGGACACAGGCGATTGCCAATTTGCCCGCAGCGGAGCAGGGCCGTGACGTTGGCCGGCGGCTGCAGTTGCGACATGCCGGCGAAGTTGCCAACCTGGCCGATGAGGACGGTCACGATCAGGATGCCGTAGGTGGCGTAGGCGCGGCTGACGCGCGAGGCGTGGTCGGTGACCGTCTCCAGCACCACCGGGCGGCCGTCGACGTAGCCATCCGAGGGCGCCCAGAACTTCAGCAGCAGCGCGACCGAGGCCAGCGAGAACAGCGCGGCGAGCGTGTCGGTAAGTTCAGGCCCGACGTAGTTGGAGACCAGGAACTGGCCGATCGCGAACGACAGTCCGGCGGTGAACACGGCGGGGAACACCGCCATCATGCGGCCCCAGCCGGCGTAGAGTACGACGAGATAGGCCGGGATGATCAGCGAGAAGAACGGCAACTGGCGGCCCACCATGGCCGACAGGGCCCGGGTCGTGGTCTGCGTGTCGTGGCCCAGCATGGGCGCCAGCAACCCGCCCAGGGTCGTGACCGGGATGCCAAGCGACCCGAATGCCACCGGCGCGGTGTTGGCGATCAAGGCGAGCACGGCGGCCATGATCGGCTCGAAGCCCAGGCCCGCCAGCATGGCGGCGGTGATGGCGACCGGCGCCCCGAAGCCGGCAATGCCCTCGATCAGCGCGCCGAAACAAAACGCCACCAGCAGGATCTGGATGCGGCGATCGGTCGTCAACCGCGCCAGCGAGCGGCGGATCACATCGAAATCGCCGCTTTCCACCGACAGGTTGTAGAACATCACCGAGCTGAACACGATCCAGCAAATCGGCCACAGGCCGAACGCCATGCCGTGGGTCGCGGCGGCGACGGTCAGGCCGAACGGCATGCCCCACACCACCCAGGCCAGCACAAACGCGCCGGCGGCGCCGACGACGGCCGACTTCCAGGGCGCGATGCGCAGCACCGCCAGGCACAACGCCAGCAGGATCGGCGGAATCGACGCCACGAGGGCGGACAGCAGCACGCTGCCGGCCACGGGGTTGTAGGTCTGGTTAAACAGTTCGGTCAAGGAGGAACCTCGGCCGACACTATATGTCAGGTCTCTGGCAACCCGGTCATCGGATTACGCGCCGGCGCCCGGCTAGGCCTGCAGCGGGTCGGGCGCGGGTTTGGCCGCCATGAGCTCGCGCAGCTCGTCGCCTTCCATCACTTCCTTTTCGAGCAGGCGGCGGGTGACGCGTTCCAGCACCTCGCGGTGCTCGCGCAGGACGCGGCGGGCCTCGTTGTGAGCGCCGGCGACGATCTGCTTGACCTCGTCATCGATCATGCGCGCGGTGTCGTCGCTGTAGAGGCCGCGCTCGACCGGCATGCCCAGGTCGAGGAAGCGGCCGCGGCGCGGCGGATCGAAGTTGATCGTGCCGAGCCGCTCGCTCATGCCCCATTCGGTGACCATCGAGCGGGCCAGGTCCGACACGCGCTGCAGGTCGTTTTGCGCGCCGGTCGAAATCTCGCCGATGGCAATCTCTTCGGCGGCCCGGCCGCCGAGCAGGATGGCCATCTGGTTGAGCAGGTCGCCCTTCTGCATCAGGTAGCGCTCTTCGAGCGGCAACTGCATGGTGTAGCCGAGCGCGCCGAAGCCGCGGGCGACGATCGAGATCTTGTGGACCGGATCCATGTTCGGCAGCACGCTCGCGACAATGGCGTGGCCCGACTCGTGATACGCGACGATCTCGCGTTCCTTCGTGTTCATGACGCGCTTCTTCTCGAGGCCCGCCACCAGGCGGTCGATGGCCTCGTTGAAGTCGTGCATCTCCACGGTCTCGGCGTCGCGCCGGGCGGCCAGCAGCGCGGCTTCGTTGACCAGGTTGGCGAGGTCGGCGCCGGCAAAGCCGGCGGTCCGCGCCGCCACCGTGCGCAGGTCCACGGCGGCATTGAGCTTGACGTTGCGCGCGTGGATCTTCAGCACCGCTTCGCGGCCCTTCACGTCGGGCTTGTCGACCAGCACCTGGCGGTCGAACCGGCCCGGCCGCATCAGCGCCGGGTCGAGCACTTCCGGCCGGTTGGTGGCCGCCATGACGATGATCGCCTTGCGGGCGTCGAAGCCGTCCATCTCCGACAGCAGCTGATTGAGCGTCTGTTCCCGCTCCTCGTGGCCGCCGAACGCGCTTTGCTGGCGGGCCTTGCCGAGGGCGTCGAGCTCGTCGATGAAGATAATGCACGGCGCCTTGGCTTCGGCCTGCGCGAACATGTCGCGGACCCGCGCGGCGCCCACGCCGACGAACATCTCGACAAATTCCGAGCCG
>CAYGMD010000288.1:0-4058 GCA_964350785.1 uncultured Acidobacterium sp. | reverse complement strand
GGCGTGACCGGTGCGCATCCTGATCGCGGGCGGAGGGACGGGCGGGCACTTGTACCCGGGGATTGCGCTGGCGCGCGAGCTGCGGCGCCGCGATCGGTCGGCGCAGGTCTCGTTTGTCGGCACCGCCGCCGGCATCGAGTCGCGGGTCGTGCCGCGCGAAGGCTTCGAGTTGGACCTGATCCGCGTCGCCGGCCTGAAGGGCAAGGGCCGCGCCGAGCGGCTGCGGGGCCTCCTGTTGCTGCCGACCGCGGCCGCCGACGCGTGGGGCGTGATCTCGCGGCGCCGGCCGGACGTCGTGGTCGGCGTCGGCGGCTTCGCCTCCGGACCGGTACTGGCGCTGGCCGCGCTGCGCGGCTACCCGACCATGTTGCTCGAGCAGAACGCGGTGCCGGGCATTACCAACCGCCTGCTGGCGCGCTTCGTGCGGGCGGCGGCGGTGAGCTTCGAGGACGCGTTGTCGTACTTCCCCCGCACGGGATTTGTGGCCGGCAACCCCGTGCGACCGGAATTTTTCCCGGCGCAGAACGAGGAGGCGAATGATCGAACAACACGGCCCTTCGACTCGATTGACTCCGCAGGCGGCGTCAATCTCGCTCAGGGCAGGGTCCTGATCTTTGGCGGTTCTCAGGGCGCGCACGCGATCAACGTGGCCATGGTGGCGGCAGCGTCGCGGCTGGCAGCCACCGGGCTCCAACTTGCGATCACCCACCAGACCGGGGAGCGCGATCTGGATCTGGTGCGGACCGCGTACACCCGCGCCGGCCTCGCGGCACGAGTCGAAGCCTTCATCTTCGAAATCGACGGAGCGATGAAGGCGGCCGATGTGGTCATTTGCCGCGCGGGAGCGACGACCCTGGCGGAACTGGCCGCGTCGGGACGGCCCGCGATCCTGGTGCCGCTGCCGACCGCCACCGACGACCACCAGCGCAAGAACGCCGAGGTGCTGGCGCGGGCGGGAGCGGGACTGGTGATCGAGGAGCGGGAATTGAGCGGCGAACGGCTGGCCGGCGCCATCGCGGCGCTGGCGGCCGATCCGGCCCGGCGGCAGCAGATGGGGGCGGCCGCGCGCCGGCTGGCGCGGCCCGACGCCGCGGCCAGGATTGCCGATCGGGTGGAGCAGTTGGGTCGGGGACCACGATGAACCTGGGCAGGACCCGGCGCATTCACTTCGTCGGGGTCGGCGGCATCGGCATGAGCGGCATTGCCGAGTTGCTCGCCAACCTCGGCTACGCCGTATCGGGCTCCGACGCGAAACGGTCGGGCGTGACCGACCGGCTGGCGTCACTCGGCGTGACGGTCGCGACCGCGGGCCACGCGGCGGTGAATGTCGGCAACGCCGATGTCGTCGTCTATTCGTCGGCGGTGCGGCCCGACAACCCGGAAGTGGTCGAGGCCCGGGCGCGGCGGATCCCGGTGATCCCGCGCGCCGAGATGCTGGCGGAACTGATGCGGCTGCGCTTCGGCATCGCGGTGGCCGGCGCGCACGGCAAGACCAGCACGACCTCGATGATCGCGCTGGTGCTCGAGCGGGCGGGACTGGACCCGACGGCGGTGATCGGCGGGCGCCTGAGCGCCTTTGGCAGCAATGCGCGGCTCGGCCGCGGCGAGTACATGGTGGCGGAGGCCGATGAGAGCGATCGCTCGTTTCTCAAGCTGTCGCCGGCAGTGGCGGTGATTACGAATATCGATCGCGAGCACATGGACGCATACGGCGGCTTTGCCGACCTGCAGCAGGCGTTTGTCGACTTCGCCAACAAGGTGCCGTTCTATGGCGCCGTGGTGGCGTGCGCCGACGACGCCGAGCTGGCGCACGTACTGCCGCGATTCACGCGCCGGGTGGTGACCTACGGAATCGAGGGAGCGTTCGACCTGAGCGCCACCGGCGTGGTCCTCGAGGGCTTCGGCTCGCACTGCACGGTCGTGCAGCGCGACCTGCACGCCGAACGCGCCACCGAGCTGGGCCGGTTGACGCTGGCCGTGCCGGGGTTGCACTCCGTGCGCAATGCGCTGGCCGCGGTCGCCGTGGGCCTCGAACTCGAGGTGCCGTTCGCGAAGATCGCCGCCGCCCTCGCCGGGTTTCACGGCGCCGAGCGGCGTTTCGAACGGCGCGGCATCGTCAACGGCATCAGCGTGGTGGACGACTATGGCCATCACCCCACCGAGATTGCCGCCGTGTTGTCGGCGGCCCGCGCCGCCCGGCCCGCGCGCATCGTCGTGGCGTTCCAGCCGCACCGCTACACCCGCACGCGCGACCTGATGGCCGAGTTCGGTGCGGCCCTGGCGGCGGCCGACGAAGTGGTGCTGACCGACATCTACGCCGCCAGCGAGGAACCGATCGCGGGGATCACGGTCGAGGCCCTGGCCGCGGCCGTGAGCGCCGGCCGGGACAGGCCGGCGCACGTGGTCAAGCGGCTCGACGACGTGGCCGCGGCCGTGGCAAAGCTCGCCCGGCCGGGCGACCTCGTGTTGACGCTGGGCGCGGGCTCGATCGGCGGCCTGGCCACGGCGTTGCTGGCGGAACTTGAACGGCGGCACGGCCCGCGGGAGGCGCGGTAATGGCGGGACTCCCCCGGCCCGGCCCCGGCGCCGCGGCGGTGGCGGCGCAGACCGACAAGCGGTTCAAGCGCGCCCACGTGAAGCCGGCGCGCAAGCGCGCCTCGTCGGGGCGCTACGTCTGGCTGGCGATTCGCGTGCTCGCGATCCTCGCGGTGCTTGGCTACGGCGGCTATCGCGGCGTGAACTCGATTGCCGTCGCGCAGACGCTGCAGGTCAGCCACCTCCAGGTTCGCGGCCACCACCGCCTGTCGACGGGCGAGGTGCTGGCGCTGGTTGACGGCTTGCGCGGTCAGAACATCCTGGCGATCCGGATCACCGAGTGGCAGCAAAAGCTGCTCGCCTCGCCCTGGGTCGAGAGCGCGACGATTCGCCGGGTCTTGCCGGCGACGCTGGAGATCACGGTGCAGGAGCGCGCGCCGATGGGCATCGGCCGCATCGGCAGCTCGCTGTACCTGATCGACGCCAAGGGCGTGATCGTCGACGAGTACGGCCCGGCCTATGCCGACATCGACCTGCCGATCATCGACGGCCTGGCCGCCGCGCCCTCCGAGGGCGGCGCGGTGATCGACGTCGCGCGCACCGAATTTGCCGGCCGGGTGATCGCCGCGCTGGCGGCCCGTCCGGAACTGGGCCGGCGCGTGTCGCAACTCAACGTCTCGGATCTGCACGACGCGGTCGTGATCCTCGACGACGACACGGCGTTGCTGCGGCTGGGCGACGGCGACTTCGCCGCCCGCCTGCAGCAGTACGTGGATTTGCAGCCGGCGCTGCGCGAGCGGCTGGCGAGCATCGACTACGTGGATTTGCGATTCGACGAACGGTTGTACGTGCGTCCGGTCAAGGCGTTGCCGGCGCAGGCAAGACGGTAGAGGACGGGGAGGTATCGGTGGCACGACAGGAACGCTACGTAGTGGGGCTTGACATCGGCACGACCAAGGTCTGCACGGTGGTCGGCGAGCTGCTGGAAGACGGCGGCGTCGACGTGATCGGCATCGGCATGGCCGAGTCGAAGGGCCTCAAGCGCGGGGTGGTCGTCAACCTCGAGGCGGCGGTGGAATCGATCAAGAAGTCGATCGAGGAAGCCGAGCTGATGGCCGGCGTCGAGGTCGGCTCGGTGCACCTGGCGATCAGCGGGCCGCACATCAAGGGCTTCAACAGCCGCGGCGTCGTCGCCGTGGCCGGCAAGAACCGCGAAGTGACGCGCGACGACGTGCGGCGCGCGATCGACGCCGCGCGCGCGGTGTCGCTGCCGGCCGGCCGCGAGATCCTGCACGTGCTGCCGCAGTACTTCGTGGTCGACGAGCAGGAGGGCATTGGCGCGCCGGTCGGCCTGACCGGGGCCCGGCTCGAGGTCAACGTCCACATCATCACCGGCAGCCAGACCGCGACCCAGAACCTGGTGGCGTGCGTCAACCGCGCCGGCGTCGAGGTGATCGACACGGTCATCGGCCAGCTCGCCGCGTCGGAGACCGTGCTGACCGGCGACGAAAAGGAACTGGGGG
>CAYGMD010000287.1:0-4106 GCA_964350785.1 uncultured Acidobacterium sp. | reverse complement strand
CCGCCACTGGCGCCGCGGCCGGCGGCGGCGCGGGAGCCGCAGCGGGCGGCGCACTCGCGGCCTCGGCCTCGGCCTTCGGCGCGGGCGCCTCGGCCGGCGGCTCAGGCGCTTTCTTCAGCGCGTCGGCCGCTGCCTCGTTGCCGGTCAGCCGCTCGGCGTAGCTCAACTTCTCGCCCGCGGTCAGCGGGGCGTCGCTGGACCCCTGAGCCCCCGACGCAGGCGGCAAGGGCGGTTCAGACTCGGGCGTGGCCGCGGCCACGACGTCGGCACCTTCCGGCAATCCGCGTTCGCCGCGCACGCCGCGCCCGACCTGAACGCCCATCAAGAAAATGCCGACGGCGATGACGACAAACGCCATGGCCATGAAGACCAGTTGCTTGCCGTTCAGCTGTATCTCGCGAAACGCGTCGTCTTGAGTAGTAGCCATCAGTGCGGATCTGAGCCGAATTTTACCACGGCGCCCCGCCGATCCTCGCCCTCATTGCCTTGGCATCGGCCGACTCCGGGTCGAGCGCCAGTGCCCGGTCGACCTCGGTCCTCGCCGCGGCCGTGTCCTGCACCTCGAGGTACGCTTCGGCCAACGCCAGGTGGGTGGCAACGGTCTCGTCGCTCCAGAGTGCGATCTTCAGCGCCTCCACTGCCTCTTCCGCACGGCCGCCGCGAAGGTACAGCCGGCCCAGCAGCAGATGGGCTTCCGCGAGGTACGGCGAGACGTAGAGAGCGCGCCGCAGTTCCTGGATGGCCTCGCGATCGGCCTCGCGCTGGTACGCGCGGCGGCCGGCGTCGAGGTGAAAGGCCGCGAGGGCGTCGCTGTCGCGTTGTCCGGCCGAGGTCAGGATCGTGTCGACCCGGGTGGCCGAAGGCGTCAGCTCATCGGCGAGCCGTTCGAGGCCGCGTGGCACCGGGTCGCCGCCCACGGCGCGCGCTTCCCAGCCGGTATATTTCGACGACAACCGCGTGGCCAGTTCGCGTTCGCGCGCGGCCTCGGCGGTGGCGCCGGTCTGGTGCAGGGCCGTTCCCAGGATGAAGTGCGCATCGCCGTCTCCGGGATTGCGCCGCACGGCCTCGCGCAGCCAGTAGATGGTGGCGCGCGGGTCCCGATCGATCCAATAGGAATAGCCCAGGTTGAAGAACAAGTTGCCGTCCGACGGATCGATCTCGCTCGCCTGGCTGAAGTAGTACGTGGCCCGGCCGGGTGGCGGGGTTGCGGTGCGGCGCAACTCGGCAACACCAATCGCGTTGGTCACGGCTGCCGAACGCTCCTCGCCTTGCAGGGTCCGCAGAGTCTGCAACGCCTCGTCAAACCGCTTCAGGCTCATCAGCGAGAGCGCCCGCCGGAACCGGCTCTCGCGCGAATAGCGGCTGTCGGCGCGAACCCCGGCCAGGGCGTCGAGCGCGCGCTGGTGCTCCGCCGCCTCGGTCCGGAGATCCCAGATGGCGAGCCGCGCCGGATCGAACTGCGGCGCCGCCTTGAGGGCCTGCTCGAGAAGCGCAATCGCCGTGGCCGGCGCCTCGGTGACGAGGCCCTTGATGTAGAGCTCGAACACCTGCATCGAGGGCGGCAGCCGATCGGTCGGCACCGCGGGCGGCGCGGCGCTGACGCCGCGCACCTGGTGCGCGAGCCGGCTGAAAATGCCGAACACGTCGGCGAGCGCGCCCGTGGCCGCGACTTCGGGCAGCAGCCGGCCGGTGTCAAGACGCACCGCGCGGGCGCGGGCCACCAGCTGGTCGCCGGTGAGCTCCAGCGTGCCGATGACGACGACGGCGGCGGCGACGACCTGGCCGACCTTGATGGACGAGGCCCGGCTCAAGCCGGCGCCGGCGGGCAACTGCAGGCGATCGAAGGCGCGCAGGCGCTCTTCCCGATTGATGACCCGCTCGCCGCCGGCCGCCAGCAAATCGGTGAGCAACACCGCCGCGCCCTCGCGCATCCACGCGAGCCGCGGTTCCTGCCTGGGATTGTCGAATGGGAGGACGAGGACGGGCGCGCCGGCCGGGACTTGCGCGGCGCCGGCGGCCGGCCACGCGGGCGCGGCGGCCAGCAGGACCACGATCGCCCAATGCCGCGCGATCACGCAGCGTCCACCGGTTCCGACGGGCGGGCGCCGTTGACGGTGACGGCCAGGTTCCAACCGCCCTGCCGCGCGCCTGCCAGTTCGACCGCGGCCTCGATGTCGCAGTGCGCGAACAGCCGCTGCAGCGCCGCGGCGTAGAACCCGCGCATGGGTACGGTGGCCGGATCGCGCAGTTGCTGGCACAAGGCCGAATCGATCAGGACCGTGCCGGCCGTCCCCCGTATGCACGTCGTCACCTTGGATTGCCTGACGGTGGCCAGGATCAGGCGCTTGCCGAGCCCGAGCGCCGCGCGCGACCGCAGGGCGAGGGGCAGCCGGCGGATGTACCATCGGCGCGGGCCCGACAGTTCCTGGTAGGTCCAATCCGCCGCGCACACGCCGGCGCGGGTGGCGATCTGATCGTTCGACGGCGGCTCTTCGCGGTGCAGGAAGCTGAGCACCGCGCCGAGCGGGGCCAGGCCAATGCGCCCGTCGCGCATGCCGGAGGGGCTCAACCAGTTTTCGTAGAAATCGAGCCGGCTTGGTGAAACATCGGCGATGCCCTGGTGCAGACTCGAAATGAGCAGGCGGCCGATTCCAGCGTCAACCATGACGAAGGCGTGGGGAAATGATAACGTGATCGTACCGCTTCGCTTCGATCGAGTCAACGAACCAGCATCATGATTCTTCCCCTTCACCAACAGCTCGAGGCGCGTGTGCGCGCCGTGCTCGCCGAACGCTACGAGGTCTCGGATCCCGACCTGAATATCCCGGTCGAGACGCCGCCCAACCGCACCATGGGCGACCTCGGCACGCCGGTCGCCTTCGACCTTGCCCGCCGGCTCCGCAAGGCGCCGCGCGTGATTGCACAGGAGATTGCCGATGCGCTCGGCAATCTCCCGGGCATCACCAGGGTCGAGGCGGCACCGAACGGCTACCTCAACGTGTTCCTCGACCGCCCGGCGTTCCTGCTGGCGCGGCTCGGCCTCGCCGGCACCCTGCCCGCCGCGCCGGCCCGCACCGACAAGACCATCGTCGAGCACACGGCGATCAACCCGAACAAGGCCGCGCACATCGGGCACCTGCGCAATTCGGCGCTCGGCGACACGCTGGTGCGCGCCCTGCGCTTCCGCGGCACGCCGGTCGAGGTCCAGAACTACATCGACGACACCGGGGTGCAGGTGGCCGATGTCGTGGTGGGGTTCCGCGAGTTCGAGAAGATCGACCTGGCTGGCGCGCGGCACCTGGCCGCCACCACGCGCTTCGACTACTACTGCTGGGATCTCTACGCCCGCGTCACCGAGTGGTACGACGGCGACAAGCAACGCCTGACGATTCGCGCCGCGACGCTGCACGACATCGAGCACGGCGTCGAACCGACGGCCGGCCTGGCCGCCTTCATCGCCGACACCGTCGTGCGCGCGCACCTCAAGACCATGGCGCGCCTCAACATCGACTACCAGCTGCTGACCTGGGAAGGCGACATCCTGCGCCTCAAGTTCTGGGCCCGCGCCTTCGACGCGATGAAGGCCACCGGTGCGGTCTACCTGCAGAACGAAGGCAAGCATGCCGGCTGCTGGGTGATGCGGATCGACGATCCCGACGCCGCGCCAAATCCGGACGAGGATGACGACCCCGAGTCGCGCGAGAAAGTCATCGTCCGCTCGAACGGCACCGCCGTGTACGTCGCCAAGGACATGGCCTACCAGTTCTGGAAATCGGGCCTGCTCGGCCACGACTTCCAGTACCGCCCGTTCGCGACCCGCCTGAACGGCGAGACGCTGTGGGCGACCACCAGCGACCCGGCCCTGGCGGTGGCCGATCACCCGGCGTTTGGCGCGGCGGCCGCGACCTACAACGTGATCGACGTGCGGCAGGCGTACCTGCAGAAGCTGCTCAAGCAGGCGCTGACGGCCATCGGCCATCCCGCCGAGGCCGCGCGCCTCACCCACTTCTCGTACGAAATGGTGGCGCTGTCGCATGCCACGGCGAAGGAACTCGGCTTCGCGCCGCCGCCCGGCTCCGAGGAGGCCAAGCGGCCGTTTGTCGAGG
>CAYGMD010000286.1:0-4115 GCA_964350785.1 uncultured Acidobacterium sp. | reverse complement strand
GCGGCGAGCACGATTTCGCCAACGCCATCATCACCATTCATCCCGGCGCCGGCGGCCAGCACGTCAACGTCACCGATTCGGCCGTGCGCATCACGCACCTGCCGACGGGCATCGTGACGTCATGCCAGAACGAACGGTCCCAGCACAAGAACAAGGACGTGGCCATGAAGGTGCTCAAGGCCAAGCTCTACGACCTGAGGCAGAAGGAGCAACAGGACAAGCTGTCGCAAATCGGCGGCACCAAGAAGGACATCGCGTTCGGCTCGCAGATCCGCAGCTACGTGCTGCAGCCGTACCAGATGATCAAGGACCACCGGACGAAGTATGCCGAAGGGCAGGTCGACAAGGTGTTGAACGGCGACCTCGACGCCTTCATCAAGACCTACCTGATGCAGAAGGCCACCGGCACGCTCGGCCAGGCGGCGGCCGACGAAGACGACGACTAGCGGAGTAGTGCGATGACGGCGGCCAGGGCCGCTGTCTGGGTCGCCCCGAACACCAACCCCCATTTCAGCAGCTCCGCGTTGCGGTTGATCATCTCGGCGCGCAGCCGGCCGAAGCCTTCCGCCATCTCGGCCCGCAGTGCGCCGAACCCGGTGGCCATTTCCGTGCGCACCTTGCCGGATTCCGTGGCCATCTCGACACGAAGCCGGCTGCTTTCCTCGGTGAGGCGCCGCTCAAACCGATCGGTGACAACCATGATGAGGCCGTTGGCATCGTCGGTCATCACGACCTCCGCCCGCTGAGCATTCCCGGCATACATGTGACTCCCGCTTTTCTGGCGACCGCCTGACCGTAAGACGACGGTGCCATCGTCAGGCCATGGCTGCAAGCGGAAAAAGCAGGCGGGGAATAGATTTTACAGATCGCAAATCCTGCGATCTATTGTCGTGAGGGCTGCGTGCCGGAGATGAACGCCTCGTTGATGATGCGGTCGCCGCCGTCGGTCGGCTGGCCGTTGTCGCGGTCGACCGTCATGAAGACGATGTTGCCCGGCGGGTCGAACGTGGGGGGATGTTCACGGTCGGCATACAAGTCGAGATACGACTTCATGAAGTCGATCCACATGGGCAGCGCCGCGGTGGCGCCGGTTTCGTTGCCGCCGATTGGCTTCTTCTCGTCGTGGCCGAGCCACACGCCCACGGTGATGTTGGGATCGAAGCCGACGAACCACGCGTCCGTGTTGTCGTCGACGGTGCCGGTCTTGCCGGCCACCGGCCACTTGAGCGCAACTGCCGCCGTCGCCGTGCCCCGTTGGACGACGCCCTGCAGCAGGCTGGTCATGACGTAGGCCGTGTCGGCGCGAATGGCGTCCTTGGGCTGCGGCCGCGTCTCTTCGAGCAGGCCGCCCTCCCGATCGGTGATGGCCTGGGCCAGGAACGGCTGCATGCGGATGCCGTGATTGGGAAACGCCGAAAACGCGCTGGTGAGTTCCATCAGCGTGACTTCCTGCGCGCCGAGCGCCATCGACAGGAACGGCCTGAAGTCCCGGGCGAAGCCGAACTTCTTGGCGTACGACGCCACCTGGCCCGGCCCCAGCATGTCGATGATCTTGACCGACGGAATATTGCGCGACTGTTCCAGCGCATGGCGCAGGGTCATGCGGCCCTCGAACTTGCGGTCGTAGTTGCGTGGCTGGTAGGGCGGCTGGCCGGCGCCGGCGTCGAAGCTGGTGGGCTCGTCCACCAGGATCGTGGTGGGCGTCAGGCCGCGATCGATCGCCGCGGTATAGAGGATGGGCTTCACGGTCGAGCCCATCTGCCGGTACGCCTGCGTGGCGCGGTTGAACTTGCTGCGCCCGAAGCTGTAGCCGCCGACCATGGCCAGTACCTGGCCGGTATGGTTGTCGATGGCGACCAGCGCGCCTTCGAGCAGCGGCGTCTGCTCGAGCGACACGGTCGCGGTGGCGCCCTCGATCTTCGTCAGTTCCACGTCGATCAGGTCGCCGGCCTTGAACAGGTCCGCCGGCGACGTCCGGCGGGTCCACTGGATGCCCGCCCTGGTCAGTTCCGCCGTCAGCGGCCCGATGCGCAGTTGCGCGCCCGTGGCGGTGACCGATCGCACCACGGCGGGCACGATGTCGCCGGCCACCATGCGGCGCGCCCAGCGATCGTGCTTGAAGCTGTCGACCGTGCGGCCCTCGGCAATCGCGTTGCGGCGCGGCTTGCGAAAGCCGCGCCGCTTGTCGACGCGGCGCAGGCCGCGATCGACGGCCTGGTTGGCGGCCCGTTGCAGCCGCAGGTCGAGGGCCGTGCGGACCGTGAGGCCGCTTTCGTACAGCGCCTTCGCGCCGTAGGTGGCCTCCAGGTGCTTGCGCACTTCTTCCAGGAAGTAGGGCGCCGGGCTGGTGTCGGCCGTGGGGTCGCCGGCCACGACAATGGGCTTCTCCTTGGTCTCGCTGGCCACGGCTTCGGTGATGAACCCTTCCGCGGCCATGCGGTCGAGCGCGTAGTTGCGGCGGCGCCGCGTGGCCTCGGGATTCACGAACGGGCTCTGGCGGACGTTGCCCTGGATGATGCCGGCAATCATCGCCGCCTCTTCGAGGGCGAGCGCCCTGGCCGGCTTGCGGAAGTACAGCTGCGAGGCGGCCTCCACGCCATAGGCGCCGTGGCCGAAATAGATCTGGTTGCAATACATCGTGAAGATTTCAGGCTTCGTGTATCGCTTCTCGATCTGGACCGCGACCAGCGATTCCTTGATCTTGCGCTCCCAGGAGCGGTCGCCGGTGGTAAAGCCGATGTTGGTCGCAAACAGGTTGCGGGCCAGCTGCTGGGTCAGGGTGCTGCCGCCCGGCACGCGACCGCTGGAGACGATGTCGCGGACGAGCGCCAGCATCATGCGCGAGATGCTCAACCCGGCATGCTCGAAGAAGTCGCCGTCCTCGGCGGCGAGAATCGCCTGCCGCAGGTGTTCGGGAATGTCGTTGTAGTGGATGACGACGCGGCGTTCGACGGCGAACTCGCCGACCAGTTGGCCGTCCTTGCCGAGAACGCGCGTGATGGTGTTCGGGGAGTAGTTGTCGAGCGCGCTCACCTCCGGCAGGTCGCCGGAATAGGCGAACAAAACGCCGGTCAGGGTGCCGAGCAGGGCGGCGGTCACAAACAGCGCGGCGATGCCGGCGTGGCGCGCGTAACGGATGGCAATGGTCATGCGTTGGGGCTCGCCCTGAGCCGGGTCGAAGGGCTAAGTCTCAGTATACCAGTCAGTTCGGCGGGAGGAGCCGTCTCGGCCATACCGGCCGGATTGACAGCAATGCACTCACATTTCATACTAAGAGCATGAGCAAAATCATCGGCATCGATCTGGGCACCACCAATTCCGTCGTGGCTGTGATGGAAGGCGATCAGCCCACTGTCATCCAGAGCGCGGAAGGGAGCCGGATCACCCCGTCGGTCGTCGCCTTCAGCAAAGCTGGCGAACGCCTCGTGGGCCAGGTCGCCAAGCGCCAGGCCGTCACGAATCCCGAAAACACCATCTTCTCGATCAAGCGCTTCATGGGCCGCCGCTTTGACGAGGTCAACGAGGAGATGAAGATGGTGCCGTACCGCGTCGAACGCGCCGGCAACGGCGACGTCCGCGTCAAGGCGCAGGAGCAGGACCTGGCGCCGCCGCAGCTGTCGGCGATGATCCTGCAGAAGTTGAAGCAGGCCGCCGAGGACTACCTGGGCCAGACGGTCACCAAGGCCGTGATCACCGTGCCCGCGTACTTCAACGACGCCCAGCGCCAGGCGACGAAGGAAGCCGGCCAGATCGCCGGCCTCGAAGTGATGCGCATCGTCAACGAGCCGACGGCCGCGGCGCTGGCCTACGGGATCGACAACAAGAAGGACGAGACCATCGCCGTCTACGACTTCGGCGGCGGCACCTTCGACATCTCGATCCTCGAAGTGGGTGAGGGCGTGGTCGAGGTGAAGTCGACCAACGGCGACACGCACCTGGGCGGCGACAACCTCGACCAGCGCGTGATCGAGTGGATCATCGATGAGTTCCGGAAGAGCGACGGCATCGACCTGGGCAAGGACCGCATGGCGCTGCAGCGGCTGCGCGAGGCCGCCGAGAAGGCCAAGATGGAGCTGTCGACGGTCATGGAGACCGAGATCAACCTGCCTTTCATC
>CAYGMD010000285.1:0-4131 GCA_964350785.1 uncultured Acidobacterium sp. | reverse complement strand
GGCGACGCAGCGCGCGGAGCACCGCAGGATGATAGATGGTGGCGTGCGTTTCGTCGGCCAGCAACTCGTAGTGCCACGCCAGGCTGACCGGCGCGTGGGCGGCAAACACTTCGGCCAGGTCCCGGGCAATGTAGAGGACGGGGAGCCGCGTGTCTTTGGATGCAACGCACGCCGGCGGCGCATAGACGTTGATGCGCCGGGTTTCGTCCAGCACCGCTGACGGCAGGGTGAACGTGTCACCGATGGCCAGGGCCTCGGCCGGGCCGGCCTGGCCGGCTGCGGGGTGCGCGGCGGCCGGATACGGGACGAGCAGCAGGATCGTCGCCAGCCGCGCCGCGGTCTGCATCCCACCCATCCTAGAGCATTCCCGCCTTCGCTCGGCGAGCTTCGGCGCGGCCGGCGGGGCGGGCCTGCACGCCGGTTCGAGCGTCCAAACCATATGCGCGAAGGCTATACTCGACCCCAGCCCATGTCTCGCCGCGTCTGGTTGCTCCTGGCTTCGGTCGTGTTAACCATTGGCCTTGCGCCGTTCGTCACGGCCGAGCAGTCGCAGAACGTTGCCGCCGCACGGATCAACGCCGAGAAGTCGTGGCGTGCCGGGCGGCTCGACGAGCTCGACAAATTCGCCGAGGCGTTCCCCAAGGACGAGCTGCTGGCCGTACTGCGGGCCAAGGCAGTCGCCGCGCGCGGCGACTACGCCCGCGCCGAGTCGCTGCTGCAGCCGTTTGCCGCCGCGAACCCGGCCGGCGAGGCGGCCCTCGAGACGGGGTTGTTGCAGCAACTGGTCGGCCGCCGCAACGAAGCGCGCCGCACGCTCCAGGTCGTGATGCTGGGCGAGCAGCGCAACCCCACCGCGCGCGATTACGTGCGCGCCGCCCGCGCCGCCCGCGCCCTGGGCCGGTTCGACGATGCCAACGGGTTCTTCCGTGACGCCGACGGCCTGGCGCCCAACGACCCAACGATCAACACCGAGTGGGGCGACCTGTTCGTCGAGAAGTACAACAATAAGGACGCCGCCCGCTCGTTCCAGGAGGCGCTGAAGGCGGATCCGGAATACGGTCCGGCGCTGCTCGGCATGGCCCGGGCGCTGGCCGACCAGAACCCGATGCAGGCGGTCGGCCTCGCGCAGCAGGCCCTCAAGCTCAATCCCGCCGACCCGGGCGCCCACCTGTTCGTCGCCGAGATGGCGATCTACCAGGACAAGAAGCAAGACGCGCTCGCGTCGATCGCGAAGGTCCTCGCCATCAACCCGAAGCACCTCGAGGCGCTGTCGATGCAGGCGGCGCTGGCGTACGTCGAGGGCCGCACCGCCGATCACGACGCCGCCGTCGCCGCCGTCTTGAAGATCCACCCGACCTACGGCGAGATTCACCGCGTGGTGGGATCGATCACGGCGCATTACTACCGCTTCGACGAGGCCGTCGAACACGTGCGCAAGGGCATTGCGCTCGATCGCGACAACGCCAAGTCGTACGCCGACCTCGGCGCGCACCTGATGCGCACCGGCGACGAGCGCAACGCCCGCCGCGCCCTCGAGACCGCCTTCAAGGTCGACCCGTGGAACGTCGTCACGTTCAACCTGCTGGCGCTGCTCGACACGCTCGAGCCGTTCGACACCATTCGCGAGGGCGACATGGTGATCCGGCTGCACCCCGACGAGAAGGACGTGATGCGGCAGTACGTGCCGCAACTCGCCCGCGAGTCGATGGCGGCCCTCAGCAAGCACTGGGCGTTCACGCCGAAGGGACCGATCCTGATCGAGATGTTCCCGAACCACGACGACTTCGCGGTGCGCACGCTGGGCCTGCCCGGCATGATCGGCGCGCTCGGCGCCTGCTTCGGCCGCGTCGTCACCGTCGACTCGCCGAAGGCGCGCGAGCCCGGCAGCTTTAACTGGGCCGAGACGCTGTGGCACGAGATGGCGCATGTCATCACGCTGCAGTTGTCGAACAACCGCCTGCCGCGGTGGCTGAGCGAGGGCGCGTCGGTGTACGAGGAGCGCCGCGCGCGGCGCCAGTGGGGACGGGAAATGGACATCCCGTTTGCCCGCTACATGGATCGCGGCAAGTTGATCAGCCTGCGCGACCTCAACTCCGGCTTCAGCAACCCGGAGCAGATTTCGTACTCCTACTACCAGGCGTCGCTGGTCGTCGAACACATCGTCGCGGTCCATGGCCAGGCGAAGCTGCGCGCGCTGGTGGCGGCCTATGCCGATGGTGCCGACACCGAGACGGCCATCCAGAAGTCGCTGGGCGTGGACATCGATGCCTTGCAGGCGTCGTTCGACGGCTTCCTGGACACCCGCTACGCCGGCATGCGCCGGGCCCTGGCGGTGCCGGACGGCCTGACGGAGAAGTCGACGCCGGAGCAGATCAAGGCGATCGCGTTGGCGAACCCCTCCAGCTACACCGCGCAGATGGCGCTTGGCGAATCGTTGATCGAAAGCAATCCCGACGGCGCCATCGCGGCCTTCGAACGCGCCGCCAAGGTGATTCCGAACGTCACCGGCGAAGACAGCCCCGATGCGTTGATCGCCGCCGTCGCCGTGAAGAAGGGCGACAGGGCCCGGGCCGCGGCGGCCCTCGAAAACCTCACGGGCATGAGCAACACCGACATTGCCTCGGCCCGCCAACTCGCGACCCTGGCGGACCCGGCGCGCGACCGCGCCCGTCTCCAGATCGCCCTGAAGAGCGTCACCGCCATCGACCCGTTTGACGGCGCCGCGCATGCCGCGCTCGGCCGCATGGACCTCGAGGCCCGGCGCCTGGACGATGCCATCCGCATGTTCCGCGTGGCGCTGGCGGCCAAGCCGCTCGACCGCGCGAGCGCGCACGCCGACCTGGCCGAGGCGCTCGCCGAGGCCGGCCAGCGCGACGAAGCCAAGAAAGAAGCCCTGTCGGCGCTCGAGATCGCGCCCACGTTCACGCGCGCGCAAGACCTGCTGCTCAAGCTCGCGCAAGGAAGTCGTTGATGCGCCAGCCGCGCTGGGTCGCCGCCATTGCCCTGCTCGTGGCGGTGGTGTGGCTCGCGACCGAGGTCAGCGCGCAGATCCCGGTGATTGGCGGCGACAAGTTCCAGGGCCTGACGTGGACCTTCGTCCGGATCAAGTACGGCTCGTACGAAGGCGAAGGCAACGCCCGCAATTCGCAACTGGCCTACTGGGACGAGCCGTGGGCGATCGACGCGCCGGCGGCCGAGCAGAACCTGTCGCGCCGCATCAGGTCGGTGACGGCCATCGAGGTCGGCGAGCCGCTGGTGCTGACGCTGGACGACGAGCGGCTGTGGCAGTACCCGTGGATCTACATCGTCGAGCCGAGCAACCTGGTGCTGACCGAGAAGGAAGTGGCGATCCTGCGCGAGTTCCTGCTGCGCGGCGGCACGCTGACCCTCGACGATTTTCACGGGCCGTACGAGTGGGACCTGACGGTGCGGCAACTGCAGCGCGTGTTCCCCGAGCGGCAGATCGTCGAGATTGCGCCGCCGCATCCGATCTACAGCTGCTTCTATCGCCTCGACAAGTACCCGCAGATCCCTGGGCTGGGCTCGTTCCTGAGCGGCCGGACCTGGGAGAAGGGCGGGTTCGTGGCGCGGCTGCGCGGCATCCTGGACGACGCCGGCCGGCCCATGGTGCTGATCAACTGGAACACCGACATGGGCGACGGGGTGGAATGGTCGAACGCGCAGGAATACCAGGGCTACATCAAGTGGACCGCGCAGGCCTACCAGATGCTCATCAATGAAGTGATTTATTCGCTGACACACTGAGGTCTCATGAATCCGATGACGGACGTGGCGGTGGCAGGCCTGGCGGAACGCGTCGCCGGGAGCCGGCAGAAAATCCTGACGGAGCTGCGCAAGGTGATCGTCGGGCAGGACGACGTTGTCGATGAAGTGTTGATGGCGTTGTTCTGCGGCGGCCATTGCCTGATCACGGGCGTGCCCGGCCTGGCCAAGACGCTGCTGGTGAAGACGATCGCGCAGATCCTCGACCTGAAGTTCAAGCGCATCCAGTTCACCCCCGACCTGATGCCGGCCGACATCACCGGTACCGAGGTGCTGGACGAGGAGAACGGGCACCGCGCGCTGCGCTTCGTGCCCGGGCCGATCTTCGCGCAGATCATCCTGGCCGAC
>CAYGMD010000284.1:0-4208 GCA_964350785.1 uncultured Acidobacterium sp. | reverse complement strand
GAGATCTCCTATTCATAGCGAAGGGCCTGGATCGGGTGTAGGCGCGCGGCCCGCAGCGCCGGATAGAGGCCGAAGATGATGCCGATCGCGACCGACACCCCGACCGCGACCGCAACGGTGGCGCCCGTGATGACGACCGGCACGTCGGGCTGGATGGCCTTCACGAGCTCGGTGATGCCCCAGCCGAGGAGGATCCCGAGGATGCCGCCGGTCCCGGTGAGCGCGATCGCCTCGATGAGGAACTGCATCAGGATGTCGCGCCGGCGGGCACCGACGGCCTTGCGGATGCCGATCTCGCGCGTCCGCTCGGTCACCGACACCAGCATGATGTTCATGATGCCGATGCCGCCGACGATCAGCGAGATCGCGGCAATGCTGCCCAGCAACGCGGTCATGGTCGAGCCGGCGCGGCTGAGCGTGCTCGACATCTCCTGCAGCGTCACCTCGTCGAGCTTGGGCATGTTGGCCAGCGCAAACGCCGCCACCGAGGTGTAGAGCCCCTTCGTGACGTTGGCCGCGGCCTGCGTCTTGACCGTGAAGTCGTCGGCACTGGCCATCGCGCCGGGCGCCTGGAGGCCGCCCAGACCGGCGGCCCGTGTCGCCTGCTGGCCACGCTGGTGCCGCTCGCGCAGCAGTCCGGTAATGGCGTCGGCGACGCGGCTGGCATCGCCCGCCTGCTCCACCGACACCGTGATCGTGTGCAGGTGGCGCACGTTCCACAGCGCCTGGCCATCCGCCAGCGTCACGAACACGGTCTCGTCCATGTCGGTGTCGTTGGTGCGGAAATACCCCGACACCACGAACGCGCGGTCGCCAATCGTGATGCGCTCACCCACCGGGTCGAAGCCCTCGCCAAACAGTTCGCGGCTGGCGGCGCGGCCCATCACCGCCTGGCTGGCGCCGCCCTCGAAGCGGCCGCCCAGCCATTCCCAGCCATGAATCTCGGCCAGCGGCGGCTCGACGCCGCGAATCTGGGTGAAGAACTGGCGGTGCGCCGACTTGGCAAAGGCGCGGTTGCGAACCCCTCCGGCCACGTGCTGCACGCCGGGCAGCTGGCGAATGGCCCCGGCATCCTCGGGCGTCAGCGTGCTCGCGGCGCCCAGGCCGCTGGCAATGTTCATGCTCTCGCCGCCGCGCGTGAAGTTGCCGGCGCTTACCTGGATGATGTTGGTGCCCGCCGACTTGAGCGACGTCTCCACCGATCCGCGCGCGCCCGTCCCCAGCGCGACCATGGCGATCACGGCCGCCACGCCGATCACCACGCCCAGCATGGTGAGACCCGTGCGCAGCCGGTTGCGGCCGAGCGCCCGCCAGGCAATCTGGGCGCTGACGAGGATGAAGGAAACCATGGCTTGGGGCTTGACTAGTCTCGGCGCAGCGCCACGATCGGATCCAGCCTCGACGCGCGGCGGGCCGGATACCAGCCGAAGAAGATACCGACGGCCGTGGCAATGCCGAAGGCCAGCGCCACCGACAACGGCGACACCACCGTCGCCCACTGCAGGCTCCGGGCAATGCCGATCGAGGCGATCACGCCGACGACGATGCCGGCGAGGCCGCCGGCGGCGCTGATCACGACGGCCTCGAACAGGAACTGCCGCATCACGTCCTGGCCTCGGGCGCCAACCGCCATGCGCAGGCCAATCTCGCGCGTGCGCTCGGTCACCGAGAGCAGGGTGATGTTCATGATGCCGATGCCGCCGACCAGCAGCGACACCGCGGCCACCGCCGCCAGCAGCCACGTCATGGTCCGGCTCGCCCGCTCCATGGTCAACGCCAGCTGCTCGAGGGTGACCTTCTCGAGCTCGGCGACGTTCGACGCCACGGCCCGCGCCACGCTGGGCGGCAGGCCGCCGGTCGTCAGCGCCTTGGTGGCCTGGGTGATCAGGGTGAAGTCGTCGGGCTCGTCGTCGCCGATGCCGTGCCTCACGCGCAGCAGCTTGGTGATCTCCCTCGACAACCGCGAGATGTCGCCGGAGGATTCGGCCGTGACGGTGATGTCGTTCAGCTTCGAGAGGTTCAGCAGGCGCTGGGTCGTGGTGTACGGCATGTAGACCGCGTCGAACTGGTCGTCGCCCGGCGCCGGCTGCACCACCCAGGTCGCGCTGGTCACCACGCCAATCACCTCGAACGGCTGGTTCCACAGCATCACTTCCCGGCCGAGCGGCGACGCGCCGGGGCCAAAGAGTTTGTCGGCGACGATTTGCCCCAGCACCACGACCTGCGCCGCCCGCTCCTGCTCGCGCTCGGTGAAGAACCGGCCGCCGGCAAAGGCCCAGGCGCGCTTGATCGACGGCATCATCACGTCGGTGCCGTGCATGCGCGTGAACCAGCGTTTCGCGTCGAAGTGCACGCGCACGTTCTCGTGGATGCCGCCGGCCACGTATTGCACGCCAGGCAACCGCCTCAGCGCCTCGGCATCGTCGAAGGTCATGGTCGCGGCAGAGCCGAGACCGGCCTCGAGATCGCCCAGCCGCTGCCGCGCCGTCGGGTGATCGTGTTTTTCCATGGGGTCGTCTTCCGGATGGAAGGCGATCGGCAGGACGTCGCCGTTGAAGCGCTCGAGAGGATGGCGCAACGACTCGCGCGCATCGCCCTGGTGCGCGACGGCCTCGTCGCTGTCGGTGATCTTGGGCCGCCAGTTGCCGGCGCGAATGGTGATCTGGTTCAGGCCGGCGGCGCGCACCTGCTGCTCGATTGACCGCTGCGCTCCCGCGCCCACCGCCATCATCGCCAACACAGTAGCCACACCGACGGCAATGCCCAGCATGGTCAACACGGACTGGAGGCGATTACGAGTCAACGCCTTAATCGCGGTGTCGACAACGGGATGACGCAGAAGCGATCGCATGACTATTCCAGGGCCGCAGATGACACAGATAACACAGATTCAGACGGCAAGGCTCCGCGCCGGCCTTCGGCCGGCCGGCGCGCCAGATTCGCCGGGCGACTTGTCCACCGAAGCGCGATGCGCGAAGGTGGAAGCCCGGCGACGCGGAGCCTGGTCAGGCACGATGGCATCTGCGTAATCTGCGTAATCTGCGGCTGCCTTAAGACGCCCATCTGTGGCCTACCCGACTCGCGCCGGCTCGCGAGCTTCGTTGGCGCGATCGGAGACTACCAGCCCGTCCCTGAAGTCGACGGTCCGCGTGCCGTAAGCGGCGATGTCGCGCTCGTGGGTGATCACGACAATGGTAATGCCGCGGTCGCGGCGCAGGTGCGCGAAAATTTCCATCACCTCATGGCTGGTGGCGGTATCCAGGTTGCCGGTCGGCTCGTCGGCGAGCAGCAGCGACGGCTGCGTGACCAGGGCCCGGGCAACGGCCACGCGCTGTTGCTGGCCGCCGGACAGCTGGTTGGGATGATGGTCGGCCCGGTCGGTCAGGCCCACGGCGTCGAGCGCCTGCATGGCGCGCTCGCGGCGTTCGGACGCCTTCACGACACCTTGCCGCGTGTAAAGCAGCGGCAACTCGACGTTCTCGAGCGCCGAGGTGCGGGCCAGCAGGTTGAAGCCCTGGAACACGAAGCCAATCGTCTCGTTGCGGACCCGCGCCAGTTCGTCGGGCGGCAGGGTCGACACGTCGCGGCCATTCAGCACGTAGCGGCCGGCGGTCGGCCGATCCAGGCACCCGAGGATGTGCATGAACGTCGACTTGCCGGAGCCCGATGGACCCACGATCGTGACGAACTCGGCGGCGGCGACCGCCAGGGTGACGCCCTTGAGGGCGTGCACCACGTGGTCGCCGACGTGATACTGCTTGGCCAGGTCGTGAACTGCGATCATCAGTTGGTCTTGGTGGGCGCCGGCTTCGCAGGTGCGGGGGGAATCTTGCCGGCGTAGGCATACATCAGCGTCGCCACGGCCTTCTCCGCCCCGGCCATCCCGTACACCTTGCCGGCGCCTTCGATCACGTAGTACTCGTTGGCGGCATGCGCGCGGCCACCGTAGCCGGCGCCGCCGCCGACAATGGGCACGCCCTTGAAGTTGGAGATCTTCTCGCCGACCTCGCCGTTGCCGAACATGTACGCCGGCCAGTAGCCGCCCGCGGCGGCGCCGCCGCCGCCAATGGACCACTCGGCGCGCGGTTCGCCGTGGGGAATGTTCATCACCTCGTAGACGCGCTTCATGGCGCGGCCAATCTCGGAGTCGGCGCTCATCTTCGCCCACGGCACGTCGCCGATCAGCTTGACCTAGACGTCCTTGTAAC
>CAYGMD010000283.1:0-4208 GCA_964350785.1 uncultured Acidobacterium sp. | reverse complement strand
CCTCGGGTCCCAAGCACATGACGATGAAGCTGACGCGGGCGAAGCTCGAGTCGCTGGTCGAGGGCCTGGTACAGCGGACGCTGGGGCCGCTCAAGCAGGCGCTGGCCGATGCCGGCCTCAAGCCGTCCGACGTGGACGAAGTGGTGCTGGTCGGCGGCTCCACCCGCATGCCGCGCGTGCAGCAGGTGGTGAAGGAGTACTTCGGCAAGGAACCGCACAAGGGCGTGAACCCCGACGAAGTGGTCGCGATTGGCGCGGCGATCCAGGGCGGGGTGCTGGCCGGCGACGTGAAGGACCTGTTGCTGCTCGACGTGACCCCGCTGTCGCTCGGGATTGAAACGCTGGGCGGCGTGATGACGGTGCTCATCCCGCGCAACACGACCATCCCGTCGAAGAAGAGCGAGATCTTCTCGACGGCCACCGACCACCAGACCAGCGTGGAAGTCCACGTGCTGCAGGGCGAGCGCGCGATGGCGCGCGACAACCGCACGCTGGGGCGCTTCCACCTGACGGGCCTGCCCCTCGCGCCACGCGGCCTGCCGCAGGTCGAGGTGAGCTTCGACATCGACGCCAACGGCATCGTGAGCGTGATGGCGAAGGACAAGGCGACCGGCAAGGAGCAGACGATCACCATCAGCGGTGCCAGCGGCCTGAACAAGGACGAAGTCGACCGCATGGTGAAGGAGGCCGAAGCCCAGGCCGCCGAGGATGCGAAGAAGCGCGAGGAAGTGGAGGCCCGCAACAAGGCCGAAGCCGAGGCGCACCAGGCGGCCCAGGCCGCCAAGGCGGCGCAGGACGCGCCGAAGCAGGAGACCCCGGCCGACGCCAAGGACGGCGAGGTCGTCGACGCAGAATTCGCCGAAACCCGTTAGCTATAGCCATGCCAGGAGGGCGGGACTTTAGTCCCGCCCCGTTGTTGAGGAGTAACCAATGTCCATCGTTCGATTCGATCCGTTCGCTGACCTCCTGACCAACGGCCGCTGGGTGCCCGCGGTCGACATTTTCGAGAATGGCCAGCAGGAGCTGGTACTGAAGGCGGAGTTGCCCGACATGAAGCGCGAAGACATCGCCGTCGTGTTCGAGAACAACACGCTGACGCTCAAGGGCGAGCGCAAGTTCGCCCCCGACGTGAAGCAGGAGCAGTTCCACCGCGTCGAGCGGGCCTATGGCACGTTCAGCCGGTCGTTCTCGCTGCCGTCGAGCGTCGATGCCAGCCGCATCGCGGCCGAATACAAGAACGGCGTGCTGACCGTGACGCTGCCGTTCCGTGAAGAAACCCGCCCGCGGACGATCAACGTCGAAGTGGCGGCCTAGCGGAACCTGCCGGGAGGGCACTGCTGGTCGTGCCCTCCCGGCAAGAATTGCCCTCCCGGCCGTATCCGAAGTAAACTGTGAGGCTATGTCAGAGACTGAAATCCCGCAGGCAGCCGACGCGACCCCGGCCGACGAAGCGCCCGTGGTTCACCCCAAGGCCGCGCCGATCGAAAGCCGGTTCCTGTATGTCGACGTGTCGGCCCTGCGCGCCAAGCAGTTGCGCCGCGGCGCCCGTGTCCGCCTCGACGCCGAGACGCTGGACATGCTGCCCGCCTCGAAGCTGATCAAGCCGGAACGTGTGGCCATGGAAGAGGTTAAGCAGAATCTCGTCCAGTGGGATCTGCCCGATTTCAAGGTCGTCGTCGACCTCCGCTAAGACCTAAACCACGAAGCGCACGAAGAACACGAAACCTCCCGGGGGGTTGCTTCGTGCCCTTCGGTCTTCGTGGTTGCTTTTGGCCCGGAACCCCAGGGGCCCCTGCCTCGTCTGTTCAATTGAGATGATCGAACTGATAGCGTTCGCCGGGATCCTGGCCGCGGGCCTCGCCGTGGCGTTTGTCTTCGGCCTCATCTTCCTGGTCCTCAAGATCGTGCTGTGGACGGTGTTCCTGCCGTTCCGCATCCTGTTCAAGCTGCTCTGGATCCCGTTTGGCCTCGTCACCGGCGCCATCGGCCTGGCCGCTGGCGCGGCGTTGCTGCCCATCCTGCTCGCCGTCGGCGGCATCGTGGCCCTCATCGGCCTGGTTGCGGCCATCGTCGCGCTGGTGATTCCCGCCATCCCGTTCGTGCTGCTCGGCCTGGTGATCTGGGCGTTCCTGCGCCGCCAGCCGGCCGCCGTGGCCTGAGAAACCCGGTGGGTGCCTGCGCACCCTGGCACCCAGCCCCCTGGCACCATTGGCCCCCTGGCACTAATGCCTGACATATGATGCCCGCCGATGGAAGTCCCACTGACACCCCTTGAATTCATGCGCCGCACCCGGCGCCTCTACGCCAATCGCGACGGCGTCGTCGACGGCGATCGGCGGTGGACCTACGGCGAGTTTTTCGACCGCTGCGATCGCTGGTCGTCGGCGCTGCAGCGCATGGGGGTGAGGCAGGGTGACCGCGTCGCCTACATCGCCCCGAACACCCACGCGCAGCTCGAGTCGTTCTACGCGGTGCCGCAATTGGGCGCGGTCCTGGTGCCCATCAACTTCCGCCTGGTGGCCGACGACTTCCGTTACATGATCCAGCACAGCGGCGCCAAGGTTGTGTGCGTGGCGGCCGACTACCTGACGGCCGTGGATTCGATTCGCGCCGAGTTGAAGGATGTCGCGCATTTCGTCGCGCTTGACGCCACGGCACCCGAATGGCTGGACTACGAAGCGCTGATTGAGGATGAGCCGGCGAGCTTCGCGCGTCCCGCCATCGGCGAGAACGATCTGCTCACTATCAACTACACCAGCGGTACGACGTCGCGGCCCAAGGGCGTGATGATCACGCACCGCAACGCCTGGGTGAACTGCGTCGGCATGTTGACGCACACGCCCATGACGCCGGCCGACACTTACCTGTGGACGCTGCCGATGTTCCACGCCAACGGCTGGACGTTCACGTGGACGGTCACGGCCGCGGGGGCGCGGCATGTGTGCCTGCCGAAGTTCGACGGTCCCACCGTGTTTCGCGTGGCGGCCGCGGAGCGCGTGACGCGGCTGTGCGCCGCGCCGACCGTGTTGATCATGCTGGCCAACGCCCCGGCCGAGGTGAAGCAGGGTGCCCCGCGCGGCGTCGGCGTCATGACCGCCGGCGCCCCGCCGGCGGCGGTCACCATCCAGCGCATCGAGGACGAGCTGGGGTGGGTCGTCACCCAGATTTACGGCCTGACGGAAACCGCCCCCGCCATCAGCATTTGCGAGCCGCGTCCCGAGCACGCGGCGCTGTCGCGCGACGAGCACGCCCGCATCAAGGCGCGGCAGGGGGTGGAGCTCATCACCTCCGGCGCGCTGCGCGTGGTGGACGACAAGGGGCAGGAGGTCCCGGCCGATGGCAGAACGCCGGGCGAGATCGTGGCTCGCGGCAACGTGATCATGGCCGGCTACTACAACGACCCCGAGGCGACGGCCAATTGCATGGGCGACGGCTGGTTCCACACCGGCGACGCCGCCGTCGTCCACCCCGACGGCTACGTGCAAATCACCGATCGCCTGAAGGACGTGATCATCAGCGGCGGCGAGAACATCTCATCGGTGGAAGTCGAGGCCATGCTGCTGCGCCACGATGCGATCCAGGAAGTGGCCGTGGTCGGGCTGCCGAGCGAGAAGTGGGGCGAGTCGCCCCACGCGTTCGTCGTGTTCAAGGTCGGCCAGTCGGCGACGGCCGAGGCCCTGCGCGAGTTCTGCCGCGCGAACATGGCGCACTTCAAGGTGCCGCATGACTTCACGCCGGTGGCGGAACTGCCGAAGACGGCGACGGGAAAGATTCAGAAGTTCGTGCTGCGCAAGGGCCGGCCGAACATCACGGCGCAGTGAGCGGAGCCTCGCGGTGGAACGCCGTGTCGCGCTGATAGGCATCGCCCGCCCGAAGTAGCGTCGCCTCATCGAACATCCGGCCGGTGAGCTGGAACCCGATTGGGAGCCGATCAGCAGAGAATCCGCACGGCACGCTGATCGCCGGCAGTCCCGTCAGGTTGGCGCTCACCGTGAAGATGTCGTTCAGGTACATCTGGATCGGATCGCTGGTCTTCTCACCCAGCTTGAACGCCGGGGTTGGCGTGGTCGGCGTGGCCACCACGTCGACCGCGGTGAACACCTGTTCGAAGTCGCGCCGCAGCAACGTGCGCACCTGTTGCGCCTTCAGGTAGTACGCGTCGTAGTAGCCGGCGCTGAGCACGTACGTGCCGAGCATGATGCGGCGCT
>CAYGMD010000282.1:0-4215 GCA_964350785.1 uncultured Acidobacterium sp. | reverse complement strand
ATCTCCGACTTGCTATGTCCGATATGCAGGGACTAATATAGGACTTGTGCGGTCGTATATGGCGAACCGGTCATTATGCTGAGACTTTCGAAGAAATCCGACTACGCCCTGCTTGCGATGAAGCACCTGGCAACGCGACCCGACGGCAGCGGTTCGTCCAGTGCCCGCGAGATCTCGGAGTCGTACGACATTCCGCTCGAACTGCTGGCCAAGGTGCTGCAGCGCCTGGTGCGCGCGCGGCTGCTCGTGTCGGTCCAGGGCACGCGGGGCGGATACCGGTTGGGGCGCCAGGCGGGAAGCATTTCGGTGGCCGACGTCATCCAGGCGGTGGATGGTCCGGTCACGGTCACGGCGTGTTCGACCGACGACCACACGTGCGATCAGTACACCAAGTGCAGCATTCGCGACCCGCTCTGGAAGATCAAGAACCGCATTCTCGATGCGCTCACCACCGTGAGCGTCGCCGAGATGGCGATCGAGGCGGAGGCGCCGGTGCCGGCGCCGCCGACCGTGTCGCGCATGATGTTTGTGCCGCCCATGGGCGAGCAGTAAGGCCACTCGCATGATCTACCTCGACCACCACGCGACGACCCCCGTGGATGCGCGTGTGCTCGAGGCGATGCTGCCGTTCTTCACCGAGCAGTTCGGCAACGCGGCCAGCAGGCAGCACGCGTTCGGCTGGGCGGCGAGCGACGCGGTGGAGCGGGCCCGGAAGCAAGTGGCGTCGCTGATCGGCGCCGGCAGCAAGGACGTGATCTTCACCAGCGGCGCGACCGAGGCCAACAACCTCGCCATCAAGGGCGCGGCGCAGGCCCGGCGTGGCGAGCGCGACCACCTGGTGACGGTGGCGACCGAGCACAAGGCGGTGCTCGACCCGATGATGCGGCTCGCGCGCGAGGGCTGGGACGTGACGGTGCTGCCGGTGAACAGCGCCGGCCTGCTCGACCTGGGCGAGCTCGACGCGGCGATCACCGGGCGCACGGCGCTCGTCAGCGTGATGGCCGCCAACAACGAGATCGGCGTGTTGCAGCCGATCAAGGACGCGGCGGCGCTGGCGCACGCGAAAGGCGCGTGGTTCCACACCGACGCCGTGCAGGTCGCGGGCAAGCTGCCGTTCGACGTCGAGGCGCTGGAGGTCGATTTCGCCTCGCTCACGGCGCACAAGATGTACGGCCCCAAGGGCGCCGGTGCCTTGTATGTGCGGCGGCCCTCCATCGCCAAGGCCGCGGGGGGCAAGGGGCCGCAGCTGGTGGCGCAACTGGATGGCGGCGGCCACGAGCGCGGCCTGCGATCAGGCACCTTGAACGTGCCCGGCATTGTCGGGTTCGGCCGCGCGGCCGCGATCGCGCGGGACGAATTGAAGGACGAAGCGGGCCGCACCATGGCGCTGCGCGAGCGGTTGCTCGCCGGGCTCGTGGCGAAGACCGAGGGGATGACGGTGAACGGCGCGCTGAACGCGCGGCTGCCCGGCAACCTCAACGTCAGCTTCGACGGTATTGACGGGGAGGCGCTGCTGGTGAGCCTCGACGACATCGCGGTGTCGTCCGGCGCCGCGTGCACCGCCGCCGAGCCGTCACACGTGCTCGTGGCGCTCGGGTTGTCGAAGGCCCGCGCGCTGGCCTCCCTTCGGTTCGGGATCGGGCGCACCACGACGGCGGACGAAGTCGACTACGCGGCGGCCAGGGTGGCCGAGGTCGTGTCGCGGCTGCGGACGATGTCGGCGGTGTAGGCGGGTGCGGAGTGCTTCGTGAGGTACTCGGACGAAGTGCTCAAGCGGGTCCGCGAGCCGCAACGCGTGGGGGCGCTGCCCGCCGGCGACGGCGTCGGCACGGGCGTGTCGGGAACGCTGGAAGAAGGCACGGTCACGCGGATTGACGTGCGCGTGTGCGGGAACCGCATTGTCGAGGCGCGGTTCAAGGTGTTTGGCTGCAGCGCGGCCATCGCCAGCGCCAGCCTGGTGGCGGAATGGCTGGAGGGCGCGGCGCCGGCCGACGCGCAGGCGCTGACGGCCGAGCGGGTCGTCGAGACATTGCAGCTGGTCCCCGAACGCGAACACGTCGCGCGGCGGGCCATCGAAGCGGCGCAGCGGGCGGTGGCCCAGGCGGCGGAAGGCGGAACGAGATGATCGAGATTACCGACAGCGCGTCGCGCGTCATCAATCGCCAGTTGGCGAAGAACCAGCACCCGGCCGGCGGGTTGCGGGTTGCCATCAAGGCCGGCGGCTGTTCGGGGTTCAGCTACCAGTTCACCTGGGACGCGGCGGCCCGCGACACCGACACGGTGTTCGAAGGCGCCAATGGCGCCAAGGTGTTTGTCGACCCGCGCAGCCTGAAGCTGCTGGACGGCACCGTGCTCGATTTCGACGAGCACAACATGATGGCGACGACGTTTACGTTGAAGAACCCGCACGCGACCAGCACCTGCGGCTGCGGCACCTCGTTCTCCGCGTGACCGGTTCCGGGAGTCGGGAATCGGGAACCGGGAGTCGAAAGAGACCATGAGTACAGCAACGAAGCAAATCGAAGAACTGGCGAACACCGAATACAAGTACGGGTTCGTCACCGACACCGAGCAGGACATCATCCCGGTCGGCCTCAACGAGGACGTGGTGCGCCTGATCTCGTCCAAGAAGGGCGAGCCCGAGTGGATGCTCGACTGGCGCCTCAAGGCGTTCCGGGCGTGGCTGAAGATGGCAGAGCCGCACTGGCAGAACGTCAAGTACGAGCCGATCGACTACCAGGGCGTGAGCTACTATGCCGCGCCGTCGGAGAAGAAGAAGCTGAACAGCCTGGACGAGGTCGATCCCGAGATCCGCGCGACCTTCGACAAGCTCGGCATTCCGATCGAGGAGCAGAAGCTGCTGTCGAACGTCGCCGTCGACGCCGTGTTCGACTCGGTGTCGGTGGCCACGACCTTCCGCAGCAAGCTGGCCGAGCTCGGCATCATCTTCTGCTCGTTCTCGGAGGCGGTGAAGGACCACCCCGACCTGGTGAAGAAGTACGTCGGCTCGGTCGTGCCGCACACCGACAACTACTTCGCCGCGCTCAACTCGGCGGTGTTCAGCGACGGCAGCTTCGTCTACATCCCCAAGGGCGTCCGCTGCCCGATGGAGCTGTCGACCTACTTCCGCATCAACGCCAAGAACACCGGCCAGTTCGAGCGCACGCTGATCATCGCCGACGAGGGCGCGACGGTCAGCTACCTCGAGGGCTGCACGGCGCCGATGCGCGACGAGCACCAGCTGCACGCCGCGGTGGTCGAGCTCGTCGCGCACAAGGACGCCACCATCAAGTACTCGACGGTCCAGAACTGGTACCCGGGCGACAAGCACGGCAAGGGCGGCATCTACAACTTCGTCACCAAGCGCGGCATCTGCAAGGGCGACCGCTCGAAGATCACCTGGACGCAGGTCGAGACCGGGTCGGCGGTGACCTGGAAGTACCCCAGCTGCATCCTGCAGGGCGACGACTCGGTGGGCGAGTTCTACTCGGTGGCGGTGACCAATAACTACCAGCAGGCCGACACCGGCACCAAGATGATCCACCTGGGCAAGAACACGCGCAGCACGATCGTCTCGAAGGGCATCTCGGCCGGCCGCGGCCAGAACACCTATCGCGGCGCCGTCAAGATTGGCAAGCACGCGGCCAACGCGCGCAACTACTCGCAGTGCGACTCGCTGCTGATCGGCGACCGCTGCGGCGCGCACACCTTCCCGTACCTCGAGATCAAGAACACCACCGCCAAGGTCGAGCATGAAGCCTCGACCTCGAAGATCGGCGAGGACCAGATCTTCTACTGCGAGTCGCGCGGCATCGCCAAGGAAGACGCCATCAACATGATCGTGTCGGGCTTCTGCAAGGAAGTGTTCCGGGAGCTCCCGATGGAGTTCGCGGTCGAGGCCCAAAAGCTTCTCGGTATCTCTCTCGAAGGGTCGGTCGGTTAAATCATGCTCGAAGTCAAGAATCTGCAGGTCCGGGTCGAAGACAAGGAAATCCTGCGCGGCATCAACCTCTCGGTGAAGGCCGGCGAAGTGCACGCCATCATGGGGCCCAACGGCTCGGGCAAGAGCACGTTCGCGCGCGCCCTCGCCGGCCATCCCGGCTACGAAGTGACGGGCGGCTCGGTGAGCTACCAGGGCCACGACCTGCTCGACCTGGATCCCGACGAGCGCGCCCGCGCGGGCGTGTTCATGGCGTTCCAGTACCCGGTGGAGAT
>CAYGMD010000281.1:0-4287 GCA_964350785.1 uncultured Acidobacterium sp. | reverse complement strand
ATCATCGGTTATCTGCTGATTGGCATCGACAACACCGCCCGCAAGCAGTTCGAAGAGGAGCGGAAGAAACTCGATCAGGAGCTGCGCGACAAGTCGACATTCGACGCGGCGCCAATCGGGATCGTGCACGTGGGCCTGGACGGGCGATGGTTGCGGGTCAATCAGCGCCTCTGCGATTTCCTGGGATACTCGCGCAAGGAGTTGCAAAGTGTTACCGGGCAGGCACTCGTGCAGTCTGAAGAGGTGGCGGGTGAGGCCGAGTCATTCCTTCAGATGGCCGCGGGAACGCTGGACCGCCACGTAGTCGATGAAAAGCGATATCGACGGCGAGACGGCAGCTTCCTGTGGGCCAGGGTCAACATGTCCGTGTATCGCGACGCTCAGGGTCAGGCCCAGTATTTCATCTCGGTCATCGAGGACATCACGGAACAGAGGACGCTCGAAGCACGGCGTGCTGACGCCGAACAGCGAACGAGTCTCGCCCTGGATGCAGGGCAAATGGGCACGTGGGATCTGGATCTTGCCACGAAAACACTGGTTGGGTCACACGGGTTCGACTCGATATTGGGCTACAACACGCCTGACGCCGGATCGAGCCTCAGTGCGCTCTTCGCCTCTATCGTGCCCGAGGACCTAGCCGCAGCTCAGCATGCACACGAAGATGCCCTCAGAACTGGCGCATTAGGTTTTGAGTCTCGGATCCGCTGGCCCGACACGTCTGTGCATTGGATTCGCGTGCAGGGCCGGGTCGACCGCGACGCCCGCGGTGCGCCTGTCAGGATCCTGGGCATCGTGAAAGACACCACGGATCAGAAGGGGGCGGAGGCCGAACTGCGAGCGGCCAAGGACGCCGCCGAAGCGGCAAACCTGGCAAAAACCGAGTTCCTCGCGAACATGAGTCACGAGATCCGGACACCGATGAACGGTGTCATCGGGATGACCGATCTCGTGCTGAACACCGAACTCTCGTCCGAACAGCGGGAGTACTTGCGAATCGTCAAATCGTCCGCCGATGCGCTGCTGACCGTCATCAACGACATCCTGGACTTCTCCAGGATGGAGGCGGGGAAGTTCGATCTGGACCCGATCGACTTCGACCCCCACGACGCCATCGGAGACACGGCGAACACCGTGGCGCTGAGAGCGCACCAGAAGGGCCTCGAATTGATCGTGGATGTCGATGCAGACATACCGCACACGCTGAGAGGTGATCCCGGACGCCTTCGTCAGATTCTCGTCAATCTGCTGGGGAATGCCATCAAATTCACTTCCCAAGGCGAGGTCGAGCTTCGCGTGACGCCGCAAGCGGCGACACCACAAGACGTCGTGCTGCAGTTCTCGGTAAGGGACACCGGCGTCGGCATCCCGCTGGATCGTCAGAAACGCGTCTTCGAGGCCTTCACACAGGCCGACGGCTCCACGACACGCACCTATGGCGGCACCGGACTTGGCCTGACGATCGCATCACAACTCGTGCAGTTGATGGGCGGGCGCCTCTGGGTCGAGAGTGAACCCGGCACCGGGAGTACCTTCCATTTCACCGCGAGGTTCGGGGTGGTGCCGGCCGCCGTCCTTACTGCCATACCGGACCCTTTCGCTCTGCGAGATCTGCCCACTCTCATCGTCGATGACAATGCGACGAACCGACGCGTTCTCGAAGAGATGCTCATCGCGTGGCGCATGGTCCCAACGACGGCGGCCAGCGTGCCCGAAGCGCTCGCGACGCTGCGCCTGGCGGAGAAATCACGGAAGCCTTTCCGTCTCGTCTTAACCGATGCCCAGATGCCAGACGCCGACGGTTTTACGCTGGCACAGGCCATCAAGAACGATCCAGCCATCGCGGGCGCTACCGTCGTGATGCTCACGTCGGTCGGCCAACCGGGTGATGCCGCGCGATGCCGAGAGTTGGGCGTCGCCGCCTACCTCACCAAGCCGATCAAGCGCTCGGAGCTGCGCGGCGCCATCGTGCTGGCGCTGGGTGGCCAGTCTGCGCAACGCGACCGACCGGCGTTGGTCACGCGCCATTCCCTCCGCGAAGCACGTCTAACCGGGCGCGTTCTTCTCGTTGAGGACAATCCCGTCAATCAACTGGTGGCCAGGCGTCTGCTCGAAAAGCGCGGGCACACGGTTGTGGTCGCGAACAACGGACGGGAGGCCCTCGCGATCCTGGATGACTCGGCGCCCCTTGGGTTCGGCTGTGCGCTCATGGACGTCCAGATGCCGGAGATGGACGGTTTCGAGTGCACCGCGATCATTCGGGACAGGGAAAAGACAACTGGGTTTCATCTCCCGATCATCGCGATGACGGCCCACGCGATGAAAGGGGATGAGGCACGCTGCCTGGCGGCGGGAATGGACGCGTATCTGTCGAAGCCCATCGATCCGGATGAGCTCTTCGAGCTCGTTGAGCGTCAGCTCGGTGTCTCGGCCGCCCCCGTTGCTCCCCCGTGAAGTCAGGATCCGGCGCCGGGTGGCGGATCCAGGAATGGCATCATCCCTCGAAGGCGGCCGCCGACCGCCTCGATCGGATGATGGCGTTCGCGCTCCCTCTGGGCGGTGAACCACGGTAACCCGTTGTCGTTCTCGGCCATCCACATCCGTGCGTACGCCCCCGACTGAATCTCCCTCAACATCTGCCGCATCGTCTCGCGCGTGGCATCGGTCACGATGCGAGGTCCGCCCGTGTAATCGCCATGCTCGGCCGTGTCGCTGACCGAGTACCGCATGTAGCCGAGGCCCCCGCGATACATGAGGTCCACGATCAGCTTCAGCTCATGGAGGCACTCGAAGTACGCGATCTCCGGCTGATAGCCCGCCTCGACCAGCGTCTCGAACCCCGCCTTGACCAGCGCGCTGACGCCGCCGCAGAGCACCGCCTGCTCACCGAACAGATCGGTTTCGGTCTCTTCGGCAAACGTCGTTTCAATCACTCCGGCGCGGGTACAGCCGAGCGCGCGCGCGTAGGCCAGCGTCGTCGCCTTGGCCTGCCCCGTCGCATCCTGGTGGATCGCCAGCAGCGCCGGCGTGCCGCCCCCCTCGCAAAATACCTCGCGCACACGATGCCCCGGCGCTTTGGGCGCCACCATCGTCACATCGACGTCCGCCGGCGGCGCGATCGACCCAAACCGGATATTGAACCCGTGGGCGAACATCAACATTTTGCCGGCGTGAAGGTGCGGCCGGATCGCCGCCTCGTAGACGGCCGGCTGCGCCGTGTCCGGCACGAGGATCATGATCACGTCGGCCCACTCGGCGGCTTCGGCGACGCCCGCGACGCGCACGCCGGCGCCCTTCGCCTTCGCCACCGAGCGGCTTCCCGGGGGCAGCCCCACGCAGACGTTCACGCTGCTGTCCTTCAGGTTGAGCGCGTGGGCATGGCCCTGCGAGCCGTAGCCGATAATGGCCACCCGCCGCCGCCGGATCAGTTCGAGGTCCGCATCCTTGTCGTAATACATCGTCGCCATGTCGTCTCCTAGGATTAATCCGTGGTCAGGGCCGAATCGCCGCGTCGCATGGCCACCTGCCCGGTGCGGACCATTTCGACAATCCCCAACGACTGGAGCCGGCCGATCACTGCATCGACGTGCGGCGGCTCGCCTGTGATCTCCACCGTCATCGTCCGCTCGCCGGTATCGACGATGTGCGCGCGGGTCTCGTCGACGACGCGCAGCAGCGCCTGGCGATCGCCGTGGGGCACCGCCATCTTGACGAGCGCGAGGTCGCGCGCGATCGGCGGCTCAGGACCCAGGTCCTCCACCTGGATCACGTCGACGAGATTGCGGAGATGGGCGGTGACACGCTCCGCGCCACGGCGATCGCTGTCGATGACGATCGTCATCCGCGAGACGCCAGGCTCGGAGGTGCGGCCCACGGTGAGGGACTCGATGTTGAACGCGCGGCGGCGGAACAGCGACGCGACGCGGTTCAGCACGCCGGGCTTGTCCGCGACGAGCACGCTCAGTGTGTGGTGGATAATCGGTTCCAATTCACTCACGGTCCGCCCCGGTTTCGGCGATCGCAGACGGCCGCGGCCGCCGGATCATCGCGTGCAGATCGGCGCCGGCCGGCACCATCGGATACACGCTGTCCTCCTGTTCCACCCGGAAGTCGATGACCACCGTCCCGTCGGCCTCGCGCGCCCGCTGCACGGCGCCGGGAACGTCGCGGCGCGCGTCAACGCGCAAGCCGATCAGCCCGTGGGCGTCAGCGATCTTGACGAAGTCGGGGCTTTTCAGCGGCGTCGCCGCATAGCGGCGCTCGTAGAAGAACTCCTGCCACTGCCGCACC
>CAYGMD010000280.1:0-4288 GCA_964350785.1 uncultured Acidobacterium sp. | reverse complement strand
GGCCGGGCTCAAGAGCCCCAATCGCCCGGTCGGCAGCTTCATGTTCCTCGGCCCGACCGGCGTGGGCAAGACCGAACTGGCGCGCGCCCTGGCCTCGTTCCTGTTCGGCAGCGAGACCGCGCTCATCCGCTTCGACATGTCCGAATACATGGAGAAGCACTCGGTCTCCAAGCTGATCGGCTCGCCGCCGGGCTACGTCGGCCACGAAGAGGGCGGCCAGCTCACCGAGAAGGTGAAGCGCAACCCGTATTCCGTGGTCCTGCTCGACGAAATCGAGAAGGCCCACCCCGACATCTTCAACATCCTGCTGCAGGTGTTCGAGGACGGCCACCTGACCGACGGGCTGGGCAATCGCGTCAACTTCAAGAACGCGATCCTGATCATGACCTCGAACATCGGCGCCCGCTTCATCCAGAAGAAGGCGTCGATGGGCTTCCAGACCTCGGAGGCCGGCGACGCCAAGGGCGTGCAGGAGATGGTGCTCGGCGAGGTCAAGCGCACCTTCAACCCCGAGTTCATCAACCGCGTCGACGAGCTGATCGTGTTCGAGGCGCTCAACGACGACGACCTGCGCAAGATCCTGACGCTGCTGGTGGAGCAGCTCAACCTCAACCTGCTCGACCGCCGGATGAAGGTGATCATGTCGCCCGACGTGGCCGACTGGATTATCGACATCACGTGCAAGGACCGCTCGTACGGGGCGCGCCCGCTGCGCCGCGCCATTCAGCGTTACATCGAAGACCCCCTGGCCGAAGAGCTCATCCGGGGCCACCTGCAGGGTGGCGAGATCGAGGTCTACCTGGAAGGGGGCCAACTGGCCTACCGTCCGGCGGGCCAACCGGTCGTGGCAGGCCGCCGATTGAGCTCGAACGTCTAATTTGCGGTAGCATTAAGGGTTGTCTAGCCAGCGCCCGGCAGGTATGTACGCTTTGATTCAAGCATTTTTGGTCTTTGTCGCCCTTTTCGCGGCCCCCTGGGCTGTTGCGGCCGAACAGGCACCCGCGCCGCCGGTCCAGGCGCCCGCCGCCCAGGTCCCGGCCGCGCCGGCGCCCGGGCAGGCCACGGCCAGCCGGATGCCCCCCGCGGGGTTGGGGCCCGTGGTCTGGCCGACCGAGATCCGGTTTCACCCGGTCAACGAATCGATCATCGAGCCGCAGACCTATCTCTATTACATCCAGACCCCGCTCAGCCGCCCGTCCGAAGATGCGTGGGTGCCGTACAACGAGGCGACGGAGAAGACGCTGCTCGAGGACTTCAAGCGGCTGTGGGCGACCGGCTTCCTCGACAACCTCTGGATTGAGACGATCGACGAGACGTTCGCCAACGGCGTGCAGGCCAAGCATGTGATTTACCACATGGAAGAACGCCCGCGCGTGAAGATCGTCGACTACACCGGTTCGACCAAGGTCGAGCGCACCAAGATCGACGAGAAGATGAAGGAGCTGGGCATCTCGCTCCGCCTCGACTCGTTCCTCGACGAGGCGGTGGTCCGGCGCGTGCAGGGCCTGGTCAAGAGCTTCATGGCCGAGAAGGGCTACGAGTTCGCGGAGGTCACCTCGAAGGTCGAACCGCTGCCGACCGGGCCCAAGCTGGTCAAGGTGGTGTTCGACGTCCAGGAGGGGCCGAAGGTCAAGATCCGGACTATCAACTTCAACGGCAACGTCGACATGAAGGACGGCACCCTCGCCAAGCAGATGAAGTCGACCAAGGCGAAGAGCTGGCTGTCGTTCATCACCGGCAAGGGCATCTACCAGGAAGCCAAGTTCGAGGAAGACGCCGAGAAGATCGTTGAGTACTACCGCAACAAGGGCTACATCACGGCCCGCGTCGGCACCCCCGAAATCAAGACGCTCGAAGACAGCAAGGACAAGAACACCCGCTGGGTCGAGCTGAGCGTGCCGATTGACGAGGGCCCGCGCTTCAAGGTCGGCGAGTTCAAGTTCGAAGGCAACACGATCGTCAAGACCGAGTTCCTGCAGCCGCTGTTCAAGCTGAAGCCGGGCGACTGGTACAGCGACAAGCCGATTCGCGACGGCCTGGTGAAGGCGCGCGAGGTGTACGGCGCCGGCGGCTATTTCGAGTTCACCGGCTTCCCGGACCTGGCGCCCGTCGAGGCCGCGACCGGCCCGGTGGCCGGGCCGGCCGAGCCGACCGTCAACGTCACCATGCGCATGCAGGAGGGCGAGCAGTACTTCGTGAACCGCCTGACTTTCGTGGGCAACACCACCACGCGCGACAACGTGATCCGCCGCGAGGTGCGGGTGGTCGAAGGCGCGCCGTTCAACACCGAGATGCTGAAGTACAGCATCAAGCGGCTCAACCAGCTGGGCTATTTCAAGCCGCTCGAAGAAGGCCAGGGCATCGACGTCCAGAAGACCCCCGGGTCGAAGAACGAAGTCGACGTCACGCTGAAGCTGGAAGAGCAGAACCGCAACCAGCTGACCTTCGGCGCCGGCGTGTCGCAGTTCGAGGGCTTCTTCGGCCAGCTGTCGTTCCAGACCTCGAACTTCATGGGCCGCGGCGAATCGCTGACCGTGTCGCTGCAGATGGGGTCGCGGTCCGAGAACTACCAGGTCGCGTTCTCGGAACCGTTCCTGTTCGACCGCAACATCACCGGCGGCGTCGACGTCTACAAGCGCACGCTGCGCTACATCGACCAGTTCACGCAGGAGGCCACGGGCGGCAACGTCACGGCCGGGTTCCCGCTGGCCGGCTTCTCGCGCATGTTCATGGTCTACAGCTACGAAGCGGTCTCGGTTTCGGACCTGAACCCGCTGTACTACTCGGACGAACTGGTCCGCCGGAACCCGTATCTCGCCGATTCGCTGCTGATTGGCGAGGGTGGCCGCCGCACCATCAGCAAGATCACGCCGAGCTTCGTGCACAACACGGTCGACAACCCGATCTTCCCGAACAGCGGCACGCGGCTGACCGGGTCGATCGACTTCGCCGGCGTGGGCGGCAACACCAACTTCATCAAGCCCCGGGCCGAGTTCGCGCGCTTCCAGCCGCTCAACCGGCGCATGTCGATCGGCTTCCGGAGTCAGGTCGAGTGGATCCGGCCCTACGGCAGCACCACGACGCTGCCCATCACTGAGACGTTGTACCTGGGCGGCGAGTACACCATCCGCGGCTTCGACATCCGCTCGATTGGCCCGCGCGATCCGGACAACCCGTACCTGGTACTGGGCGGCAACAAGAGCATGCTGTTCAACGCCGAGTATCTGATCAACATCGCCGGTCCGGTCCGCCTCGTGCTGTTCTTCGACGCCGGCCAGGTGCGAACCGTGGGCGAGAAGTTCGGCTGGTGGGAAGACGTAACCCGGTCGGTGGATCCGTCCGCACCGGTCCTCTACGACCCGTTTGGCACGACTCAGCTCACCGATCCGAAGGCGCCGCCGCGCTATCGCGAGGTGATTGGCCAGGCCAACGCGTTCAAGGCCTCGACCGGCGCCGAGATTCGCTTCTTCATGCCGGTGCTGAACGTGCCGTTCCGGCTCATCTTCGCGCATAACCCGTCGCGCTTCGGCGTGCTTGACAACAACCTGCAACCGGCCAAGAACTTCACGTTCAAGTTCGCGGTCGGCTCGACGTTCTAGCCCAGTCAGTGCCAAGGAAACTCATGCGTGCATTCAAGTTGGTCGTGGTGGCGTTGCCGTTGATGCTGGCGGGGGCCGCCTGCGAGAGCGTCCTCGACTCGATTCCGACGACCCCGGATCCGGTGGCGGTGACCGAGACGTTTTCCGGCACCGTGAACGTCAACGGCGCGGCCACCCACGCGTTCTTCACCACGGCGACCGGCCAGGTGACGGCCACGCTGACGTCGCTCGGCGACAACCCGCCGGCGCAGATTGGCATCAGCCTCGGGACCTACGCCGGGTCGACCTGCAGCCTGGTGCTGACCAACGACAAGGCGGTCGTGACGAGCGTGGTCAGCGGCGTCGTGACCACGCTGGGCGGCAGCCTGTGCGTCCGGATTTACGATGTGGGCAGCCTCACCGCGCCGGTGCCCTACGAAATCCGGGTCGAGCACAAGTAGTGTAAAATCTTCAACTTAGCGTTCCCGATTGAAAGGACCCTTGTAATGAGAGCTTTTGCCGTCGTCGTCGCGTGCAGCGTGGTGCTGACCGCCTCTCCCATCTTTGCCCAGGCGCCACCGGCCCCGGCCAAGCCGGCGGCCCCCGTTGGGTCTTCCTTCACCTTGGTGGCGCAGACCTCGGTGACCTTGGCCTGGGGCCTGGGGACCAACCCCGCCGCCACCGAGTTCTTGGTGCGCGCTTCCACCGCT
>CAYGMD010000279.1:0-4295 GCA_964350785.1 uncultured Acidobacterium sp. | reverse complement strand
TTGGAGGCGCCGCCCGGATTTGAACCGGGGATGGAGGTTTTGCAGACCTCTGCCTTACCACTTGGCGACGGCGCCGCTCGGAAACGTTAATGCTAGTTGAGAATGGTGCTTGGGGTCGACTGGGGGGCGGTCATTCGACGGTTTGGGGTCTCAGTCAGTGTTCGCTTGCCAACCGCTGTAGTCCGCCTTCGCTCGCTGCGCGAGCTTCGGCGGGACAATTTTCGCCAAGATCCAGAGCGAAAATTGGAGCGGGAAACGGGATTCGAACCCGCGACTTCGACCTTGGCAAGGTCGCACTCTACCACTGAGTTATTCCCGCTCGCCGAGAACAACCCACTCTAACAGATGGACAATGCGGCAGGCAAGCGTTCTGGGGCACAAGCCGGACCTAAAGGTCCGGCCCCACAGGCTTTAGAAGGTCCGGCGCCACCGGCGTGAAGCCCCTGAGGACCCGCGCCGCCGCCTCCGGGGACACCGGGTTGCGGGGGACGCCAGTCCCCCACTCGAGCCCGCTCCACCGGGTCACCCGCGGGATCACCTCCAGGTGCCAGTGAAACGCCTGGTCGGCCTCGCCGCCAAACGGCGCCGTGTGGAGCACCAGGTTGTAGGCCGGTCGCTCGAGCGCCCAGTCCACACGGGCCATCACGTCCTTCAGGACCGAGGCCACCACTTCGAGCGTCGCGTCCGACGCCTCCTCGAACCTCGCGGCATGAGCGCGCGGCATCACCCAGGCCTCGAACGGCACGCGGGAGGCGAACGGGGCGATGGCAAGCACTTCGGCTGTGTCGCCGATCATGCGCCGGCCGTCGTGCAGTTCCTGCGCGGTGACGTCGCAGAAAATGCAGTGCCCGGTCTGGGCAAAGTGCGCCGCCGCCCCGCGGACCTTGTCGTCCAACGCCGCAGGAACAATCGGGTACGCGGCAATCTGCGAGTGCGCGTGATCCATTCGCGCCCCGGCCGCCCGGCCATGGTTCTTGAACACCACGGCGGCGGCAAACCTGGTGTCGCGCTTCAAGTCCTGCAACCGCGTGCGCCACGCCCAGAGCACCCGCCACAGCCGGTCCACCGGCAGGTCCTGCAGCCGCTGATCGTGCAGGGGCGTCTCGATCACCACCTCGTGAGCGCCGAGGCCGTCGCGGGTTTCAAACACCCCGTGGGCGCGCAAGGCCTGGTGCCCTTCGATGCGCAGCATGGGACGCTTGTTGGCAATCACCCTCACCGACCAGCCCGGCGCGTTGGCCGGCCCGCCGTCGCGCCACGTCAGCAGCTCCGGCCCGGCATCCCTTTCCCGGCCCTCGCAAAAGGCACACGGGGGATCGGTCCGGCTATCCTCGGACGCCACGTCCTCGAAATCGTTGGGGTGAACCTGCGGCCCGATGTCGACGACCACCGAACGGCCGGTGATCGGGTCGCGCCTGAGCTCGGTGTCTACCATCCGGGCCTGAAGGCGTCCTTGTAGACCGTGACCCGCGCCGGCGCCGCCGACGCATCGACCGCCACCACGTCGAAGCGGCACGGGGTCGCGTGCAGTTGGTGCCCGCTGACGTATTCCTCGGCCATGGAAACCAGGCGTCGCTGTTTGTGCACGGTGACCATCTCGGCAGGATCGCCAAATCGGCTGTCGGTCTTGGTCTTCACTTCCACAAATACTACCGTGCCCTCGTCTTGGGCAATCAGGTCGATCTCCCCAAAACGGGAACGGTAGCGCCGTTCGAGTATCTGATACCCCAGGCGCTCCAACTCACCCCGAGCCAAATCCTCGCCAAGTAAGCCCAGTTGCTGTCGCTGGAAGGTCATGCGCTCCGCGGAGCAATGCCGGTGCCAGCTACGGTGGCCACCTCCGGCAGCACTAAAGTGCTGCCCTCCTGGCGCATCAGACGGTGGATAACGCCTGGTCGATGATGTCGACGGCCGTCGTCGCCTGGGCCTTGGTCAGCACCAGCGGCGGCGACAGGCGAATGGCGTTCTTGCCGGCGCCGAGCACCAGCAGGCCGCGCGCGAAGCAGGCCTCCACCACCTTGTCGCGCTCGGCGACGGCGCGTTCCTTCGTCACGCGGTCCTTCACCAGCTCGATGCCGATCATCAACCCGCGCCCGCGCACGTCGCCGACAATGGCGTGCCTCTGCTGCACTTCCTTCAGCCGCTCCATCAGGAACGCGCCGACCTCGGCCGCGTTCTTTATCAGCGAGTCCTTGAGTAGTGTGATGGTGGCCATGGCGGCGGCGCACGACACCGGGTTGCCGCCAAACGTGCTGGCGTGCGAGCCCGGCGGCCAATCCATCACGCCGGCGCGCGCCGTCGTCACGCCCAGCGGCAGGCCCGACGCCACGCCCTTGGCGGCGGTGATCATGTCGGGCTCGACCCCGAAGTGCTGCATCCCGAACATCTTGCCGGTGCGGCCCATGCCCGACTGCACTTCGTCGGCAATCAGCAGGATGCCGTGCTTCTGCGTGAGCGCGCGCAGGCGCTCGTGAAACTGCGGCGCCGGCACAACATAGCCGCCTTCGCCCTGGATCGGTTCGACGACGACGCCCGCCACTTCGTCGGGCGAGACCAGGTGGACCAGGACCTGGTGCTCCAGGAAGTCGAGGCATTCGGCCTGGCACGACTCGGGTTTCAGGCCGACCGGGCAGCGATAGCACGTCGCATAGGGCGTGTGAAACGTTCCCGCCTGCATGGGACCAAAGCCCTTGCGCTGGATCGCCTTGCTCGACGTCAGCGCCAGCGCCCCCAGGGTGCGGCCGTGGAAGCTGCCCAGGAAGGCGATCATCCCGTAGCGCTTGGTCGAGTAGCGCGCCAGCTTGATGGCGGCTTCGTTCGCTTCGGTGCCCGAATTCGAAAAGAAGGATCGCTTGGGGCCGCTGAACGGCGCGATCTCGTTGAACGCCTCGGCGAGCGCCACTTGCGGCTCATAGTAGAAGTCGGTCCCCGACATGTGCAGGAACTTCCCCGCCTGTTCGACGATGGCGGCAACGATGGCGGGATGGGAGTGGCCGGTGGAATTGACGGCGATGCCGGCCGCGCAATCGAGGAACAGGTTGCCGTCCACGTCCTCGACCATCGCGCCCGAGCCGCGCGCCATCACGAAGGGGTAGCCCCGCGTGTAGGACGGCGACACGACCTTGCCATCGCGCTCGATAATGGCCTTGGCTTTGGGACCGGGGAGGACGGTTTTGATCAGCGGCGCATCCATGCCACTGATCATACCGGGAGTCGGGAGTCGGGAGTCGGGAGTCGGGAACCGGGAGTCGGTCGGGAGTCGTTATTTCCGCTTCCAGCGCGTACCCTTGGGGCCGTCCTCCAGGATCACGCCCTTGTCGAGCAGTTCCTGGCGAATGCGGTCGGCCTCGGCAAAGTCGCGGCGGCGGCGGGCGTCCTGGCGCGCCTGGATTCCCGCGTCGATTTCAGCCTGCGGAATCGGCGGCGTGGCCTCCTCGGCGTGGCGCAGCGACAGCACGCCCAGCACCTGGTCGAAGTGGTGGAAGGCGGCCTTGATGCCCGGCGCATCGGCCTCCCCCACCTGCTTGTGGTCCATCGCGATGTTGAGCGCGCGGATCAGGTCGAACATCTCGCCCAGGCCGGCCGCGGTATTGAGGTCGTCGCTGAGCGCCGCGTCGAAGGCCTCCACGGCGGCGGTCACGCGCGCCGTCACCTCGGGGTGCACGCCGCCGCCCGACAGCGCGCCGACCCGCCCGAGGAAGTCGGTGATGCGCCGCAACGCCTCTTCGGCCTGCTCCAGGCCAATCCACGTGAAGTTCAACTGCTTGCGGTAATACGCCGACAGCAGGATATAGCGCAGCGCCGACAGGCGGAAGCCGCGGTCGAGCACGTCCTGCACGGTGTAGACGTTGCCCACCGACTTCGACATCTTCTGGTTGTCGACGAGCAGGTGCTCGATGTGGAACCAGAACTTCGAGAACTCCTTGCCGGTCGCGCCTTCGCTCTGCGCGATCTCGTTCTCGTGGTGCGGGAAGACCAGGTCCACGCCGCCGGTGTGGATGTCGATCGGCGCCTCGCCGAGCAGCCGCAACGCCATGGCCGAGCACTCGATGTGCCAGCCGGGACGGCCGCGACCCCAGCCGCAATCCCACGTGGGCTCGCCGGGCTTGGACGATTTCCACAGGGCAAAGTCCAGCGGATCGTGTTTGCGTTCATCCACCTCCACCCGCGCTCCGACCCGCAACTGATCAAGCCGGCGGCGCGAGAGTTTGCCGTAGCCCGGAAAGCTCGCCACGCGGTAGAACACGTCGCCGCCCTCCGCGTAGGCCAGGCCTTTCTCGATCAACCCCTGGATC
>CAYGMD010000278.1:0-4303 GCA_964350785.1 uncultured Acidobacterium sp. | reverse complement strand
GGCGAGGAGCGCACGCGGAGCATCGAGCTCGGCCGGCGTCTGTTCGACAAGGAAGCCCGCCGCTTCGATCTCAATCCGAGAACGGTGCTCGAGAGCGAAGGGCTCGCAAAGTTTGCGACGGAGTACGGCGCCCAGAAGCCGGAGGAGCTGCTCGCCTACATCGGCTACGGCAAGCTGTCGGCGCGCACGGTGCTGCAGAAAGCGGTGCCGCCGGGCCAGCTCAAGGAAAGGGCGCCCGATTCGAGCGTGGTCTCGGTGGTCAAGCGGGTGCTGCGGCCGGGCGGCGCCGCCAGCGATCGCATCAAGGTCCGCGGCACCGACGACATCATGGTGTTCCGCGCGAAGTGCTGCAATCCGATCCGCGGCGAGAAGATCGTCGGCTACATCACGCGCGGCAAGGGCGTGTCGGTGCACGCGGCGAAGTGCCCCAACGTGGTCAACCTGATGTACGACCCCGAGCGCAAGATCGACGTCGAGTGGGACAAGGGCGCCGACATCGCGCCCTACACGGTGCGGCTGACGATCGAGGTCGAGGACCGCAAGGGGATGCTGGCGGAACTGAGCCAGCGGATCTCCGACATCAACACCAACATCACGAACATGGAGGCGCGCACCGGCGATCAGCGCGCGCGCATCGACGTCACCGTCGAGATCAAGGACATGAAACACCTGGAGCAGGTGATCAAGGCGGTGCGCGGGATTAAGGGAGTGTTGAACGTGGAGCGGTCGTCGCCTATTCCAGAACGGCGATGACGTCGATTTCCACGCGCACGTCCTTGGGCAGCTTCACGACCTGGACGGTCGACCGCGCCGGGTACGGCGCGGTGAAGTAGCCGGCATAGACGTCGTTCATGGCGGCGAACTCGCCGAGGTCGACCATGAACACCGTGGTGCGGACGATGTGCGAGAAGTCGGCGCCGGCCGCGGCCAGCAGCGCCTTGATGTTCTCCATCACGCGCGTGGCCTGGGCGGTGATGTCCCCGGCGACGATCTGGCCGGTGACCGGATCGAGCGGAATCGATCCCGACAGGAACAGCAGGTTCCCGACCTTCAAGGCCGGCGAGTACGGCCCAATGGCTTTCGCGGCACCGTCGGCCGTGACCAGCTGCTTCATGCCTGCACCCTAGGCACCTTAGGCACATTAGGCACCTTAACTACCATTACGCCGCCTTGGTGATCTTGCCCGAGCGGATGCAGCGGGTGCAGACCTTCACACGCTTGGTGGCTCCGTCAACGACGGCGCGGACCGTCTGCAGGTTCGGCTCGAACCGGCGGGGACGGACATTGTGGGCGTGGGAGACGCGGCGGCCAACCACCGGTCCCTTGTCGCAGATTTCGCAGCGCATTGCCATAACCAAAGCTCCTTGGAGAAACGCCTATCTTATCAGTACGGAGGGGGTCTTCGGCGAGCCCTGCTGCAGAACCCGGCCGACCAGGTCGAGGTAGCCCGTGGGGGCCTCCTCGACCAGCCCGCCCTCGTGCCGGGCGCCGCGCTCGATGCCGCGCAGCACCAGCGCCACCTCCCGTTCCGCCCGCGACCCGCCGGTCTTGACCACTTCATCCAGGACCTGGCGGAGCTCTTTCCGGAGGGCCTCCGCAATGACGGAGGGGGTGGCTTCGTCATAGATGAGCCCGCGGCCGGCCGTTTCGAGCGACTGGGCGAGGGCCCCCGCCGCCAGGGCGACATCACTGTCGAGGACCCGGGCGAAGCCGTCGGGCCTGAAAGCCACAATAATCGACTGGATCAGGAAGAACAGCTGAAGATGCGGCTCGGACAACCGGCCCATGGTGGCCATGAGAACCGTCACGTCCTTGTCAATTTGCCGTTTTACCACCGCGGCGGGGTGTTTCTGGGTCGTTTCCAGGTATCTGCACCCTTCGGGACAAGAAATTTCAACAACTCGCTTGGTGGCGCAGCAGGTGGGGCAAATTTCGCGGTCAAGGGCGGGACAGGCGCGCTTGGTGGGTCGCTTCTGACACAAGGGACAGGTCATATGAGTTTCCGGGCCGACTTTCGACGGTAAAGCGCGAGCGCGAGTGTAATTGTTGCCACACTAGGCACCAGTGTGCTACCTTTTGCCGGTTTGTGGGTGTCCCCGATAAGTGACAGAGGAGGGGAGAACCCAAACCGGCGGCCCGGCGTCTAATGAGCAGTGAACGGTGTTCGGACCGCTGATATTCGGGTAAGGCAGGAACAGTTAAGTTCTTGTGAACAAACGCGATAGATAAGGAAGACCGGGCCCGGGCCGGCCGCAAGGCAGGCACTTTCGAGCTCTCCGGTTCATATCCCCAGTCATTCTATCCTTCGCTCATATCGGTAATTGACGTGCAAGTTTGGTCTGGTTTATAGGCATCGGTCTTGCTTAGAGGTAAGCGCAAGAGCGGGGCACTAATAGCCTTCCCTGTCGGGAAGGGAAGATGGAAGGGAGCGGCTGAAGTCATGGCAGCCAAAGTAAAGAAGCGGAACGTCGCAGTAGCAGAAGTACCCGCCACCGGGGCGCGGTACGACGATTTGAAGCGGATGCTCGTCGAGCGTCAGCGCGAGATCCTGAGCGAAGTTCAGGGCAAGATTCGCGACGTCCGTGCCGAAGGGTCTGAAAAGGACCACGAGGTTCTCGATCCGGGCGAAACGTCCGAGGTCGACATTCAGGAAGACATCGAATTCGCCCTCATCCAGATGAAGGCGGAGACGCTGAACAAGATCAACGAGGCGCTCTCGCGCCTTGAAGAAGGCACTTACGGTCACTGCTTCGAATGCGGTGAAGAGATCGCCCAGCCCCGGCTGCGTGCGCTGCCCTTCGCCGTCAGGTGCAAGGACTGCGAAGAAGCCCGCGAAATGGCCCAGCAGCGCGAACGCATCCAGGCGCGCCGCGGTTCATCGAGCCTCGGCTTCGACATGCGGGGCTGACACCCCGCGTCCTGGAATCACAGGCTCCGCCAGGCCACCCCAACGCGGCTGCCGCGTTGGGGACCCCGGCGGAAGGCGGGGCCTGGAGTCGTCCCGCCTGCTGGCTCACACCTGACTACAATCGCCCCTGGAGGGGCGGCATCGTGAGCAATCCAAGCGACCCCATCGATCCTGTCGAGTCCGCGATTTCGGAGACGTCCGTCTTCCGGGTGCCGCCCGAGATGCCGGTGTTGCCCCTGCGCGACACCGTGCTGTTTCCTCAGGCGTTCATGCCGCTCGCCGTGGCGCGCGAAAGCTCCGTCAAGCTGATTGACGAGGCGGTGGCCAGCGGCCAGACCATTGCCGTCTTCGCCCAACGCGAAGCGGGCGAGGACGAGCCCGGGCACAAGGACCTCCACGAGATCGGCACCGCCAGCCAGATCCACAAGATGTTCAAGCTGCCCGACGGCAGCCTGCGCATCATCGTGCAGGGCCTGGCGCGCGTGCGGCTCGATGAAATCACCTCGACCCGGCCGTACTTGCGCGGCAAGGCCACCGAGACGCCCGAGATCCTGAAGGACGAAGACCGCCTCGAGATCGACGCCCTGCAGCGGAACATCAAGGCCAACTTCCAGCAGATCGTCTCGCTGTCGCCGTTGATGTCGGACGACCTGCAGGCGCTCGCCTCGAACATCACCGATCCCGGCCGGCTGGCCGACTTCATCGCTTCGGGCCTGGGCACCATCGCCACCGAGACCAAGCAGGAAGTGCTGCAGACGCTCGACGTCCGCGCGCGGCTCGACCTGCTCAACCGCCTGCTGATCAAGGAACTCGAAGTCCTCGAGCTCGGCTCGAAGATCCAGAGCCAGGTGCAGTCGGAAGTCGGCAAGAACCAGCGCGATTACTTCCTGCGCGAACAGCTCAAGGCGATCCAGAAGGAGCTGGGCGAAGGCGACGACCAGACGCGCGAGATCGAGGAGCTGCGCACCAAGCTCGAAGCCGCCGGCCTGCCCGAGGCGGTGAAGAAAGAGGCGCTGCGCGAGCTCGATCGCCTGTCGAAGATGCCGCCGGCCGCCGCCGAGTACACCGTGGCGCGCACGTATCTCGACTGGATCGTGGCGCTGCCGTGGTCGAAGCGGACCGACGAGGTCATCGACCTGAAGAAGACCAAGACCATCATGGATGCCGAGCACTCGGGGCTCGAGAAGGCCAAGGACCGCATTCTCGAATACCTGGCGGTGCGCAAGCTCAACCCCGGCATGAAGGGGCCCATCCTGTGCTTCGTCGGCCCGCCCGGCGTCGGCAAGACCTCGCTCGCGCGCTCGATCGCGCAGTCGCTCGGCCGCAAGTTCGTGCGCATCTCGCTCGGCGGCGTGCGCGACGAGGCCGAGATCCGCGGCCACCGCCGCACCTACA
>CAYGMD010000277.1:0-4407 GCA_964350785.1 uncultured Acidobacterium sp. | reverse complement strand
TCTGCTGCAGGTAGGCGCGCGGCTGCGGGTAGAACGAGCGCGGCTGCCACTGGACGTTGACCACCGCATAGAGCGGCGTGACGCCGCCTTCGCTGGCCAGGTTCGGGTCGGCGCCGTGGTCGAGCAGGTAGCTCACCGTGTCGAAGTGGCCGTTGATGGCCGCCACCAGGATCGGCGTCGTCTTGTCGCCGGCGCCGCGCTGGTTGATGGTGGCGCCGCCCTTGACGAGCGCGTCCACCGTGGCGAGCGCGCCCTGGCGGGCCGCAAAGTGCAGCGCCGCGAGGCCGCCGTGCTTGCCGATCAGCTCGTTGTAGTTGAAGCCGCGCGTGACGCCGGGGATGCTGGGCCCCGGGCCCTGCGCCGGCGCCGGGCGCGGCACGCCGTTCTGGTCCACATCCGCGGTCATGGTCAGCGCCGACAGATCCTCGACGCGCGAGGTGATGGCGGTGTCGGCGCCGCGCGCCAGCAGCAGCTTGACGACGTCCACGCGGTCGGCCGCGGCGGCAAACATCATGGCCGTCTGGCCGTTGGCGGTCTCCCTGGCGTTCAGATCCGCGCCGTTCTCGATCAGCATGCGCACCGCCTCGGTGCTGCCGGCGTGTGACGCCTGCATCAACGCCGTGGCGCCCGTCGTGGTGGTGGCGGTGACGACCGCACCGGCGGCAATCAGCGGCGCGATGACCGAGGCGTTGCCAATCTGGGCGGCGAGATGGAGCGGCGTGTAGCCGCCCAGGCGGGTCTTGGCACCGGCGTTGGCGCCGGCGTACAGCAGCATCGACGCCAGCTCGGCGTCGCCGTTGAGCGCGGCCCAGTGCAGCGCCGTCATGCCGTCGCCCTGGGCGGCGTTGACGTCGACGCCTGCCTTCAGGAGTTTCTTCACCGTGGCGACATCCTTCGCCATCGCGGCGTCGGCGATCGGCGAGCTCGGCGCCGCGTGGAGTGAAGCAACGAGACCAACGAGGACTAGAACGGCGGCGATTCTCTTCATATGCCCTTCATCCAACCAACGCTTTTGCCACAGAGGACACAGAGGACTCAGAGTAATTTCTTCAAAATGCCCGTCCGCTGGCTAGCGGCACTGGCCTTTAGAAAAGTGTTTCTCTGTGTCCTCCGTGTCCTCTGTGGCCCATTTCATTCCGCGGCGGTGGGCGCGGGCGCGGCGTTCAAGTCCATCGCGCTCGTGCTGTCGCCGAACGAGTCCATCTGGACGCCGATGCCGCGCATGGCCGCCAGCATGGCGTTGGCCATGGGCGTGCCGTCGGCGGCCTTGATGTGCAGGTTGCCCTTCAGCGCGCCGCCGGCATGGCCGGCGAAGAACAGCGGGCAGCGCTTGTGGTTGTGCACGTTCGAGTTGCCCATCGGCGAGCCGTAGATGATCAGCGAGTTCTCCAGCAGGTTGCTGTCGCCGTCGGGCGTGTCCTTGAGCTTCTTCAGGAAGTACGGCACCAGGCCGACGTGGTACTTGTTGATCTTGGCCAGTTCCAGGATGCGATCGTCGCGGTCCTGGTGGTGCGAGGCGATGTGGAAGCCGGTGTTGACGCCGGTCTCGGGATAGACGCGGTTCGACACGTCGCGGCTCAGCTTGAAGGCGACGACGCGGGTCACGTCCGAGGCGAACGCGACGACCTGCATGTCGAACATCAGCTTGACGTGCTCGTCGTACGAATCGGGCACGCCAATGGGCGCGCCGGGCAGGGTGCGCTGATCGCCGCTGGTGTTCTGTGCCTCGACCTTCTGGATGCGCCGTTCGATCTCGCGCACGTCGTCGAGGTAGTCGGCCAGGCGCGCCTGGTCGGCGGCGCCGAGGGTCCCCTTCAACTGGTTGGTCGACTGCGTGACCCAGTCCAGGATGCTGCGGTCGCGGCGGCGGCGGGCGGCGCGGGCCTCGGGCGTGGCGCCGATGCCGAACAACTGATCGAACACCGGGCGCGGGTCGCGAATCATCGGCAGCGGCTCGCTCGGCGACGCCCAGCTGATGGAGTCGGTGTAGGCGCACGAGTAGCCGTAGAAGCAGCCGCCGGCCTGGTCCACGTTCTCCACGCACAGCTGCATGGACGGCATGGGTGTTTCCTGGCCGTACTTCTGGGCGAACAACTGGTCGAGCGAGGTGCCGGCCTTGAGGTCGGAGCCCTGCGTCTGGTGCGGGTGCGCCTGGGTCAGGAACACGGCCGCCGAGCGGAAGTGGTCGCCGCCAATTTCGGGCGGCAGGAACGCTTCGGCATTGCGGACGTCGGTGTTGCTGACAATGGTGATGTATTCACGCCACGGCTCGAGCGGCGCCATGCTGGTGGGGCTCAGGTCGAAGGCCGACCCGGTGGCCGCCGGCGCCCACAGGTTCTTCTGCAGGCCGAACGCGGTGCTGCCGGCCGAACCGTGCACCATCTCCATGGCCACCAGGCGGACCTTGCGCGTCTGCGCCGCGGCCCGGGCCGGCACCATCGCGTCGAGCATCGGCAGCGCGATGGCCGCGCCGAGGCCCTTGAGAACGGTGCGGCGATCGAGGTGCTTTCCGGTAATCACGTTCATAAGCGTTCCTTTACGGCGGCACTAAAGTGCCGCCCTCCTGGCACTTCTTGTCACGGTACTGCGACGGTGGTGGTCGGCGCCTGGCCGGCGCGCCCCATCGTGAACAACGGGCTGGTGGCGGCGGCCTGCACGAAGGCCGACAGCTTGTAGTCGCGCCTGGCAGCCTCGCGCACCAGGCGGCGCACGGCCCACATGTCGGGCGCCTCGATGCGGCGGCCGAGCGCATAGGTCAACAGGTTCTCGGTGAAGCTCAGGAGGAACACATCCTGGTGCTTCAGCAGCGCCGCGCGCAAGCCGGCCGCGCCGGCCATGGGCGTGCCGTCGTAGAGCGTGCCGTTGGGGTCGACCGGCATGCCGTTGTCCTTGATCCGGTACTTGCCGGTGACGTCGAAGTTCTCGAGCGCGAGGCCGAGCGGGTCGATCACGCGGTGGCACGACGTGCACTGCGGGTTCTTGCGGTGCTCTTCCATGCGCTCGCGCACGGTCAGCACCTTGCCCGACACCTCGCCCTTGGTCTCCTCGAGCGCCGGCACGTTGGGCGGCGGCGGGGGCGGCGGCGAGCCCATCATCACTTCCATCACGAACTTGCCGCGCATCACCGGCGAGGTGCGGTCGGCCACCGACGTCAGCACCAGCACGCTGCCGTGCGTCAGGATGCCGCGCCGTTCGGGGGGCAACGCGACCCGGCGGAAGGCGTTGCCGGCGACGTTGGGGATGCCGTAATGCCGCGCGATGCGCTCGTTGACGAACGAGTAGTCGGCCGTCAACAGGTCCAACACGCTGCGATCTTCGCGGACGAGGGAGTCGAAGAAGAGTTCGGACTCCTTGACGAAGGCGTCACCGAGCGTGCGGTCGAAGTAGGGATAGGCGACCGCGTCGGGCAGCACGCCCTCGACGTCGCCCAGCCGCAGCCACTGCCGGGCAAAGCGCTTCGACAACGCCTCGGACCGGGGGTCGGCGACCAGGCGGGCGATCTGCTTTTCGTACACGCCCGGCGCGCTCAGCCGGCCCTGGCTGGCCAGCTTCATCAGTTCGGCGTCGGGCGCCGCGCCCCAGATGAAGTACGACAGCCGCGACGCCAGTTCGGCGTCGTTGAGCTTGTATGCCTTCCACCCCAGCGCGGCTGCCGCGCCGGGGGCCCCGGCCTGCCCCGCCCGCAGCATGCCGGGGGTGCTCTCCAGCCGGAACAGGAACTGCGGGCTCGCGAGAATGGCCTCGATGGCGCCGCCGATGGCGTATTCGAAGTCGCCTTCCTTGCGGCCGTCCGTATAGAACTTCATCAGGCCGGCCAGGTCGCGTTCCGCCACGCTGCCGCGGAACGCCTGTGTCGCCAGCGTGCGGACGATCCGGGTGGCGCAAGTGGCTTCATCGGCCGCCGACGTCGGGCGGCACGAGAAGATCTTGCGGCGGCTGACCGTGTCGGAGATGCCCGTCACGTTGTAGGGCCCGACAATGCTGAAGTCCTTGACGTGCGGGAGGGTGGTGATGCCGACTGCCACGCCAATCTGCGTGTCGGCCAGCGTGTGATCGATGGGCGCGACCAGGTCGTTGACCGGGCCCTCGAAGCGCTGGATGAAGGCGGCCGTGACCCGGCGCACGCCGGCCTTGATGGCCATGGGCGGCGTCTTCAGCGACAGGCCGGTCGTGGTCTCGGCCATGCGCGGATCGATTTGGATCACCGCCTTGCGCTCGCCGTCGACCGAAATCTCCACCTGCTCGCCTTCGTTGGGGCCGCCGAACAGCACGCCGCAGGCGTTGCTGTGCAGTTCCACCTTGAAGACGTAATCGCCGTCGGCCGGGAACGTGTGGGGCACCGACAGCCCGCCGCGCGTGCCGAACGGCGCGCCCTCGACGCGCGCCAGCTGCGACGCCGTCTTGGGG